>CAYZWG010000001.1:0-44898 GCA_964481605.1 uncultured Planctomycetaceae bacterium
TGTCGTAGGGCCGGCTGTGCCGGCCGGTTGCCGCGTTTCGCAGCGCCAGCCACGTTTCGGCCGGCACAGCCGGCCCTACGACAGCTTGGGAGTGAGAGGAAAACGGTCGGCTTCGACCGTCCCGCGCGGTGAAGGTGAAGCGGAGAACTTGCCTGTCGGGGGGATTGACTTTTGCCGCGGTCCTACATTAGCCTATCGGGCAGGTTTGAGAAGTCTGCCCGTCAGATCGTCAGATGAGATAGGTTTTCGGCGTTCGGTGGCGCCACGACGGCCCCGGCCGGTTGGTTTCCCGCAAGATGCACTCTGTTCCGTTACCCGAGGAGGTAAACATGACCCCATCCAGTTGGAAATTTTTTGTTTGTTTGGCCGCGTTGGCCTTTTTCGTCGGTTGCTCGGGCGGCGGTGCCGCCGATCTTGGCGCCGTGTCGGCTTCGGGGACGGTGACGTTGGACGGCCAGCCCGTCGAGGGAGCCAGCGTGGCGTTTTCGCCGAAGGCGCCCGACGGCAAGGCGGCGGCTGGCTTGACGGACAGCTCGGGCAAGTTCACCCTCACCACGGTGGAGGCCGGCGACGGTGCCTTGCCCGGCTCCTACACCGTGACGGTGACCAAGAAGTCGGGCGGAAGCTCGGCGGGCGCGGTCGACCCGAGAGGAAAGGGTGGGGGGACTGAGCTGAGCCCCGAGGAAGGTGCCGCGGCGATGAAGAAAATGATGGAGGATAGCAAGAACGCGGCGAAAGCGACCGACCTGTTGCCGGCGAAATACAGCAAGGCCGATACCTCGGGCTTGACCGCCGAGGTCAAGAAGGGCGGAGCCAACGACTTCACCTTCGAATTGAAGAGCAAATAGGCGGCCTAGCGCAAAGGTCGCCGGCACTCGACGCGGGCCGGGCCGGTTCACGATGGGCCGGTTCACGATGGGCTGGTCAGGGTGCGGTATTTTGTCTGATCCATGCCGGGTCGCGATCTGGCATGCGCAGTAGGGGTGATGGTCCCACCCAAGAGAGTGTACGGGTGGCGAAACGAGAAGAGTCTTGGGTGCCATGCCCGCGCCAGGCGTGAGCATGGCACCGTTCTTTTCGCGGCAGAAATTCATGGCTGGACAAACCGTGTGGGTCCACAAGAATCTGGCGGTTTTCCCGATTTGGCAAGTACCACGGCTGGCGTTTTTCGCTAGAAAAAGGTACATTGAGTTGTTAGATCAAGGTCGTGGGGGCGATTTTTTCGAGTTTTTTGACGTTTTCCGTTTTGTCTTTCGCAGGAAGAGGTTGCTCATGCGACGTACTATTTCGCGGTTTGTTTCTCGACTGGGCTTCACCCTGGTCGAACTACTAGTGGTGATCGCTATCATCGGCATTTTGATCGCCCTGCTGTTGCCCGCCGTGCAGGCTGCCCGTGAGGCCGCCCGGCGTACCCAGTGCACCAACAATCTGAAGCAGTTGGGGCTGGCGTTGCACAACTATCACGACACGTACAAGAAGTTTCCCGGGTTGGGTCAAGGTACGAGCAACCCGTGGGCCCCGGACAGGTGCAATTTGCTCCACATGAGCGGTGTGGCCGTGATGCTTCCCTTCATGGAACAGACTCCTTTGTACGACCAGGTCAGTTCCCCGCAGATCAATCCTCCGTACCCGGCCTGGGGGCCGGTTCCGTGGTGGGGCTGGAATTTCCAGCCATTCCTGCAAAAGGTTCCCGGGTTGCTCTGCCCGTCGGACACTACGGACATCAGCGGCAGTTACCAACCGTTTGGGAACACCAACTACAACTTCTGTGTGGGTGACCAGATTACGAATACGGTTTGGTGGGATATCGGTCAGGGTTCAGGGTCGCTCAAGCCGCGAGGGCTTTTCGGCAGGAACAGCTTCCACAAAATGGCCGACATCACGGACGGCACGAGCAACACGATCGCCATGAGTGAGGAGACGGTTTCCCCAGCCCCCGACAATTATCAGATTCACGGCAATTATGTTGAGAACGCGTCGGTGGACGGGACGAATCCGTCCGGCAACTGCCTCATTTATAAAGGGACGGGCACCACGATTGCTTCGACGGCCCCGGGAATCGGTGAGATCCGCGGGGTGGCCTGGTGCTGGGGCACGATGGTGGGCTCCGGCTTCAATACGGTGTTGCCGCCGAACTCCGTGGGTTGCACGAGTGGTGGTTCAGAATGGGGTGGCAACAACATCTTTCCGCCGGACAGCTACCATCCGGGGGGAGTCAACGCGCTGCTGGCCGACGGAAGCACGCGGTTCATCAGCGAGACGATCGACACCGGCGATCTGACGCTTCCGGAAGCGAACTCGACGGGCGTGACCTATAGTCCTTACGGCGTCTGGGGCGCCTTGGGGAGCAAGGCCGGCGGCGAGCCGTCCAGCCCCTATTGAACGCATTCCCGGCGGCACCTGCTGGCCAGGAGTCTGTTGGTCAGGTCGTGACCCGGCCTACAGGCTTGGAGTGTAATCCAGTCGTTGGCGAAAGCCGGAGGCCCAGGCTTCCGGCTTTCGCGTTTCTTGGTGCGTGGACGCGGGTGGCAACCCCGTACGGCCGGCTGTGCCGGCCGGTTGCCGCCAGGATGGCCCGTTGGTTCGACGGGCGCGCCGTCGCTCACGCGGGTGGTTTTCACCTGCTTCAGTGCGACTTGCGATAAACGGATGGCGTCATCCCCACGCATCGCAGAAAGACTCGGTTGAAGTAGGACAGGTTGTTGAATCCCGAATCGCCGGCCACCTTGCCGATCGGAAGAGTGGTTTCCACCAGCAGACGCCGGCAGTGGTCGATACGCACCTCGTTCAAGAACTCAACAAACGACCTGCCCGTCTGCCGTTTGAAAGCGCGGCAGAAGGTCGGCCTGCTCATGTAAACGGCTTGAAAGATGTCCTCCAATGTCAAGTCCTCGCGAAAGTGATCGACTATCAGGTGAATTGCTTTCTGAATCGCTTTACGGTGCGGGTCGTTTGTGGTGAGAACGAGCGGTTTGTCACAGAGTAACCGCTGCTGCCCGGGCGGTGCTCGGCCGAGCACCCCGATCGTCTCGATGAACAGCGCCAACCGGGCAACGTAATCGACATCGCTCATTCGGCAGACCAGGGCCATCGCCCGGTCGCGCGTTTCCCCGCTGAATAGGATCCCCCGGGCGGACAATGCCCAGAGGTCGGTGAGCATCGACATTTCGGGGAATTGCCAAAAAGCGTGACTGGTGTCGAATTGGAACTGGATCGTGTAGCCCGATGATCCACGCAGCCCTCGCCAGTAGTGGGGCACATTTCCACCAATGAGCGTGAGTTCCGGAGCGTGAACGCGACCAATACTGTCCCCGACGAATCGGGTACCGGAACCATTCAGAACAAGTGTCAACTCCGTGGCGGAATGGGAATGCCAGTGCTCGCCGGCACCGGCAAGCCGGACCCCTCGTCCGGGATCGGTGCACACCTCCACGCTACTGACGCTTTCCCGCCACCGCATGAGACGAAACGACTGCTGCGACGGCAGCTCGATCCGCTCGTGATGAATGGGCATGATAGTATTGAAAATGCAGACAAGAACCGGGAAGACCAGTGAAAGTGAGATAATTGTATTAACATCTGAGCATTTTGTCAAAGACACCTGAGCCTGGCCAACTTACACTACAATCGTTGTAGTGCGGTTTTCGCCACCCGTCAGCGGACAACCGAGGGGGGGAGGGAGGGGTATGCTGGACGAAGTTGCCGCGAAACCGAGGCAGCTGTTGGACTCAAATGGCTGTTCGATCGATGCATGGCGGTCACCCGGCACCTTTCGTTTCCTCTAAGTTCGGTCTGTTGCTTGTTGCGTGCAAGCATGTTCTTTTTCTTTCCTGGTCGATATGGAGGAAGTCAAGATGGTTCACAGAGATTGTCCGTGCGCAGTGGGAAGGCGTCGCCTTCCCGGTTTCACCCTGGTCGAACTTCTGGTGGTGATCGCTATCATTGGCATTTTGATCGCCCTGCTGTTGCCCGCCGTGCAGGCTGCTCGTGAGGCCGCCCGGCGTACCCAGTGCACCAACAACCTGAAGCAGTTGGGACTGGCGTTGCACAACTATCACGACACGTACAAGCGGTTTCCCAGCTTGGGTCAGGGTACTGCCGATGTCGTCTCCGCGGGTAACTATGCCCACTTGAGCGGGGTGGCGGTGATGCTTCCCTTCATGGAGCAGACGCCCCTGTACGACCAACTTACTTCCCCGCAGGTCAGTCCCCCTTTCCCGGCCTGGGGGCCGGTTCCGTGGGCGGGCTCAAGCTTCCGGCCATTTTTGCAAAAGGTTCCCGGGGTGCTCTGTCCGTCGGACGTCACGGACGTCAGCGGCTATACCCCACAGTTTCCGAACACCAACTACAATTTCTGCGTGGGTGACCAGATTATGAATACGGTCTTTTGGGATAACGGTCGTGGCTGGGGATCGCTCAAGCCGCGGGGTATTTTCGGCCGCTACAGCTTCCACAAGATCGCCGATATCACGGATGGCACGAGCAACACGATCGCCATGAGCGAACACACGGTTAACCCGGCTCAACTCAGGCGTAACATTCACGGCAACTATGTCGAGGGGGCGCCGTTGGATGGGACAAATCCGGCCGCCCACTGCCTCGTTTACAAAGGGCCAGGCACCACGATTGCTGCGACGGCCCCGATGCTACCTTACGACATGCGCGGCGTGGCGTGGTGCTGGGGCACGATGGAGGCCTCCGGCTTCAATACCGTGTTGCCGCCGAACTCCGTGGGTTGCACGGACGCGTTTGCGGAATGGGGTAGCGGCAACATCTTCCCGCCCGACAGCTTCCACCCGGGCGGCGTCAACGCGCTGCTGGCCGACGGAAGCACGCGGTTCATCAGCGACACGATCGACACCGGCGATCTGACGCTTCCGGAACCGTACCTGTCGGGTGCGACCATCAGTCCGTACGGCGTTTGGGGCGCCTTGGGGAGCAAGGCCGGCGGCGAGCCGCCCAGCCCGTATTGAACGCATCCCCGGCGGCACCTGCCGCCCAGGAGTGCAAATTTGACAGCCCGCGAAAGCCGGAGGCCCAAGCTTCCGGCTTTCGTCTTTCTTGGTGCGTGGACGCGGTTACCCCCAATACCGTTGAATTAAGCGTTCGGCGCGGGTCTCCTGACCCCGCCGTAACCACTTCCAGTTCCACCTGGTTCCCAAGCTCCAGCTTGGGAACCCGCGAGTTCCGCGTCCCGCTCGATCGCGAGCAAAGCAGGGCCGGGGGGGGAAATGCGGTCCCAAGCTGGAGCTTGGGACCGAGAGGATAAGCCCGTAGCGGGAGCCTCGCCTTCAGTCTTGCGATAGAGCGTGGTTTCACCAGGGGGGTTGCAGACGGGCTGCTGGTTGCCTAGGCTACGGTCGTGTGGGTTGCGATGACGGCGGGGTCGGTCGTGCCGTGTTACATGTTCCTCTGGGCAAGGTTGGGAGGTGACGATGTTTCGGTCCAATTGGATTTGCTTGCTTTGTCTTGTTACGCTGGCCGGGCTGGTGGGATGCCCCAGTGGCAAACCCGGACTAAATACGGTGGCCGTAACCGGTACGGTGACCCTCGATGGGCAGCCTGTGGATGGGGCCAGCGTTGCGTTTTCGCCGAAAGCGCCCGACGGCAAGGCGGCGGTCGGCTTGACGGACAGCTCGGGCAAGTTCACGTTGAAGACAGACGGGACGACCGAGGGCGCACTGCCCGGTTCCTACACGGTGACCGTGAGCAAGACCTCGGGCGGTTCGGCCGATTCCGCGGCGATGCAGCCGCCATCGGGCCAAATGAGCGCGGAGGAGACCGCGGCGATGGCGAAGAAAGCCGAGGAGATGATGCGGGGCGGGGGAGCGGTCGAGGCGAAAGATCTGCTTCCGGCCAAGTACAAGTCGCCGGCAACCAGTGGCCTGACCGCCGAGGTCAAAAAGGGTGGGGAGAACAACTTCACGTTTGAACTGCTCAGCAAATAGCCCCCCCCCGGGAAGATGCATTTGGCCGTCCTGTAGCCTGTAGGCCGGGTCGCGACCCGGCCGATGCACTTGACCGGTGCCACCCGCGGCCGTGAGATCGGCATTTTCTTACCCGAGTTCCTTGCTTTTTCGCGAGGTTGGAAGTAGAAGGGTAGAAGGGCCGTGGCTGACCTTTGCGGCGGGTCCCCGGGGGAGATGATTTCCGGTTTCCCCGGCTCTTGCGAAATCGTTCACTGATTCTCGTATTCTTGGAGGTCTCGTTATGGTCCGATTTGTGTTACGACGGGCGTTCACGCTCGTCGAGCTTCTCGTGGTGATCGCCATCATCGGCATTTTGATCGCCCTGCTGTTGCCCGCCGTGCAGGCTGCCCGTGAGGCCGCCCGGCGAACCCAGTGCACCAACAATCTGAAACAGTTGGGGCTGGCGTTGCACAACTATCACGACACGTACAAGACTTTTCCCGCTCTGGGGCAAGGAACTGCCCAGGGCTCGCCTCCCCAGTCCAATTCGAATTACGGGCATTTGAGCGGCGTGGCCGTGATGCTCCCGTTCATGGAGCAGACTCCTCTTTACGATCAGTTGACTTCCGCGCAAGTTGCTCCGGCCTGGCCGGCGTGGGGGCCGGTCCCGTGGTACGGAGGGACCTTCCGAGCTTTTAATGAGCAGCCACCGGGGTTGATTTGCCCGTCGGACACTGCCACCCCAAACAGTGGCCCTTACGCCAATCAGGGGAACACCAATTACAACTTCTGTGTTGGCGACGACATTAACACGGGCAGTCGTGGCCAGGGTCGACCGCGAGGGATTTTCGGCGCGTACAGTTTCACCAAGTTCGCCGATATCAGGGACGGCACCAGCAACACCATCGCCATGAGCGAGCAGACGGTCTCCCAGCAATGGGACAGGCGCGACATTCATGGCAATTACATCGATAACGCGGGGGACGGCACGCTGAGGAACAACCCGGCGGCGACTTGTCTTGTGTACAAAGGGCCGGGCACGACGATCCTTCCCTCGGCACCGGGGGGAATCGGCGAGATTCGTGGCGTGATTTGGGCGTGGGGTTGTGTTGTCAACTCCGGCTTCAACACGGTGCTGCCGCCGAATTCCATCGGCTGCAAGGGGGCCTTCAACGAATGGGGAGCCGATCACATTATGCCCCCGGATAGCTTCCACCCGGGTGGCGTCAACGCGCTCTTGGCCGACGGAAGCACGCGGTTCGTGAGCGAAACGATCAACACCGGTGATCTGACCTTGCCGGAGCCGCGTGTGTCAGGCGCGGTCATTAGTCCTTACGGTATCTGGGGTGCCTTGGGGAGCAAGGCCGGCGGCGAGCCGACCCGCGAGTATTGAGCACATCCCCGGCGGCACCTGCCGGCCAGGAGTGCAAATTTGACAGCCCGCGAAAGCCGGAGGCCCAAGCTTCCGGCTTTCGTCTTTCTTGGTGCGTGGACGCGGTTACCCCCGTGGCCAGTTGCCGTAGGGCCGGCCGGTTGCCACCCTTCGCGGCGCCAGCCACGTTTCGGCCGGCACAGCCGGCCCTACGGCAACCCATCTCAATTCGAGTCCGCACCATTTCGATTCTCCCAGTGAGGAAAGCCCCAGAAGGACTCCCTCCAGGAGGGCGTTCGGCGGGGAACGTTGTCCGAAAGGGCAGCGATCGCATTCCCCTCCTGAAGTGTAGTGCGATTCCCCCCCCAAGAGGTGCGGTGCGTGCCGCACGGTCGTCCGTTGCGAGGATCCCGCGAAACAGGGAATGGGTGCAAATCTTGCAGAATCTGATGGTTTTTCCGATTTCAGCGCTTGGCGCGCCTGGAGTTTTCCGATAAAGGAGGGTATATTCAGCAGATAAGCTAGGGGTTTGGATGCTAATTGTGTGTTTGCGCTCGTGTTTGATCTTTTCCTTTCCTTCTCTTGCAGCGAGGGGTCGCTTATGTCACGTACGATTTCTCGGTTTGTTTCTCGACTGGGTTTCACCCTGGTCGAACTTCTGGTGGTGATCGCTATCATTGGCATTTTGATCGCCCTGTTGTTACCCGCCGTGCAGGCTGCCCGTGAGGCCGCCCGGCGTACCCAGTGCACCAACAATCTAAAGCAGTTGGGGCTGGCGTTGCACAACTATCACGACACGTACAAGCGGTTTCCCGGCATGGGGCAGGGCACCGACAACCCCTGGGACCCCGCAAAGTCCAATATGCGGCACCTCAGCGGTTTGGCGGTGATGCTTCCCTTCATGGAACAGACGCCCTTGTACGACCAGGTCAGTTCCCCGCAGATCAGTCCCCCCTACCCGGCTTGGGGACCCGTTCCGTGGTACGGCTGGAACTTCCAGCCTTTCCTCCAGAACGTTCCCGGGTTGATCTGCCCGTCGGACACCACGGAGAAGAGTGCCAATTACAATCCGTACGGCAACACCAACTATAACTTCTGCGTGGGCGACGAGATTACGGACTTGGTCTGGTGGGATATCGGCCAAGGTTCAGGATCACGGAAGCCTCGGGGGCTTTTCGGCAGGAACAGCTTCCACAAAATGGCCGACATCACGGACGGCACGAGCAACACGATCGCCATGAGCGAGCAGACCGTCAGTGGACAGTTTGACGCCCGTCAGATTCACGGCAATTACGTGGAAAACGCTACTGGAGTGAACGGGACGAATCCTGCGGCCAACTGCCTTATTTACAAAGGGACCGGTGCCACGATCTCGCCGACGGCACCGCAAATCGGGGAGTTGCGTGGTGTGGCTTGGGCGTGGGGTGCCTTCGTGGTCTGCGGCTTCAACACCGTGCTGCCACCGAACTCCGTGGGTTGCACAAGCCTCTGGTCGGAATGGGGCGGCAACAACATCTTCCCCCCGGACAGCTATCACCCGGGCGGGGTAAACGTGATGTTGGCCGACGGGAGCACGCGGTTTGTGAGCGAAACGATCGACACCGGCGATCTGACCTTGCCGGAGCCGCGGCAAACGGGTAACGGCCCGAGCCCCTACGGCGTTTGGGGTGCCTTGGGGAGCAAGGCCGGCGGCGAGCCACCCAGCCCGTATTAAACGGACGCCCGCCGCAGGAGTCTTTGAAATTGGAGTGTAATCCAGTCGTTGGCGAAAGCCGGAGGCCCAAGCTTCCGGCTTTCGTCGTTCTTGGGACCAACAAGATGAGAAACGGAGCTTTTGGCCGCCGATTGCGGTTGGGTGGGGCGTGGGCCGTGGTGGCGGGGCTCGTCTGGGGCTCCACGGCGGCGGTAGCCGACGGGCCGATCGTGCTGCGCAACGTGAGCGACCAAACCGGGATCACCTTCCGGCACACCGACGGTCACAGCGGCAAGCTCTACATCATGGAGACCGTTGCCTCGGGCCTGGCCACGTTCGACTATGACGGCGACGGGCTGATCGACATCTATTTTCTCAGCGGCGCGCCCTTGCGGGGCACCCAGGTGGACGTGCCGCCGAAGAACCACCTCTATCGCAACCTGGGCGGCTTTCGGTTTGCGGACGTGACCGACGAGGCGGGCGTGGGAGACACCGGCTACGGCTTGGGGGTGGCCGCGGCCGACTACGACGCCGACGGGGACACCGACATCTACGTGAGCAATTTCGGGCCCAACGTGATGTATCGCAACAACGGCGACGGCACCTTCAGCGAGGTCGCCCGCCAGGCTGGCACGGCCCAGGCCGACGATGGCAAGGTGGGGGCGGGAGTCTCTTTTCTGGACATCGAGGGGGACGGCAAGCTGGACCTTTTCGTGGCCAACTACTTGCGGTTCTCCTATGACATGCGGATCACCAACGCGATGCGGGGGACGCCGATCTACCCCGACCCTTCACGTTTTCCGCCCTGGCCTTCCAAGGTGTATCACAACAACGGCGACGGCACCTTCACCGACGTGAGCGAGCAATCGGGAGTGGGCTTGCACAAGGGGAGGGGAATGGGAGTGGTCGCGGCCGACTACGACAACGACGGCGATACCGACGTGTTTGTGAATAACGACGGGCCGCCGGGGAACTTTCTCTTCCAGAATGACGGCACGGGGAAGTTCGAAGAAGTGGGCTGGCTCAGCGGCACGGCGTTCAACTATTCGGGCCTGGCGCACGGAAGCATGGGCGTGGCTTGCGGCGACTATGACAACGACGGGCGTCTCGATTTCTTCGTCACCTCCTACCAGCGGCAAATGGCCACGCTGTTTAGAAACATGGGCGACGGCCTGTTCGAGGACGTGACGCAGATCACCGGGGCGGGAATCGGATCGTTCAACCAGGTCACCTGGGGATGCGGCCTGGTCGATTTCGACAACGACGGCGACAAGGACATTTTCTACGCCTGCGGCCACCTGATCGACAACATCGACGAGCTGGACGACTCGACGTCGTACCGGGCTCCCCCGGAGCTTCTGAGAAACAACGGCGATGGGACATTCACCAACGTGTCGGAGTCGATCAGCGAATCGGCCCGAACGGCATCGGTGGGGCGGGGCGCGGCGCTGGACGACTTGGACAACGACGGCCGGGTGGACGTGGTGATTCTCAATTCGCGGCGGCCGCCCACCATCCTGCGGAACGAATCGGCAAGCGGAAACCACTGGATTGAAGTGCGTCTTCGCGGTGTGAAGACCAATCGCGACGGCGTGGGAGCGCACGTAACGGTCAAGGCCGGCGATCTCGCGCAGCTCGACGAGGTCCACAGCGGCCGCGGATACCAGAGCCACTATGGCTTGCGGCTGCATTTCGGCCTTGGCAAGCGGGACCACGTGGACCGGATCGAGGTTCGCTGGATCGGCGGCGGGGTTGACGTGGTGGAGAACGTGGCGGTGGACCAACTGCTGACGATTACCGAGGGGAGCGGGTCGCCGGACGGTGACGCGGAGTGAACGGGGCTAACGTAGCGGGGATGTGATGGGCGAGAGCTCGGAAGACAAGCGACGCCAGCAGGAGACTTCGGCGCCGGCAGAGGACGCGATGTCGCGGCCCGGGCGAGGAAGGCCGACCGTTCTGCTGGTGTTGGTGGGCATCTTGGCCTGTTTGGCCGGTGTCTATTCGTCACGGTTTCTGTGGCGCGGTCAGCCGGCCGGTCAGCCTGTGGGTCAAA
Source organism: uncultured Planctomycetaceae bacterium (assembly GCA_964481605.1). GTDB lineage: Bacteria > Planctomycetota > Planctomycetia > Pirellulales > Thermoguttaceae > CAYZWG01. The sequence continues at coordinate 11,028 of CAYZWG010000001.1, forward strand.
CTGCCGAACAGCCTGCCGGCGAGCCCACCGGTCAGCCCGCCGCGGTCCGGCCAGCGCCCCCACCGATGGCGACCACGGAGCTGCCGGGCGATGGGGCCAAGGTCGATTTGCCGCTACCCACCACGGCCGCGCCCCTGTTGAAGGAGGTGGGCGAGGTGGTCGATCGCCTTGTGGAGAGTTTTCCCAACGACCTGGACTGCCTGGAAATGAAAGCCCGCTACCAGGACTGGGTCCGCAAGTCGGAAGACGCGGTGAAGACGTGGGAAAAATGCCTGGAGTTGGATCCCGGCTACATCCATGCCTACCTGGGAATGGCCGCGGTCGCCGCGAAACGGGGCGATCACGAGAAGGCGGCTGAACTGGCCCGCAAGGCAATGCAGATTGCCCCCAGTTCGTTCCGGGCGAGGTGGCTCTTGGCGGAAGCCATGCTCAACCTGGGCAAGCCGGCCGAAGTGATTCCGGTGCTGGAGAAATTCCTGCGGAAAGACCCCCGATCGCACGGGTATTTTCTGCTGGGACGCGCCTACGACCAATTGAAGCAGTACGACAAGGCGAGGGAGAACTACGAGGCGTCGATTCGGCAATACCCGAAGTACGCGGAGGCCTACTACGCGCTGGCCAGGGTCATGGTGCGGCTGGGCCGCAAGGACGAGGCCCGGGCGTTGATGACGAAGTATCGGGCGTTGATGGCGACGCGGAATCCGGGCCGCCAGGGAATGGACATGACGCCGGACTCGTTTGAGGGGTTGTGCAAGAACGCGGCGATCATCTATACCGACAGCGGGCGGATTCACCGGGCCCACGAGCAGCCGGCCGAAGCCGAGCGGCTGTGGCGTCGCGCGGCGGCTCTCTCGCCGGGCAACGTGGCGTGCCGGCAAGCCCTGGCGTGGCTGTGCCGCACGCAAGGGAGAATCCCGGAGACCATTCGGTGGCTGGAGGAGTTGGCGAAGCTCGATCCAGAGAACGCCAGCTACTGGCTGGAAATCGGGAGTTTGCACGTTGGCTTGGCTCAGCTCGACCCCGCCGAGGAGGCTTTCCGAAAGGCCTGCGAGGTGGCCCCGCAAGATGCGCGCGGACCAGCCGCGCTGGCCGCCATGTATTTGCGCAGCGGGCGAAATCTGTCGGAATCGTTGACGCTGGCCCGCTCTGCCGTAAAGCTTGCCCCCACGGCGACCAACTACGAGCTTCTGGCCGCGGCCTGCCAGCGCAACGGCGACGAGCCCGGCGCGGCGGCTGCCCGGGAGCAGGCCGCCAAGTTGAAGCCGTCCCACGGCGAGAATTGACCAGTTGTTGCCCGCCGCTCGAGGCTGCTCTCCACCGGCCGGGCTGATGGGCGCGAGTGAACCGATGGAGTGTTGCCGCCACGGATCAGTCGTCGGCCAACGGCTCCTTCTTCTCGGTAATCACCTCGCACTGCGACGCCATTTCGGCGTTCAGGGCGATATACTCGTGCCACTCGGCCGGAACGTTCTCTTCCAGAAAGATGGCTTCCACGGGGCATTCCGGCACACAGGCCTCGCAGTCGATGCACTCGTCGGGATGGATGTAGAGCATCCGCTCGCCCTCGTAGAAGCACTCCACGGGGCACACCACCACGCAATCGGTGTATTTGCAGTCGTAACACGGTTTGCAGACAACGTGAGTCATGAGGTGGCCTCTCCCTTTCGAAAACGCCCAACAGCCAAACCAATCCACTTTGCCGCCCACGGGACCCCGGCGCGGCGGTCGCCGGCTTCCGCCTGTCACCCTCGCGGGGCCGGCCGCGGGGACCCCGCTCCGATTTTGCCGCGGAAAAACCAGCCCGCCGGACCCTTCGGTCGTTGGCAGACCGAGGCGCACCGCTCAGGACAAAACCCCCCGGCGGATCTAACGGATACCCCCCTCGGATTCTTGCCGGCGGAACTCGATCGGCGCGGCGGGCTTATCCCCGCGGTTGAAGTCCTTTCCAAATAACGACTTGAAAGGCCCTCCTAGCGAAAACTCCCGGAATCTTAGCGCTCCCGCTTGCGGGTGTCAACCCTCCGAGAGCGGTGCCGACGCGCTCGAGTGGATCAGACGGTGGCAGGTCAGGCGAGGGAGCATATCGTGCCGCCGGGGGGGGATTCTTGACTTGGATGGGATGGCACCCCCCGCCACGCCGCCGCCCGGGCGCGGGGAGGCTTGTCTTGCTTTGTATGGAGGCCACATTTACAATGAATTATGTGTCTTGCGTTAGCATGGCCGGTCGACCTTCGTGGTGTCCTGCAAGTTTTCCTATCTTCTCAACTCGCCTCCGTCGGGCCAGGGGGGCCACACAGGAGATTAAGTCCGGTGGCACTCTCTGAAATCGATCGAAATCTGCTCGAACGCTGTCTCGACCGCAAACCGCGGGCCTGGGAAGACTTCGTCGACCGATTCCTGGGGTTGGTCGTACACGTGGTCAACCACACGGCGATGGTTCGCAATCTTCCGCTCGTGGCCGAGGATCGGGACGATCTCTGCGGAGAGGTCTTTCTCAACCTGATCAAGGACGATTTCGCCATTTTGAGGCACTTCCGCGGCCAGAGCAGCTTGGCCACCTACCTGACGGTGGTGGCCCGGCGGGTCGCGGTGCACCAACTGCTCAAGTCGCGGCCGGCGACGCCCCTTGGGGAAGGCGTCTTGTCGCAGGCGGCCCGGGACGAACCTGCCGCCCAGCAACGGCTGGAAGACCGCGAGGCGGTCGAGCATCTGATCGAGGGACTCGACGCCCGCGAGGCGGAGGTCGTGCGACTTTACCACTTGGAAGGCAAGAGCTACCGCGAGATCAGCCAGGCGACCGGCATCTCCGAGAATACGATCGGCCCCGTGCTGAGCCGTGCCCGCGGCAAGATGCGCCATGCGGGGGTCGATCAGCCGGCGGGGTAAAGGAGCCTTGGTCTTGTTCGGCCCGGGGTAGCGTTCGGCGCGGGTCTTCGCGTTCGGCGCGGGTCTCCTGACCCCGCCATGTTCGGCGCGGGTCTTCGCGTTCGGCGCGGGTCTCCTGACCCCGCCGAGAGAAGCGGCAGACGCCTGATCGCCGGCCGAGTGTCTATCCGCACCATGGCCGGCGTCTCGAATTCAAATCCCCAGTCTGACACCACCATGGAGACCGAATGATGAAATCCCCACCGATTTGCCGACGACGTTTCCTCCAGGGGACGATGGGCTCCGGCGCCGCGGCCTGGGTTCCCTATTGGCTCTGCGGCAAGCGCTCGTTGGCCGCCGAGTTTCGTGCGAAGAACGACCGGCCTCTGGTGGCTTGCATCGGAACCGGCGGCCGGGGCATGGCGATTGCCCAGCAGGCGGCCCGATTCGGCGACGTGGTGGCGGTCTGCGACGTCGACCTGGAACGGGCAGAAAAGGCCAAACAGAAGCTGGGCGGAAAGGCCCGGGTCTACCAGGACTACCGCCGGCTTTTGGACCGCCACGACGTCGAGGTGATTACCAACGGCACGCCCGACCATTGGCACACGCTCGTCAATATCTCCGCCTGCCGGTCGGGCCGCGACGTCTACACGGAAAAGCCGATGACCTTGACGATCGACGAGGGCAAGATTCTCTGCCGGGTGGTCGCCGAAACCGGGCGGGTGGTGCAGGTGGGGACCCAGCAGCGGAGCGTGCCGCATTTTCGCACCGCCTGCGAGTTGGTCCGCAACGGGCGAATCGGGCGGCTTGAGCACGTGGCCGTATTGCTTCCCTTCTGGAACACCAAGGGCGGACCGTTCGCGGCCCAGCCCGTGCCGGAGTCGCTGGATTGGGACCTTTGGCAAGGGCAGGCCCCGGTGCACGAATTCTGCCCCCAGCGGCTGCATTTCAATTTTCGCTGGTGGTTCGAGTATGCCGGGGGGATCATCACCGATTGGGGCCAGCACCACATGGACATTGCCCATTGGGGGATGGACATGGAGCACTCCGGGCCGCTTGAGATCGAGGGCAAGGCCAACTTTCCCAACGCCGGCCGGCCCGACTGCTTCAACAATCCCGACCGATTCGTGGTGAAGATGAAGTATCCCGGCGAGATCGATCTGCTCTACCTCGTCGTTCGCGACAAGAAGTACCTGGCCAGCATGGCCGCCGGCGACATCTCCAAACAAGCCGAGGCCGATCTCTTCGCCGGCGTGCCGGAGGAGTTCCACCACGAACAGCGCAACGGCATCATGTTTACGGGCGAGAAGGGGCGAATCTTTGTCAACCGGGGCGGCCTGTTCGGCAAGGCGGCCGAGGAATTGGCCCAAAATCCCCTGCCCGGCGACGCCGTCCGGCTGGCCCAGAGCACCGACCACATGGGCAATTTCTTCCAGTGCGTCAAGTCGCGTCAAAAGCCGATCGCCGACGTGACGATCGGGCACCACACGATTACGGCCTGCCACTTGGGCAATATCGCCATGCGGCTGGGGCGAACCATCCACTGGGACACCCAGCGAGAGCAAATCGTCGGCGACGACGAGGCCAACCGCTGGCTTTCCCGCCCGCAGCGAGAGCCGTACGTGATTCGCGGGTAAGCGCCGTAGGGCCGGCTGCCGGGTTGGCATTGCCGTAGGGCCGGCTGTGCCGGCCGGAAACCCGCAACGGCATCCAAGCCCCGTTTCGGCCGGCACGGCCGGCCCTACGAGGAGGGATGCCGTTCAGAAAAACTCCCACGGTCGCACCGGCCGATCGTTCTTCAACTTGGTGCCGATCCTCTGCGCGTCGATGATGGCCGCGATCATCACCGCCGCGCCACCCAGGCGAGTGGAAGTGAAAATCGCCACGGCGGCCACCAGCAGCACGATCCCCTTGACCGTCTGCCCGAGGATGATCTGCCCCAGGCCGGGCACGATGCTGAGAATGGCCATCAGGGTGGGATCGCGGGGCGGTTGGTGGGGATAGATGAGTTCGTCGGAGGCGGCGCCGCCCGGCCCGGGCGCCGGGGGGGGCTCGCCGGGCGCGGCGGCGTCGAACAGTCCCACCACTTCGGAAGCCGCCTTCCAGTCGCCCTCTCCGTCGGTCCAAACCAGGTCGCCGGGCCGCAGCCGGCCGTCGGCGGCCAGCCGCTTCAACTCATCCCACGGCACGGGGCCCTGCTGCCGGCCGCCTTGGGCATAGTACCACTGGCTCTGGGGCATCTCAGACGGCTCCTGCCGCGCAACACGGACCTGCCGGCAAAGTCTGGCCGAAACTTACTCCACCCGCTCGACATACACAAATCGCGCCCCGTACGGCTTCCGGCCGCCCTGGTTGGTGATCCATGCCTCCAGCCGCTCGGCCGGACTGGCCTTCAGCTCGATGGGATCGAACCCCAGGCGAACGCCGCCGGCGGGCAGCGGATAGGGCATCGCTCGGTCGCCGGCGGGGTTCTTGCCCGGCGTAAGCTCGCGCTGCAACTCGACCTGCTGAATCCGCACGTGCAGCACGGCCGGCCGCTTGGGGCCGTCGGCATCGACGGTGATCCGGAACCGTCCTCCTTGGGGAACCGCCAGTTCCCAATAGCCCAGGCCCGTGGGGCCCCAGTTCGCCTGGGGGCCGCGCCAGTCCTGCCGCGTGAGAACGGTCGTCGCTTCATGCGGCGTGCCGATCAATATCCGCGGTGCCCCGTAGCCGTGGTCGCGGCTCACATCGTCGAGCCAGGCGTCGTATTGCTTGCGGAGTCGCTCCACCGTTTGGGGATGCTGGGCCGCGATATTGACCAACTCCAGCGGGTCTTTCTTCATGTCGTACAGCTCGAACGGCACGTCGGCCGGGTCGGCGCCGGGCTGCACCTTCCAACTCGGCTGGACCAGCTTGTAGTTGGCCGAGCGGGCGGCGCACGCCCGATAGCGCACCGGCTCGTCGCCCCGGTGCCACTGGAAGAAGAGCGTCCGCGGGCTCCAGGCGACCTGCTTGCCTTCCAGCAGGGGCAAGATGCTGCGGCCGTCGAGCTGGACGTCCTTGGGCGGGGCCACGCCGCAGGCCTCCAACAGGGTGGGCAGCACGTCGATATGGGCCGCCGCCTGCCGGACGACGCGGCCGGGCTTGAGTCGTGCCGGCCAGCGGACGTAAAAGGCCGTGCGGATTCCGCCCTCGTAGACGCTGCCCTTGAACGCCTTCATGCCGGCGTCGTAGCGGGCACCGTTGGGGCCGTTGTCGGTGAGGAAAACCACGATCGTGTTTTCGGCTAGGTTCAACTCGTCCAGCGTGTTGAGGATTCGCTCCACGTTCTCGTCGATGTTCTGCACCATGCCGAACACGGCGGCGGTGTTCTTGGGCACGGTGGGGCGGAGATGGCCCACGGCGGGAAAATCGCCCGGCTTCATCTTCAAGTCGTCGTAGGGGCGGGAGTATTTCTCGGCCACCTGAAAGGGGCCGTGAGGACAATTGAAGGGCAGGTAGACGAAAAACGGCTCCCGGCGGTGCCGGCGAACAAACTTCAACAGCGCGTCGACGAAAACATCAGAGCAATAGCCCTTGGTCTTGACGCGACGGCCGTTGTGCAAGAGCGATGGATCGAAGTAGGAATTGCCGGGTGGGCCGGCCGGCTGGCAGAGTCCGCCGCCGGTGTGGACCAACGATTCCTCGAAGCCCTGGTCCATCGGCCGCATGGGATAGCAATCGCCCAGGTGCCACTTGCCGAAGATGGCCGTGCGGTAGCCCGCCCCACGGAGCATCTCGGCGATGGTGACCTCGTCGGTGTGCATCATCGCCCGGCCCAGCCAGGTGTCGGTCACGCCGGTGCGGTAGTTGTAGCGGCCGGTCATCAACGACGCCCGGGTCGGCGCGCAGCAGGGAGAGACGTAGAACGACTTGACCTCCACGCTCTGGCCGGCGAACCGGTCGAGCACGGGCGCCTTGATGATCGAGTTGCCGTGCACGCCCAGGTCGCCGTAGCCCTGGTCGTCGGTCATGATCAAGATCACGTTGGGGCGGTCCTCGGCCACCGCGGCCGACAGCCAGACACCGGCAATGAGAACCGCAAGACTTCCCGCGGCAAAATGCTTCATCGGTCGTTCTCCTGGGCAAGACCACGCGGGCCGGCGCGACGGGCGCCGGTCTGGGTGCATGATAGGAGCCCCGGGCGGCCGATGCAAGAAGGGGCTGAGGCTTGCAAATTTCGTCCCCGCCGACCAGGATGGGAGACAGGCAACCAGGGTGAATGCCGCCTTGCGTTGTGGCCGGTCTCCTGACCGAGCCACTCACGCGGGTGGCCCCGATAGCTCTGCTATCGGGGTGCCATGAGGCACGGGAGGCGAGGATTTGCGGCGTGCCGGACTGCCGCCCACACGCGGCATGGTCGCCTATGCCTCTTGCGGCTGCGCCGCCCTGATAGGCGAGCTATCAGGGCCACCCGCAGTCCGTGGAAACCGGCGGTCGGGGATTACGGCAGGGTCGGGAGACCCGCGCCGAACGCGCGGCGGGAGACCCGCGCCGAACGCTGGAGGGGAGACAGGCAACGCCGCCCTGGGTAACGTGATTTCCAACGCAGGCCCCCAGGCCGATCGAGCAGCCCATGACTCAGGTCGAGTGGTACTACTCGAAGCACGATCAGCCGATGGGCCCGGTGTCCACGGTCGAGTTGAGGCAGTTTGCCAGGCGGGGCGAGTTGGGCGAGGGCGACCTGGTTTGGCGAGAGGGGATGGACGAGTGGCTGCCGGCCGGAAAGATCAAGGGCCTGTTCCGGTCTTCGGGCGAGCCGGCGGCAATTCCCACCCCGCCGCCCCAACGGGAGCCGGCGCCGCCGGTTGAGCCGGTGCCGCCGGTTGAGCCGGTGCCATCGGTGGAGCCGGCGCGGCGGGTGGCGTTTGAGCGATCGGCGTCTGCTTTTGAAGAGCGGTCGCCGGCAGGGCAGCATTGGCTCGATGCCGGGCTGGCCATCCTTCGCCGCGGCCTCACTCCGCATTTCGCGGAATCGACGGCCACGATCTTTCGGCTCCTGGGCCATTGGGGGATGTACGCCGCCATGGCGACAGGTGGTGCGGTGGGTCTTCTGACGGCGCTGGTGGGAGGTGGACCGGCGGCGGCGGCAACCGGCCTGGTCGCGGTGGCGATTCTGTGGCTCTTGCAGTACGTGGCGATGCGGTTGCTGGGTGTGCTCGACCGGCTCCATCGAGCCACGCCCTACCGCGTCTCCAACTCGATCTTCTTCGACGCAGTCAGCTTGGCGTCGGCGGCCAGCGGCTTTGCCCTGCTGCTGGGGCTTGCGGTGACGGCGCTGGGGTCCGGCCAGTTTCTGCTGATACTGGCCGCCGTGGGCAGCTTCATCCTCTGCCAACACGTGGCGGTGCTCGCCTTGAACCCTGCCACGCTGAGCATCACGGTCTGGGCGGAAACCCCGCCCGCCGAAGAGGCCCTGGGGGTCCTTGCCTTCTTCGTCAAGCTGCCGGCGCGAATCGCCCCGGTGGGCTACGGGGCGGGCGTCGCCCTGGGGACCGTGGAGATCGTTCGAGCGATCGTTCGTCTCTGGCAGATGGACGAAGTGGCCGGCGTGTTTCAGTTGGTCGAGGTGCGGATCGGTTTTGCCGTGGTGGTGGCCGCGGCGGTGCTGCCGCTGGTCGCGTACCTCGCCTTTCTGCTGGGGCACCTGGTGCTCGAACTGGCCGGCGCGGGGCTGGGGTGCGGCGTGGGGGGCAGAAAATCGGCTGGCCGGGATCGAGCAAGCTAGGCTCCATCGGAAAACCGCCACGCTGGCGATGTTGCCGGAGGTATGAGGAAGGCCACTGAAAGGGTCCGCCAAGCCAGACGGTTTGCCCTTGCGGATTGTATATCATCGTGAAACCACGGATCACACGGATGACACCGATAGAACACCACGGCATCGCCAATCACTTTCGTGGTTGAGTCCATCCGAGATATCCGTGCCATCCGTGGTGAGAGAATATTGAAGATTCTCGCGGGAAACGGCAGAGCCGGTGGATTGTCTGTGATTCAGTTCGGATTGCAGACGAGTTTCCGCGGGTGGCCGTGATAGCTCGCCTATCAGCGCGGCGTGGCCGCAAGAGGCACCTGTTCGGCGCGGGGCTGCCGACCCCGCTCCACGCGTGCGGGCGGCAGTCCGGCACGCCGCAATCCTCGCCTCCCGCGCCTGCGGCATCCCGATAGCAGAGCTATCGGGGCCACCCGCGGGGCCACCCACGGTATTGCGGCTATCCCCCCACCTCCCAGGACGCGCCGTCCAGCCACGTTCGCCAACTTTGGTATCTGGGGCTGTCCAACTTTTGCAACAGAATCGGACTTCGCCGGGGGCGAATGGGCTGGCGGCGCAATTTCATCTGCGCTTCCTTGGGCGTGCGGCCGCCTTTCCTCACGTTGCACGTCAAGCAGGCGCAGACCACGTTTTCCCAGGTGGTTCGCCCGCCGCGACTGCGGGGCACCACGTGATCCAGGCTCAACTGTCCCGTGGGCATCCGCCGCCCGCAGTATTGGCAGCGGTGGCCGTCGCGGGCAAAGACCGTGTGCCGGTTCAGGCGCAACGACCGTTTGGGCAGGCGGTCGTAAAAGAGGAGGCGGATCACGCGGGGAACCAGGACTTCGAAATGGACGGATCGAATCCAGTCCTCGTGCGGCTGTTTTTCGTCGGCCTTGAGTTCGCTGATTTCGATCCAGGAGGGGAAATCGAAGTTGGCGAACTTGCCGTCCTCGAAATGAACGACTTCGGCCATATCGCGACAAAGCAGCCCGAACGCCCGACGTGCGCCCACTACGTGGACGGCCATGTAGATCCGGTTGAGCACCAGCACGCTGGCCGCCAGTGCATCAGAGCCGTTCGCGCCCGGCATGAGACAGTCTCCCAGGAGTCTCCCCGCTGGCCGTGGACACAAGGCGCGCGGTCCGGCTCGGACACGCGCTCCCCACCGTCGAGCAAATGCTCCGCGGTTCGCGCCATTGATTTCTCCCTTGACACCGGGGACCGTCCGCCACGGCCCGGGAGACCATAATGATTCATTTTAGTCTGCCCCCCCCGAGAACGCCAGCGCGTGCGGCGAGGGGTGCGGTGCGGGCGTGAATCCGTCCTGTTACGGCGTTTCGCCCAGCCGTCTCGGCGGTTTCCGGTTAAGATAGCGAAGGCTCTCCCCCCGGCGGTGTCAGAGAGGGGAGCGATTTCCGTGTCATGATCGGTTGCCACAGGCACCGCAGGGGGGGAGCTTTTCGCCGCCTCCGAAGGTTCCACGCCGGGTCCAACTTGGCCGCGATTGGCCCACCCTGGCGGCCACGGCCCGAAACGGTCGATCGAAAGGATTCTTTGCCCGGATGGAAAATATTGCCCAAGACGTCTTGCGTCGTGCGGAGTCTTGTCATTAGGATGAAGTTGTTCGCGGTCTCTTCGCGCGTTCGGAAGACGACGTTCGTCCGATGATCTGGGGAGCGGGTTGATGATTCGTTACACGTGTGATCTTTGCAAGCGGGAGCTTGATCCCGAAGATGACCTTCGCTATGTCGTGAGAATTGAGATCGCCGCCGCGTTCGATCCGATGGTCAGCGATGACGACGAGGACGATCGCGATCACTTGGAGGAAATCCAGGACATTCTCGAACGGTTGGAAGACGCCGAGAGTGAGCGGATCGGAGACGAAGTGTATCAGCAGATGCGTTTCGATCTCTGCCCCGAGTGCCGCAAACGATTTGTCCGACGTCCTCTGGGGCGCAAGAACAGCACAATCTTCGGTTTCAGTGAGAACTGATTCGCCCCCGTGGTGAGTCGTCGGCGTGCTGTTGCTTCTCACCCGGCAGCCACCGGCCGCCGTGGCGTGGTCTACCGACCCCGCCGAGAGCCTCCTGTTCGGCGCGTTGTCTGCCGACGCCCCGCCGGCCGAGCCTTGATTCTCCATGGCGTAAGAAGCGTGGCACGCACGGTCGATGATCGCATTATCCTACCACGACAACGTGTATCGAAGCGCTGCCGGAACCGTTTCCTTGTTGGCCAGGGCTTTTCCTTCCCTGGCGTTCTACAGCCGGTTTCTTGCCATCGTGTTGCGGTCCGGCGCCCAAGCGAAACGGGGCCAATATGACGACCAAGCGTGGTGGCAAAGCAGCCTCCAGGTCCTCCGTGCGCTGGAGCGCGTGGGCATGCGCGTGGAGATTACGGGCATCAGGCACATCGCGCAACTCGAGACCCCGTGTATCGTGATCGCCAACCACATGAGTCTGCTGGAAACACTCTTGATTCCCGGCATTGTTCAGCCGGTTCGGGAGATCACCTTCGTGGTCAAGCAGAGCCTGCTCGATTATCCCGTGTTTCGACACGTGATGCGTTCACGCGATCCGATTGCGGTCAGCCGGACCCATCCTCGCCAGGATTTGAAAGCCGTGTTGGAAGGGGGGACGGACCGGTTGAAACGGGGAATCTCGATCGTGATCTTCCCCCAGACCACCCGCTCCGCCGGCTTCGACCCCGCGCGGTTCAGCACGATCGGGATCAAGCTGGCCCGGCGTGCGGGCGTGCCGATTGTGCCTCTTGCCCTGTTGACCGATGCCTGGGGAAATGGGAAGTACCTCAAGGACCTGGGAAGGATCGATCCCTCCAAGGACGTCCGTTTCGCCTTCGGCGAGCCGATTCGGGTTGAGGGTCGGGGGGCCGAAGAGCACGAGGCCGTGCTCCGCTTCATCGGCGGGAAGTTGCGAGACTGGAGGGAACAGCGGGGGGACACGGCACCCGAACCCGTCCATTCGGACTTGAGATAGCAATCGCCGAGGCCGGGCATAGGCCCTGCCGGTCGACCCCTTGGCCACGAAAACGCTTGGCGGGCGTGGCCCGGCGCGCACGTTCGGTTTCCCACGGGAGCGAGCATGTCGTCTTTCACATCTCGCCGCCGCCGCGACCGTTTTCGGCGGACCCTGGTGCTGGCCGTGGCGCTGGGCGCGCTGGTGCTGGTTCGCTTCTGGCGGCAGCAGGCGAACCCTCCCCCGCCGGAAATGCTCGCCGAGGGCAGCCACACGGTGCGGCGCGTGGTCGACGGGGACACGTTGCTGCTGGCCGATCGGGCCCGGGTGCGACTGATCGGGGCCGACACGCCGGAAACGGTCAAGCCCGGCTGTCCGGTCGAACCCTGGGGACCGGAAGCGACCGAGTTCACGCGGCGGTTCGTTGCGGCGGCCGGCGGATCGGTTCGCTTGCAATTCGATCGGCAGCGAATCGACCGCTACGGCCGGTTCCTGGCCTACGTGTGGGTCGGCGACCGGATGCTCAACGAGGAGCTGATTCGGGCCGGACTGGCCACCGCCCGAACCGAGTTTCGCTATTCCGAGTCGATGAAACGGCGATTCCTTCGTGCCCAGGAGGAGGCCCGATCGGGCGGGCGTGGAATCTGGAGCGGAGCCCCGGCCGGCAAGCCGCCATCGCCTTGAGCCTGGATGCCGGTGGTTACGACGGGGTCGGCAGACCCGCGCCGAGCGTTACGGCGGGGTCGCCAGACCCGCGCCGAGCGTTGGGTAGAGGTTGTGGTCGTGCCCGCGATACCGCCTTTTCCGCCCCACCCCCCCCCACGGGTGCGTAGACGCGAACCTTGCGGCTTGACCCGTGCACTATACTTTCGTAGACTTGTGAAAGTCCAGTTCCGCCGAGAGATGCGAGTGATGTCGAGCACGATCCGATTGCCGCGGTTGCTCTTACCCCTGGGAAGGGGGCGGCCGTAGGGTTCGCGCTGGTGGGACTGTGACGTCAAAGCCCGAGAAAACCCTGAGGTTGCCCAAACCTCGGGGTTTTTTTGTTTTCATCGTGTCAAGGGGAATGCCGTGAGAATGCTCGATCTGAAGAGCTTGCGACGGCTGGGTCCGACGAGGGCATGGTTGGTATTGTCCCGGCCGGCCAAGGGTCGGCAGTGCGTCTGAAGTTGGACGCCCATCGACGGCCTGGGCCCGTTTGCCCTCGCCCGCCGAGTGTCCGGGGCGGGTCGCCGGGCCGGTGGCCAACTCGTCAAGAAGAGCATTTTGTCCCTTTTCCCCTTGTTGGATGGCCAAGAAATGAGCGAAACCGAAAAATCTTCACGCAATATCGTGATCTTCGACACTACGCTCCGCGACGGCGAGCAGTCGCCGGGCGCGAGCATGAACTTGATCGAAAAGCTGGAGGTGGCGCAGACGCTGATCGACTTGGGTGTGGACGTGATCGAGGCGGGTTTTCCCATCGCCTCGCCGGGCGATTTCGAGGCGGTCCGCGAGATCGCCAAAATGAGCCGGGGGTCCGTAATCTGCGGACTGGCCCGATGCCGCACCGGCGACATCGATCGTGCCTGGGAGGCCGTTCAACACGCCCAGCGGCCGCGTATCCACGTCTTTCTCGCCACCAGCGCCATCCACCGCGAGTTCAAGCTGAAGATGGACAAGGAGGAGATCATCCGCCGGGCGGTGGCCGGGGTGGAGCGGGCGGTGGGGTATTGTGCCGACGTCGAGTTCTCGCCCGAGGACGCCGCCCGCACCGAGGAGGATTTCCTCTGCCAGGTCGTGGAAGCGGCGATCGCCGCCGGGGCAACCACCGTCAATATTCCCGACACGGTGGGCTACGCCACACCGGCGCAGATGCACCGGGTGATCCTGGGCTTGCGAAATCGCGTCCCCAATATCGATCGGGCCGTGGTCAGCGTCCACTGCCACGACGACCTGGGGATGGCCGTGGCCAACAGCCTGGCCGCCGTCGAGGCGGGCGCCGGGCAGGTGGAATGCACCATCAACGGGATCGGTGAACGGGCAGGCAACTGCTCGCTGGAAGAGATCGTGATGGCCTTGCGCACGCGGCACGACTATTACCGGGCCGACACCCGGGTGGACAGCCGCCGGCTGGTTCCCGCCAGCCGCCTGGTGGCCAACATCACCGGCATGCAGGTGCAGCGAAACAAGGCGATCGTGGGCCAGAACGCCTTCGCCCACGAGGCCGGCATCCACCAGGACGGGATTCTCAAGGAGCGCACGACCTACGAAATCATGCGGCCCGAGGACGTGGGATTTACCACCAGCGACCTCGTTCTGGGCAAGCACAGCGGGCGAGCCGCCCTGGCGGCCAGGGCCAAAGCCCTGGGCTATCGGCTCGACAAGGAGCAATTGAACCAGGTGTTCGCAAAGTTCAAGACCCTGGCCGACAAGAAAAAGGAGATTTACGACGGCGATCTGGCCGCCCTGGTGGAAGAGCAAATCCACGGCGTGTCGGACCTCTGGACGCTCGATTCGTACCGGGTTGCCTGTGGTAGCGACGTGGTCCCCAACGTCAAGCTCACCCTTCATCGAGGCGACGAGGTGAAGTCGGCCGAACTGAACTGCGGCGATGGCCCCGTCGACGCGGTCTTCCTGGCCATCGAGCAGATGACCGGCGTGAACGTCGTCTGCAAGGACTTCCGCGTCCACAGCGTCACCGTGGGAAAAGATGCCCTGGGCGAAGTCACCGTCCAGGTCGAGTACGAGGGCAACCTCTACCGCGGCCGCGGTGTGTCGACCGACAGCGTCGAGGCCAGCGCCAAGGCATTCCTGAATGCAATCAACCGCATCGTCTCCTTGATCGGCGGCAGGAACCAGAGCGAACCGTAACCGCCGCCCGTGTCCGTGGTCGAACGGCCAACGGGCCGGCGAGTGTGCAGGCACCAAGAGCGGCGGAAACCGTCCCCCGTGCCGGCCCAGCAGCCGGCACCAACTCGGCCGAGTGGCGGAACCGGTAGACGCACGGGACTTAAAATCCCGTGGGGAGTATTCCCCGTAAGGGTTCGAATCCCTTCTCGGCTACTTGCTATCAAAGGACTTACGACGATTCGTCGTGAGTCCTTTTTTGTTGGCATTACCTCCCGGTGTAACGCTGGTGCAACGGAATTGCCGAGCAACGGCTGGGCAACGCCGATGCCGCCTCGGTTGCGCTGGCGGCCAGGAACGTCGGAAGCAGCCTTCCATTGCCAGCGCAACGGCGACGAGCCTGGCGCGGCGACCACCCGGAAGCAGGCCGTCAAGTGGAAGCCACTTCGCGGTGAGAATTGGCCAGTTGTTGCCGCAGACTGACCGGAGGTATGGCAGGAAACTTGGCTCATCCAGGGCAGCTTCGGAGATCCCAAGAAAGCTGGGTTGGCTGGTTACGACCGTCTTCACTTGGGAGCGGGACCAAGGGCAGACGAGCGGTGGTTCTCCACCAGCGAATCCCTGTCTTCGATCGCTTTTCGGATGGTCACTGCCAACTCAACCTCGTTGCACGGTTTGGTGAAGAAGCGGTAGACGAGGCCTTCGTTGATCGCCCGGATGGCGGTATCCGTGGTGGCATGTCCGGTGAGCACGATCCGCGTCACCTGGGGATCGTTCTCGGCCACCCAGGCAAGCAGGTCGTTTCCGGACATGCCGGGCATCTGCTGGTCGGAGACGACGACGTCGATCTTCCTTGCCTTGAGTATGGCCATCGCCTCGTCGCCCGAACGGGCGGTGTAGAGATCGTAGGGTTGCCGCCGAAGAGCACGGGCCAATCCATGCAGGACGTTCGCGTCGTCGTCGACGAGGAGGACGGTACGGTTCACGTTGTGGATCTCCTGGCCTGGCAAGACCGGTGGGGGGAAGCGTGGGTGAGCATTGACAAGGGGAAGGTGAGCGTCATTGCGTGTTGCTACCGAGTTGCGCGATACCGGCGCGACCACCTTGTTCGGACGCCACGCACTCGGCGACCGGTATCCGCACGATGAAGGTCGTTCCGCGTCCGCTTTCGGTTTCAAAGGTGATGGTACCACCGTGCTTCTTGGTTACAATGGAATGGACGATCGACAGCCCCTGGCCCGTTCCCTGCCCCACTTCCTTGGTGGTAAAGAAGTGGTCGAACACGCGGGAGCGGATCTCCTCGGGGATTCCCGTGCCGGTGTCTTTTACACGGATTTCCGCCCAGTCCCGGTCGTACCGACTGCTGACGACGATCGTTCCCTTCCCCCGCGAGCCGTCGCCCACGACGTCCGCGATGGCGTGAGCCGCGTTGGTGATGAGGTTCAGCAGGGCCTGGTTGAACTCGCCGAGAAAGCAGGAGACGGGAGGCATATTCGGGTCCAGGTCGGTCACCAAGTCCGCCACGTACTTCCACTCGTTGCGAGAAACGATCAGTGTGCTCTGGATGGCGCGGTTGAGGTCGACGGTCTGCTTGTGGCCCCTGGCGGGATGGGAGAATTCCTTCATCGCGCGGACGATCTCCGCCACTTTGTCGACCCCTTCGATCGACTGGCGGATGGCGTTGGGGGTTTCCTCGCGGAGGTAGTCGATATCGGCCTCGCCGAGGGCAGCCTCCGCCTGGCGGACCAGTTCCTCGGTCGATTTGTGGTCTTTGGCCGCCTGCAATAATCGCGTGAGCGTTTCCAGCACCTGGTCCATGTCCTCGAAGGCGCCCTCCAGGAAGCGGATATTGTCGCCGATGTACTGAGCGGGAGTGTTGATCTCGTGGGCGATCCCCGCCGCCAACTGGCCGATCGATTCCAGTTTTTGGGCGCGAACCAACTTCGCTTCCATCCGTTTTCGTTCGGTGATATCACGGCAGGACCTGATGATCTGAACGACTTCCCCCCGGTCGTCGAAGACGGGAGCCGCGCTGATCTCGAGGTGGATCGCCTTTCCCTGGGCGTCGCGGTAGACGTGTTCGAGGGTAACGGGAGCCTTGGTTGCGCAGACTTGCTCCAGCAGACACTCGGTTTTGTTTCCCATCGACGGACACTCACTACCGCTGCAAGTCTGACGGCACGTCAAGCGGCCTGCAAGCATGTCTTTGGCCGGCGTGGCGTTTCGGGCCGCTCGATTGGCGAGGACCACGCGTCGGTCGCGGCCGATCACGGTGAGGGGATCTGGGAACGAATCGATCACCGTCTGGAGGAATGCGCGCGAGTTGCGGACGTTCTTCTCGGCCCGTCTGCGTTGGATCACGTTTTGCAACCGCTCGGCGATCTCACCAATCAAGGCGCGTTCTTCCGTCTGGAACGGGTCGTCGTTGTCCGCCCATTTTTTCTCCAGGTAACAGACCTCCAGGGCGCCCACGAGACGATCGTCCACGCGCAAGGGAGCACTTTGCTTCCAGTGGGTCTCGCGAAAGTTGTCCGTCTGAAAGACTTCGCCGTCGAACACAATCCTGGCGCAGGTGATTTCCGGATAACGCCAGGCACGGCAGACGAAGGCGAGCGTCTTGCGGGCAACTTGCTCAATACGGACGTCCTCCTCCTCCAGGATACGACTGATCCCGTAGAGACAATTCAGCTCCTTGACACGGTCGTTCAAGGCGCAGCTTTGTTCGCGCAGCTTCCTTTCCGCCGCTTTCTGCCGGGTGACGTCGCGAACGGTGGCTTGCAGGATCGGCTTTCCGCCGAGATTCATTCTTGCCAGCGACACCGTTGCGGGAAAGTCGTGCCCGCCAATCCGCTGGTGGATCCACTCGAAGAAGTGGCGGCCTTCCCGCATGGCGATGCCCATCATCTGCCTGGCTTTGACCGACGAGAGAGAGCCGTCCGGTTGGTACTCCGGAGAGAGGTCGGCGGGAGAAAGCGAGGTGAAGTGATGGTGATCCTTGCAGCGGAACATCTTCACCGCGGCCGGGTTTCCGGCGAGGAACCCGTCTTGCGGGGAGAGCGTCATGATGGCGTCGGTGGAAAGCTCGAACAGCGTTCTGTACTTCTCCTCACTGGCCGTGATCGCGGCCTCTTGTCGTTTTCTCTCGGTGATGTCGCGAATGATGGAGACGGCATGCCACTTGTCGGCCAGTTGGAACGGGGACAACGAAATCTCGATGGGAAACTCGTGGCCACTCTTGCGGATTCCGTGCAGTTCCACCGTCTTGCCGATGGCAGGTCCCTCTCCGGTTCGCTGAAAATCGGGAAAAGCGTTGCGGTGTTGCGCCCGGTAGCGAGGGGCGGCCAGCATCTGGTGGGCATCCTTGCCCAGGACCTCGCTTTCCTCATACCCAAACATCCGGCCGGCGGCATCGTTCCAAAAGACGATCTTGTCCTGGTCATCGATCATCACGACCCCGTCTTGGGCGGCGTCGGCGAAAGCGCGGAACTTTGCTTCGTTTTGTCTTCGGATCGTTTCTGCTTCGGCCTCCTTGCGGAGGAACCGTTCCTTTTCCAGCACTCGCTCGATCACGGCGGGAAGGTAGCTGACAAAACCGCCCGCCATGCTCTTGACGATGTAGTCGCCGGCGCCCAGCTTCATCGCCTCGACGGCGATCGTCTCGTCCCCGGTGCCGGTCACCATGATGGTGGGCGGCAAGGTCCCCTGCGAGGCCAGAGTGCGAATCACCTCGAGTCCGTTTCGGCCCGGCAGGGACTGGTCCACCACCAGCACGTGGTAGCGACCGGCGGCAAGCATCCGCAGTCCTTGCTCCCCGTCGTAAGCAAGATCCACCGTGTAACCCGAGCATTGGAGCTTGGCCTGGACGATTCGTGCCTGGGCGCGATCGTCTTCCACGTAGAGGACTCGGATGGGATGGGGCTCATTCATGGCGTCACTTTGACGTCGGGGATACGGCTTCAGTCTGGGCGACTGTTTCCTTGGGCACCAGCATCTTGATCATCTCCTGGATGCCGTAGTTGGCCACGTAGTTCTTCAATCGTGCCCTCATCGAGGGGGTGACTTCCTGCCCCTTGGCGCAGAGCAGCAGTCCGTTGAGAGATTTCACGTCGTCGGCAAGCAGCACTCCATCGACAAGTTCCGCGGCCCTGACGCGGCGGATGACATAGACCTGGGAGATCGCCAGGACGGATCGCAGCGTCGCCAGCACGGCCGGATCATAGCAACCCACCCGGTCGTTCATTTCGGCCAAGGCCAATTCGTTGCTGCTGCCGGCGGTGACCAGCGTGTCGAAGTCCATGGCCACTTTCAAGATTCGGCTGCCGAGGGGGATTTCTTCTCCTCGCTTGCCGTCAGGCGGAAAACCACCACCGTCAAATTGTTGATCCTGGAAGGCGATGATTTGGGCGACCTCGTCGAGGCGGGGGATATGGGAGATGAGTTCGCGGCCCACCAGCGGATAAGCCTGGAAAGCTTCCGCTTCTTTGGCCGAGAGCTCCTGCCCTTGATACGCCTTGGTCAAGATCTCCTCGGGAACGGCGACGCAGCCGATCTGGGAGAGCATGGCGGCGATCTCGAGTTGCCAGAGCGGATGGAATTCCAGTTGCGAGGCCAGTTGGCCGGCCAGGCGCCGAATTCGGGAGGCGCGACCGAAGGCGATCGGGCTTGCCAAGGACAGGATGTCGGTGAGGACTTTGATGGCGCCGCTGAGCGTCTTCGACAACAACTCCCGCTCGGCCGTAACCAGGCGGTACTGGGCAATTCCCGCCTCCAACGCCGAGGCAAATACCTCCGGCGAACAGGGTTTGGTCAGGAATCGAAAGATCCGACCTTCGTTGACCGCCTCCAGGGCCGTCTGCTGATCGGCGTTGCCGGTCAACATCATGCGAACCGTATCGGGAGCGTGTTCTCGAATCCTGGTCAACAGTTCCACGCCGTTCATTCCCGGCATCCGCATATCGGCGACAACCACGGCGTAAGGCCCTTGCTCCAGCACCGCTGCCAGGGCCTCTTCGCCGCCCAGCGCGGGCTCGATATGGAATCGCTTGCGCAACGCGCGTTGATACGCCTGAAGGATGCTGGGATCGTCGTCGACGCAAAGAATTCTCTCACTCATTGGTTCACTTCCTCCGCTGTGACTGCGAGGCACGTCCGCCGCCATCGGTCGAGCCGATCAAGGAAGCCGAGTTTCTCCAGATAGCGCGTATCCAGGGGCGAGGGGATTCCATTCCTTTCCTCCATGCTCTCTTCCAGCACGGCATTGGCCACGTGGACGGCCGCCAGGGGAAGAGACATGGGGCTCAGCGGGGCACTCGGTCGGAGATGGTAGGCGACGGTCTTGACGATCGAGTCCGGCAGCCCCCACAGTCCCAGCAGGTAGGCCCCCACCTTGGCGCGAGTGGTGTTGAACGTTTGCTGCTCGGCTTTCGGCAAAGTCATCCCATCAAAATTTGCCAGCTTGAGGATTGGGGGACAGGATTCCGCCGAATCATCACATAGAATGAGAAGTCCCACGTCGTGGAGGAGTCCCGCGAGGTAGCTGTGGCCGATGACCATGGTGTCGTCGGTCTCGGCGGCGGCAATCTCCCTTGCCGTCTGGGCAACCACCCGGCTGTGGCTCTCGACGAGGTCCAAGGGAGCCTGGTGTGTTCCCTGCAAATCACGCGAAACGAAGGCGTTGGTGTTTCTGGCCAGGTCCCCCAGCGTTTCCAAACCGAGCAGACGAACGGCTTGTTTCACACTGGAAACTAGTTGCGGGGTACCGAAGAAACCGGAACTGACGAGTTGAAGAACTTTGGCCGTCATTCCCACATCCGTGGAAACCAGTTCACCGACGCGTTGGATGGAGGAGGACTCGGACGCCAACTCCGCCAACAGGGCGATGCGGCTTGCCGGCCGGCTGGGAACCGATTCGATGCCGGAGATGACCTGCCGGATCCACTCCTTGGGCAAATGATCGCGCAGCCGGCAGGCACGCCCAACCGTGGTCTTGAGGAGTTCCGAATCACAGGGTTTGGTAAGGAACTGGTGGGTGGGTCCAACGCATTTCAGCACCGATCCCCGTTCACACTGGCCGGAGAGAACGATCCGCACCGTGCCCGGGTGGCGAAGGCGAACCTCTTGCAGCAATTCCGAGCCGTCCATTCCGGGCATCCGCATGTCGGTGACTACCACGTCGACCGGCGCGGCGTCAAGGCGGTTCAGCGCCTCGTGTCCGCTCTCGACGAACTCCATTTTCCATTCGTGACGCATGGCGCGCAGCATCCGCCGCAAACCCTCCAGCACCTTGGGCTCGTCGTCAACAAACAAGACGTTCTTCATCCTGCACTGTCTCCGGTTCCGATAGAATCTCCACGCCATCGGAAAAGCGGTTCTTGATGCGCTTGACTTCCGCCAGTGCGGCGAGGAAGGCCTCATGCACGGCCGGGTCGAAGTGCGTGCCCGCGCCTTTCCGGATGATTTCCAGGGCATCGTCCAGCGAACACGGTTTCCTATAGGGTCGCTGGGAAGTAATCGCGTCAAACACGTCGCAGATCGCCACGATTCGTGATTCCAGCGAAATCTGCTCCCCGGCCAATCCCCGGGGATAGCCCGTGCCGTCCCATTTCTCATGGTGCTCCAGGGCAACGGTGGCGGCCGTTTCCAGGAAGGGGTTTTTCGCATCCGCGGGGGATGTTTCCGCCGGCAGGCCGCGCCAGATCCGGAAGGCCACCGCCATCTTGGAATCCTCGCGTAGAATTCTGGCACCGATGACACAATGTTCCCGCATCGCCGTCCACTGTCCGGGGCTGAGCGGCCCGCGCTTCCGCAGGATGGCGTCGGGGATGCCGATCTTGCCGATGTCGTGCAGCGGGGCTGCCAGGAAGAGGGTTTCCAGGCGTTGCTCGTCCAGGCCGATCGATTCGGCAACCACCCGGCTGAGGCAGCCAACACGGACGACGTGGTTTCCCGTTTCCTCGTCACGCTGTTCGGCCGCCTTGCCGAGGCGCCAGATCATGTCCAGACGCGACTGGGAGAGTTCCGCGGTTCTCTCCCGCACGGTCCGTTCCAATCGGTGGTTGTGGGTGTTCAACTCGTCCTGGTAGGACTTGAGCCTGAGCACGCTTCGCAGTCGGGCCAGCAGGTCTTCGGGCTCGGCGGGCTTGTTCAAGAGGTCCGCCGCTCCCAGATCGAGCGCCTGCCGCTTCAGCCCCCGATTCTCCAGCCCGGTGAGCATCACCACCGGAATGTTTCTGGTCCGCCGGGTCCGCTGGATGCGTTTCAACAACTGGAGCCCGCTCATTCCAGGCATACTGATGTCCAAGACGACGGCGTCGAAGTCCCCTTCCATCAACAACTCCCAAGCTTGCAAGGCGCGGGGGACAAAGCTCATTTCCCAAACGTCACGCTGCGCGCGCAGCATTCGGTGGAGCGAGTCCAGCACCGGCTGTTCATCATCGACAAACAGGATCTGCTTCCGCATTTTGACGACCTCGACCGTTCGACGATTCCTCGCAGAGAGGAAGGCTGATAATGAAGGTTGTTCCTCGCCCCAACTCGGTTTTCAAGCAAAGCGTACCGCCGTGCTTCTCCGTGATGATGGAATGGGCGATGGCCAGGCCCTGCCCGGTTCCACGACCGACTTCCTTGGTGGTGAAGAAGGGGTCGAAGACCCTGGAGCGGATTTCTTCGGGGATTCCGGTGCCCGTATCCTGGATGTGGACTTCGGCCCAGTCGCCGTGGTAGCAAGTTCTGATGGTGATGGTGCCCTTCTCCGTGGAATTGGTCCCCAACTTTTCCGCGATTGCGTGGGCGGCGTTGATCACCAGGTTCAAGAGAACTTGATTGATTTCGCCCGGCATGCAGTAGACGGGCGGCAAACCGGGATCGAGTTCGAGTGCCACGTCGGCGACGTACTTCCACTCGTTGCGCGAGACGGTCAACGTGTTCTCAACCGCCCGGTTGAGATCGACGGCCTGCTTCTCTTGACTGCCGGGATGGGAGAATTCCTTCATTGACCGCACGATCGTGGCAACCCGCTCCACTCCGTCCAGCGACTGCTGGATGGCCTTTGGTATCTCTTCGGTCAGATACTCCAGATCGGCCTCTTCCACGGCGGCCTCGACCTCGGCCAACAGTTGGGGCGAGAGCTGGTTGCTCTTGCAGGCCCGCAAGAATTGGAGAAAACGGCGGAAGAGGCGGTTGGCCTGGGCAAACGAATCCTGCAGGAAGCGGGTATTGTCGCCGATGTATTGGGTGGGGGTGTTGATTTCATGGGCGACGCCCGCCGCCAATTGCCCGATCGACTCTCGCTTCTGAGCCTGGATCAACTGGGTTTCCAGCAGCCTCCGCTGGGTAATGTCGCGAAAGGCGACCACGGCCCCGCCGATTTCGCCGGCTTCTCGAATGGGAGTGCAGGTGTACTCCACGAAGAAAGTGGTGAGATCCTTGCGCCAACAGATTTCGTTGTCGGAGCTGGGAGTGGATTCGCCGTGAAGCGTTCTGCGAACGGGACATTGATCCGCCGGGCTGGGGAGTCCGTTCAGTTTCGTGCGGTGAAACACTTCCCCATAAGGCTTTCCAATGGCCTCCTCGGATGTCCAGGCCAGCATTCTTGCACCGGCCGGATTGAGAAACACGACCAGCCCCTTCGCATCCAGCCCGAAAATCCCCTCCGCCACCGAATTCAGGATCATTTCGTTTTGAAGATGAAGCCGTTCGAGTTCTTGCTCCGCCCGTTTGCGCTCGGTGATATCGCGAACAATGCCGGTGAAGATGCGTCGTTCATCCAACAGCACTTCACTCACCGAAAGTTCCACCGGAAAGGTGCTTCCGTCTCGTCGTCGCCCGACCATTTCTCGGCGGGCGCCGAGCAGCTTTCCCCGGCCGGACTGAAGATAGCGGGCGATGTGCGCGTCGTGCATCAGGCGATGCGGCATGGGCATCAGGATGGAGACGTTCTTGCCGATCACTTCGTCCGGCGAATAGTCGAAGATCGAGCCGGCGGCCTCGTTGATCGATTCGATCCGTCCCTGTTGATCGACGGTGACGATGCCGTCGGCGGCCATCATCATCACTGCCTGGAGGCGATTGGTGTTCGCGCGTTGCTCGCTCAGCCGGCGTTCGCGCTCCTCGATGGCGGCAGCCATGGCTTCGGCGTGGGAAGACTTGAGCATCTGATGCTCGGCCGACAAGTGTTCGATCCGCGTGGACATCGCACCCAGCCGGTCCCGATTCTGGTTTTCCGCCCAGGCAAGCGCCATGCAAACGACAAGTTCCGTGCCGATTTCCCCCCCCGGCGCGCCGATCCGGTCGGTGCGAGGAAGAACACAGGCGAGGATGGCCGCGCCGGCGCAATCCGGCAGGCGAACCGCGAAGGCTGCCTGCGGTCCGGCGGCCGTCTCCAGTTCCAGCTCGCACACCCGGCCGTTGCCCAAAGCCTCCAGCAACCGGGCCGCCACCGCGTCGGCGGCCAGCGCGTGCGCACCGGGCTGGTTATCTTGCCGGGAAATCACCTGGCCCCGGGCGTCCAGAAGCAACAGCAAGGATGGCTCATAGGCGCCCAGCAGCCGTGCGGTCGCAACTTGGCCACGTTCGCCGTCGCTCGCCACCGAGGCGACGTCGAGAAGGTCCGCAAGAGTATGGGGCAAAGCTTCCATGGCACTCGACCTAGATCGCAAACAGGCTGGAGTTGTGCGCCAGTTCCTCGTCGAGGTCCGCGGCCAGGACGGCGATATCCGTCCTGGTCAAAGAGAGCCCTTCCAGCGCGGGTTGGGAAACCTTGACCAGTTTGCGGCCCACGGAAGTAATCCCCTTGAGGGTACAAATGATGTTGGCCACTTCGACGCAGCGCACGACGTCGATCTCTTCGCCTCGGTAGGTTACCGAGGCGTGGTGATAGCGAACGGTGGCCTTCACGGTTTGAGGAAACGACCAGGCGTCGGCCACCCGTTCGGCCAACATCGTGTGGTCAAAACCGAAGTGGTCACGCTCGATTTCTGCTAATGTCTTGTTTTCCTCCAGCGACTGCACTACGTTGCGAAAGCCATCATGGAAGTGTTGATCTTCCAGGATGATGCCAATGTCGTGCAACAGGCCGGCCAGGAATGCGTCTTCGAATTCGGCCATCTTCCGTCGCATCGCGATCAGCCGCGAGCAGATGCCGACCGCCACCAAATGCTGCCACAGACCGGATCGCCGGTAGCCGCCGAAGGCCTTGTCCCGCTTGAACAATTCGCTCACACTGGCCGTCATGGCCAGGTTGCGGACCTGCTTCAGACCAAGGTAGGCGATCGCCTGCTGCAGGTTGGTGATTTTCACTCGCGTGGCGTAGGCCGAAGAGTTGACGCAGCGCAAGATCCTTGCACTCAGGGCGGCGTCGCTTTCCACCGCCTCCTTCAGGTCTGCCGCCCCGGAATTCGAGTCGGAGGCAACCTCCATCAGGCGGATGGCAGAGTTCGGAAGCGTGGAAATCTCGTTAATACGGCGGGCCAGTGCCTCCAGAGTGGGGGGTGGCGGGGCCGAAACGCTCTTCGTCTTCTCCAGGTACGATTGCAATCGCGACATCTTGTTGCCTCTCCTGGCGGTGACTAGCCGGAGTTGGGGAGGAGTCCGCAAAAGCAGGCGGCAAGCCAGGAAATCGTGGGTTTCTGCCGGGGCCTTGTCAAATGAATTTGCCCCCCAAGCCGGCCCTTTTCGGCGCGGCCGGGTGCGGCCTTCCCCTCTGAATTGCCGCGCCCGGACGGCAAAAGGGGAGATCGCACGGGTCTAGCGAGAATGCCGCTCGTGCGGAATCCGCGGGCGTCATGGACGCCTGTATCGCCAACCAGCGAAGGGTTCCCAGTGGAAGCCCGGATTCTCAGGGGATGAGCCCAAAGCGACCGATCACCGGCGCCTACTTGCCGTACATCTCATCTCCACTGGTAGAGCCAGCCGCGTGGCGCCACCTGCCGCGTGGTGCCGTCCAGGCTCACGCTCACCGGCTCGTCGTTGAAGTTCTCGATCACCCAACTGCCGTCCCCAAACAGGTAGAGCGCCGTTCGGTTGGGGGCCTGAAAGGAGTGGCCCAGCGGCCGTAAGAGCGGCCGGCGAATCGCGTCGAGCCTCTCCCGCGATAGCTCCAGCAGGGATTTCGGCTTGCCCTCGACCGGCAAAACTTGGACGTTCGCCGCCTCCAGCGATACCTGGCCCTTCAATCGCCGGGCCAGCCCATCGGTGACCAAGACCGGCGTGCCGGAAGCGATCAGGGCGGCCAACTTTCCAGCCAACTCGGGGTCCTTGAGGGCATGGACCGAAAAGAACGCCGCCGGGGCGTCCGCGGGAAACACATGGCACGGCACCAGCGGCAGCCCGGCCATGCCCACGAAGTCGAACACTCGCGGCTCGTTTTCCGGATGGGAGTTGGGCGGCTTGTAGGCGGCCACTCCGACCACCTTCCGCCGTCTCACCTGGGCCGCCACTTCGAACAACTCGGGGATGCTCGCCCGCAGGGCCTCGACGTTGGCCGGGCCGGTGTCTTTCAACAGCGAGCCGTAGCAAAACAGAACCGACTCCCGCGCCCCGGCCAGCACGGTCTGCCGGGCCTGCTCCCGATAGGTCGCCGCGGTGGTGCCATAGGGGTCGAACCAGCCGCCGCCGCATTTCTCGCCGCCCAGGCCGCCCAGCCACCGCATGAGGAAGTAGCCTTCATACTGCGGCGTTCCGCCCCAGCGCCGGTCGCGGTAATCGCGGGTCTCCGTACCCACCCAAATGCGGTCGAAGGCGGCCGTCTCGCGAACCACCTCGTAGCCTCGCTCGTGGAAGTGGTCGTACCACTGGGGGTACTTGATGATCAGCTTCACCTTGGGGTTGACGCGCTTGGCCGGGCCCAGCACCCGCCGGCGCGAGAGGCGGACCATCAATTCGCAGCGGTAATCCTCCCAGGTGTCGCCCCTGACCGGATAACTCTCCCCTGCCACGGTGACCGTCCGCGACCGCCGGGCCGCGTCGCACGCCTCGCAGGTGCAATCGGTGAACCAGAAGTCGTCGATCATGATCTCGTCGAAAAGGCCGGCCGTAAACTCGAAAATCTCCTCCAGCCGGTCCTGCGTGGCGGCGTCCGTGTAGCAGGAGATCAGCTTCCAGCCGGTCGAACGCTTGCCCACGATGGTGGTCGTCACACAGCCGGAAACCTGGAACCCGGCCGCCAGGAACCGTTGCTTGGCGTGGGCCAAGTTTTCCCGCGGGGCGAGGTAGCCGCTGCGAAACGCCTCGATGTAGACCTTCGTCACGCCCGTCGCCTTGCACCACGCGATCGCGGCGTCGATCCCCTCGTCCGTGGCCAGGTAGTCGCGGACCTGCTGGGCGGTAAACAGCGTGGAGAAGCGGTGGACCGCCTGCCGGCTCAACGCCAGCTTCCACAGGTCGACCTGCCCGGCCGCCTGGGCGAGCCGCGGACCGGCCGGCGGGCCAGGCCAGCCCACCGCCGCCGCGACGACCAACAGCGGAACCAACCACCGCATCGACCTCCAGACCCGTCTTGTGCCTTGCGCCATGGGCCACTCTCCTTTCGCGTCGGTGCCGGTTCGCCGGCGGTTTTGCACACGCCTCCGGCCGGTCATCCCCCCCTGATGCGAATGTAGCCGGGCACAGCGCGCCGTGCAACTGCCGAACGCCGGGGCCGATTCTTGCGGGGACGGAGTTGACCTCTTGCCGTGTGGTCTCCTACGATAGCCTGGTGGTGCGTCCAACCTGAAACGACCGGTGCCCACGGTCGGTTTCTCCAACCGTGCTCACGGCCACGAACTTGACTCAACGGAAAAAGGCTCCTCCCATGAATGGTCGCCGATGGCTCGGGCTGTGTGTGTCGCTGGCCTGCCTCGTGTTGCTCGTTCCGCCGGCGGCGTTGGGCGACAACGACCAGCCCGTGCGGCGGACCTTCCAGATCGACCTTAGCGTCCGCGAGACGATGAAGACGCAGGACTGGAGCGGCCGGGCCACGATCAGCAAGGGCCGCATCGTGGCGGTGGAAAAGACCTCCGGCCCGGTCGATTCGATCCACCCCGACGGGAGTTGGACGATCGTTTACGGCCGCAGCCTGAAGGGGCGGCCCAAGCAGCAGCCCGCCGCCAAGGCCCTGGCGATCACCGTCGAGGCCCCGCCCGACGCGGTGCTCTCGCTGGAAACCCAGGGCGGTGATTTTTCCTTTCGCGTGGACGAGATTCCCCAGGCGAAGAAGATCAAGGCCCTGGACGGCAACGTGGCGATTTCCATCGGCCGTCGCCGGACGGGCCGCAAGCGTTCCCGCCAGAAGCAACTTCCCCCGGCGACCATCGCCGGCGAGCTGCCCAGTGAGCCGATCACCGACGGCCGGCGACAGTCGGAATGGCCCTCGCTGGCCGTTTCGCCGGGCGGCACGGAGTGGTGCGCCTTCGTCGAGTGGAACGGCCAGGATCGCGACCGGGTGCGGGTGGTCCGCCGCCGGCCGGGTGGCACGTGGCAAGAGCCGGTCTCCCTGGACGACGGGCTGGGGGACCACTATTGGCCGGCGATCGGCCTGGTGGGCGAAACGGCCGTGGTCGTCTGGTCGGCCCGGCAGGAGGCCAACTTCGACCTCTACTGGTGCACCATCTCCCCCGACGGCAAGCCCGGCGACGTCGCCCGGCTCACCAAGACACCCCACACCGACTTCCACGCTCGCATGGCCGGCGACGGGCGAGAGAACCTGGTGCTCGTTTGGCAGTCCTTCGCGGCCGGCCAGAGCGACGTCTACGCCGCGCGCTTCGCCGCCGGCACCTGGCAGTCGCCGGTCCGCGTCTCGCCGTCGGAGGCCAACGACTGGCAGCCCGAGGTGGCGTTGGATGCCCAGGGCAGCGCGTGGATCTGCTGGGATAGCTACCACCACGGCAACTACGATGTCTTCTTGCGGCGTTTCGACGCGAACGGGCTGGGGCCGGTGATTCCCATCACCAGCGAGCCCACCGCCCAGTTCCACTCCACGGTGGCGGTCGACCGGCAGGGCCGCGTTTGGGTGGCCTGGGACAACGGCGGCCTGAACTGGGGCAAGGACCTCTCCACCTCCAGCGCCGCCGAGGGTTACCAGGGGCTGCACTACGCCCGCCAGATCGGCCTGCGGGTCTATGCTGACGGCTCGGTCTACGATCCCCAGTATCATCCCCGCAGCGCCATGACCGGTCGGATGACCCGCTATGCCGAGTTGCCCCAGTTGGCCACCGACCCGGCCGGCACGCTGTGGCTGGTCTTTCGCCACTGGACGATCACGCGGCCCACGGAGATGTTCCACGTCTACGCCACCAGGCTGACCGACCAGGGCTGGACCACGCCCTGGCGGCTGGCCGGCAGTTCGGGCCGCAACTCGCAATGGGCTTCGCTCAGCCCCGACGCCAAGGGCAACCTGCGGGTGGCCTACGCCAGCGACGGCCGTTCGCCGGAGAACCTGCCCCGCGACCAGATTCATTCGCTGGTTTACCAGGTCCGGGTGGCCACGCTGCCGGGCGGCTCGGGCCTGCCGCCGGTGGAGTTGACCAAGTCTCCCCGGGCGGAACCGGCGACGAAGTTCGTCAAGCGGGTGCGGCCCACCATGCGGGTGGGCCGGAAGACCTACACGCTGATGCTGGGCGACTGCCACCGCCACACCGACATCCGCGGCCACAGCGGGGTCGACGCCTCGATTCTCGACACCTTCCGCTACGCCCTCGACGCCGCCCAGCTCGACTACATGGGCCTGGGCGACCACAACGAGGTGTTCGGCGGCCGCTGGCCGGACGGGCTCCGCGACTACCAGTGGTGGTGGACCCAAAAAGCGGTCGACCTGTTCACCTGTCCTCCCGTGTTCGTGGGCCTTTTCAGCTACGAGCACAGCATGTCCAGCCCCGCGGGGCACCGCAATCTCATCTTCCTGAAGCGAGGAGCACCCTTGCGGAGGATCGACCGGGGGGCCAAGCTCGATCCCAACCCGGCCAACATGCCGCCGGCGCTTTGGACCTGGGTTCGCCAGGAGGTGTTGACCCAGCCGGGCCAGCGGTGCGTGATCGTGCCCCACACCTTCGCCGCCGGTCCGTTGGCCGACTGGGATTGGCCCAACGCGAAGTTCGACTGCCTGCTGGAGATTTACCAGGGTTGCCGCGGCAGCTACGAGAAGTGGAACCTTCCGCCGGGTGAAAAACGGGGCGGCACCCAGACGCGCAAGCGGGGCCACTTCGCCCAGGACGCCCTCGACCGGGGCAACGTCTACGGCTTCGTCAGCTTCAGCGACCACCGCTCGACGCACAACAGTTGGGGCTGCGTCTGGGTGGAGGAAATCTCCCGCGAGGCGGTGCTCGACGCCATGCTCGCCCGGCGAACCTATGCGGCCACCGACGAAATCACCATCAAGATCACCGCCGACGATCGCCACACGATGGGCGAGATGTTCCAGGCTGCGGTTGCCTCGCCGCCGTCGCTGAAAATCGAGATCGAGGCCCCGGACGAAATCCGCCGCGTTGACGTGATCAAGAACGGGTTGCACGTCTGGACCAAGGCCCCGCGAGCGAAAACGCTGAAAACGACCTTTCGCGATTTCTCCGTCTCGCCCGGCAAGGCCTACTACTACGTCCGCGTTTTCCAGCGCGACCCGGAAGCGCCGGACGGCGATCCAGAGATGGCCTGGAGCTCGCCCATGTTTGTGACGTACAAGTGAGGGCGGAAGGACGTCGCTGGTCGTGGGTCATCGACTCTGCCGGCCCGTTTCCGGCGGCTCCACGTGGATCACCACCCGGCCCAGGTTCGCCACCTCCCCGCGGAGGTAATCCTCCATCCGTTGGCTCAGCGTGTGGGCGTCGATAATGGTGATCTGGGGGGCCAGGGCGCAGTGGAGCGAGACGGCCAACTCGCCGCCGGCCCGCTGAACCTCGACGTCGTGTACATGAAGCTTCGTCGCCTGACTTTGGGCAAACCGCTCCAGCACGCGGCGGATTTCCGTCGCCCCCACCGGCTCGGCCTGGCGCGTGGCGGTGCGGTCGCCGGCCGGCTCGATGTGGGTCACGATGCGGTCCAGCCCGGGCACCGCCCGGCGGAGTTCCTGCTCGAACGCCGTCACCTCGTCGTGCGCCTGGTTCAACTGGAGGCCCTCGCTCACCTCCAAGTGGAGTTCCAACGCTCGCCGCCCGCGATGGTCGTAGACGCGGATTCCGTGCGCCCCCAGCCCTCGCCGCGCGGCCACCAGGCGCACGGTTTTCAACAGCCCCGCCCGGGCGTCGGCGACCGGCTCCACGTGGACCACGACGTCGGCCCGGGCGACCACGGAGCGGACGGCCGCCTCGACGACGTCGGCGATCTGATGGGCCTGTTCGAAGGGCGTGGCCTGGTCGACGGCGATCGTCACGTCGGCGAAAAACTCGCCTCCGCTTCGCCTCAAGCGGACCTGGCTCACCTGCTCGACGCGGGACACACCGGCCGCCGCGTCGGCCACCCGCTCTTGAAGCCCGGCAGGAATTCGGTCCAAGAGGTCGTCGACCGACCGCCTTCCCAGCCGGAAGCTGACGCTGATCACCAACAGGGCCACTCCCAGCGCGGCCACCGCGTCGGCCTTGGTCAGCCACTCGATCCCCGCCGCCGTGGCCACGCGCACGCTCAACAACCCCAAAAGCACCACCAGCGAGGACCAGATGTCGGTGGAGAAATGCAGCGCGTCGGCCTCCAGCGCCTGGCTGTTGTACTTTCGGGCCACGCGGTAAAGCGCCTTGGAGCGGGAATAATCGACCACGATCGACACGAGAATGACCCCAAAGGCCCAGAGATTCGCGTCCACCGGCGGATGCCGCCCGAGCAGCAGTCGCCCCAGCGCCTCGCGGATGATCCAGGCGCAGGTTGCCAACAGCAGCAGCGTTTCCAGCAAGGCCGAGAGGTTCTCGAACTTGCCGTGCCCGTAGGTGTGGTCGTGGTCGGCGGGCCGGCCAGAAATCTGCACCGCCCAGAAGGTGACCCCGGCGGCCACCAGGTCGAGGGCCGAATGGGCGGCTTCGGCGAGGATGCCCAGGCTGTTGGTGGCCAGGCCCACGACCAGCTTGGCGACCGCCAGAAACAGCGCCGCCGCCAGCGAGGCCAGCGCCACGCGGCGTTTCTCCGGCAGCGCGTCGCTGGCCAGGGTGTTCGAGGGTTGGCCCGGTGGCATCAGGTCTCTCGGTCGGCGGGCGAACTGGGGCGTGCCGTGGCGGAACAAATCCCCTGCACGATCAGACCACCACGGGGAAATGGCCCCGTTCGGCGGCCAACTGGGCGGTGGCCTTCTCGATCGATTGCAGCGTTTCGTCGATCTGCTCCGGCTTGCTGAAGCCGATGGTGAAGGCGTGGACACACCCCAGGCCAAGCACGTACTTCAGCGACTGGAAGCGTTTCTCGATGGTGTCGCAACTGCCTTCGCCGTAGACCTTCATGCCCAGCATTCCACGCCCCTTCTGGCACATCTTTTTTATCTGGCCGGCCACGTCCTTGGGCTCGCCGTCCATCTTCATTCCGAAGGGATTGATCCGCACCAATTGTACGTCGATCCAATCCACGTCGACCGCCGCCGTCAAGGGATCCCAGCCGTGGCAGGAGATGCCCACCGCCTTCACGCGGCCCTTCTCCTTGGCCTCGTGCAGCACGTCCATCACCGGCCGCATGTCTTGCGGCCAACTCCCCTGCTGCATGCAGTGCATCAGCAGGGAGTCCAGGTAGTCGGTCTGCAACTCGCGGCGAAACCGCTCGATATCGGCCTTGGCCCACTGGGCGTTTTTCGCCCGGGTTTTCGTTTGAATGAACAGCTTCTCGCGGGGCATCTCCTTCACGGCAAAGCCCACGAAGATGTGGGTTCGATACATGTCGGCCGTGTCGATGTAGCGAAGGCCGCGGTCGTAGGCATGGCGGGCCAGCTTGACGAACTCGGTCTGCCCCAGTTGAAACTGTTCGCGGCCGCCCCGGGTGCCGGTGCCGAACCCCAGCACGGTGCTCTTGATGCCGCTGTTTCCCAAGCTGACCAGGTCGGTGCCGGCGGTGATGGTTTGCCCCGCCGGCTTCGCGGCGGCCAGGGCCGACTGGCGCCGCAGCATGGCGGCGGTTCCCGCGGCCGCGGCCGTTGCCCCGGCCAGAAAATCACGACGCGAAATCCGGTTCATGGTGAACTCCCTGGGTAAAAGATGTTCTCTTGCTGGGCGACACGTGCACGGCCCGCACGCAGCCCGGCGGGCCTGACCGTCTTTTTACCCGATTTGCCGGAGGATGCAAGCACGCAAAGCGGGCGGGGCGAGGCCCTACGGTTTCCGCAGGGGAAGCGGCTTGACGCCCGAAACCTTCATTTCGACGGCCAAAAACTTGTCCCGCGATGTGATCAGCAGGGTCTTGAAACCACGCCCGCCAAAACAGCAGTTCGAACTGTAGTCCACCCCGTAGGCGGCGTCGATCGCGCCCATCCGCTTCCCTTCCGGCGAATAGACCTGCACGCCCGAGCCCCCGCAGGCAAAGTAGAGGTTGCCCTGCTCGTCGGCCGTCATTCCGTCGGGATGGCCGGGCAGCTCCAGCCAGCGGGTTTCGTTTTCCAGCTTGCCCGGGCCGGCAACCGCGTAGCGATAAATCACCTTCGCCTTGCAGTCGGCCAGGTAGAGGGTCTTGCCGTCGGCCGAGAGCAGAATCCCGTTGGGCGTCTGGCAGACGTCGGACACCCGGCTGACCACTCCCCGGGGCGAACAGTAATAGGCGTCCTCTTTCTTCAGCGGCTTCTGCCCGTGGTGCCGATAGTTGGGGTCGGTGAAATAGAACCCGCCCCCAGCGTCGATGGCCAGGTCGTTGGGCTCGTTGAATTGCCGCCTGCCGCCGCCGAGGAGGATTCGCTTGTGCTTCGTCCGCACGTCGAACGCCACCACGCGATAGGCGGCCCCCTCGCAGACCACCAGTTCGCCGTCGGCGTTGAACATCATTCCGTTGGCGTCCGTGCTGTCGTCGACAAACAGCCGCACGGGGCGGCCCACCTGGTAAACGTGGATCGAGTCGTTCTTGCCGTCGGAGAAATAAACGTTGCCGTGGGCGTCCGCCGCCGGGCCCTCGGAGAAACCGTAGCCGGTTCCCAGCACCTCGGCCCGGGTCCCCGGGGCAACCAGGTCGGCGATCGTCTCCGCCGCCGGGGCAACGGACCCAAGGAGCAGGATGGCAGCCACCGCCAGGGCCATCCGGTTTTGCATTCGCGGCATGAGCAGTCTCCTCTCGCGGTTGCGCGTTTCGGCCGGCCGGGCCCGGGTCGAGCCTCCGCGCGGCGTTCGATCATCCCCCTTCTTTAATCATCGAATCGCGCCGGTGCAAGCGATCGTTGGAGCGCGAACGAGGCCGGCGGCGCCCTGGCCCCCCGCTGCCGGGTGGACGGATGCGGGCCGGGCCAGTCGGCTCGAGCTTTCCACGCCGCCGCCTGTGGCACCGGCGTGAGCCCGCTGGTAAACTCGCCGGCGGTAGA
>CAYZWG010000001.1:44998-62701 GCA_964481605.1 uncultured Planctomycetaceae bacterium
ACGCCGCCGCCTGTGGCACCGGCGTGAGCCCGCTGGTAAACTCGCCGGCGGTAGATCGAAGCAGAGCGGGCGTCGTCCTCAAGTTCCCGGGAGGTGCCGTCGTGAAGCGTTCCCAGAGTCGCCCCGTTGCGTCGCTCACTCGCCGGGCGTTTGTCGGCGGCGGCACGACCGCCGTTCTCAGCGCGGCGTCGTGGGGCCGCGTGCTGGGGGCCAACGACCGCGTGGGCGTGGGGCTGATCGGCTACGGCCTGATCGGCGAGCGCCACGCCATTGATTTTGCCCAACAGCCCGACGTCCGCATGGTCGCCCTGGCCGAGGCCCACCGCGGCCGCAGCCGGGAGGCCGCCGCCCGGCTGGGCGGTCCGCTACGCCAATACGCCGACTTCCGCAAGCTGCTGGACGACCCGGACGTCGACGCCGTCTGCATCAGCACGCCCGACCACTGGCACGCGTTGATGACGATGATGGCCTGCGCGGCCGGCAAGGACGTCTACGTGGAAAAGCCGCTGACCCTTTTCGTCCGCGAAGGCCGTTGGATGATCGAAGTGGCCCGCCGCCACAAGCGGGTGGTCCAGGTGGGAACCCAACAGCGGAGCGGGCCCCACTACCAGCGGGTGCGCGAGTTGATTCGCGCGGGCAAGCTGGGCACGATCGCCTCGGTCCGCCACGATGCCCACCGCAACCTCATGCCCGGCTTCGGCAATCCGCCCGACGGCGACCCGCCGCCGGAACTCGATTGGGACATGTTTCTCGGCCCCGCCCCCATGAAACCCTACAATCGCAACCGGGGTATTTACCTTTTTCGCTGGTTTTGGGACACCTCGGGCGGCCAGCTCACCAACTGGGGCCAGCACGGCCTGGACTTCGTCGACTGGTGCCTTGACACCCCGGGACCGAAGGCCGTCTACAGCGCCGGGGGCCGGCGCTACCTGAGCGACAACTGCGAGGTGCCCGACCTGCAAGACGCGATCCTCGAATACCCCGGCTGGACGATGGTGATGTCGATTCGCGAGTGCAGCAAGGGGCGCGGCACCAACCCCCTGGGCTTCTACGGCACCTGCGGCTCGCTGCACATCGACCGGGGCGGCTTCCAGGTCACGCCCGACCCCCAAATCCCGGCCGAAAACATGATGCCTCGTTTCGAGGGCGGACAACCGGTGGGTGGGTTGGTCACGATTCCCACGGCGGGTCCCCCCAAGCTGCGCACCGAAAGGATCGTCGACCGCAGCGGCGATTCCCGCCGGCAGTTCAAGCTCCACGTCCGCAATTTCCTCGACTGCGTCAAGTCGCGCCGGCAGCCCCTTTCCGACTTGGAGAGCGGCCACCGGGTGGTCACCGCCTTGCACCTGGCCAATATCTCCTTGCGGATCGGCCGGCGGATCGAGTGGGACGCCGAGCACGAACAAATCATCGGCGACCGCGAGGCCTCCGAAATGCTGGTCCGCCCCTATCGCAAACCGTGGGACGCCGAGTTGAAAGCCCTCGGCGTTGGGTAACGACTTTCCTCCAGTCCCGCAGCAGAAGCCATGATCGATCGCAGGGAAATGCTCCTCTCCGCCGCCGGCGGCCTGGCCGCCGCCATGGCAGGCCCCGCCGCCCGGCTTTGGGCCGCCGCCGCGGCCACGACCCAACTCGGCCTGGCCGTCTATTGCCTGGGCATCCGCGCCCGGGCCGAGAGGGAAGCCGGCAACCCGGATTTCAACGACCCGCTCAAACTGCTCGCGTTCGCCCGCGGTCTGGGGGCCGGGGGAATCCAGGCACCCCTGGGCATCCGCGACGCCGACTACTGCGC
The DNA here is from genome assembly GCA_964481605.1 of uncultured Planctomycetaceae bacterium. Classification (GTDB taxonomy): domain Bacteria; phylum Planctomycetota; class Planctomycetia; order Pirellulales; family Thermoguttaceae; genus CAYZWG01. The sequence goes on from CAYZWG010000001.1 coordinate 46,791, forward strand.
CAAGCTGCGAGAAAACGCCCGGGCGTGGGGAATGTTCGTCGAGGCCATCTTCGAACTGCCCTGGAAGCAAGCCGATCTGGAACGCTTCGAGGCCCACGTTCGCACCGCCCGCGGGGCCGGCGCGTCGCTGGCCCGCGTGGTGATGATGCCGGGCCGCCGCTACGAGCGATTTCACCGCCTGGACGAGTTCCGCGAATTCGCCGCCCGGGGACTTCGCGCCCTGGAGAGGGCCGAACCGATCGCCGCCCGACACAAGCTCCACCTCGCCCTGGAGAACCACAAAGACCAGCGGATCGACCAGCGGCTGGCCGTGCTCAAACACCTCGACAGCGAGTACGTCGGCGCCTGCGTCGACACGGGCAACAGCTTCGTCCTCATGGAGGACCCCGTGGAGGTGGTCCAGGCCTACGCGCCCTGGGCCCGGACCGTGCATCTAAAGGACCAGGCCGTGGAAGAATACGAGGACGGATTCCTGTTTGGCGACACCGCCCTGGGCGACGGCTTTCTCGATCTGCCGCGGATGGTGCGAATCCTCCGCAAGGCCAATCCCCAGGTCCGATTCAACCTGGAGGTGATTACCCGCGATCCGCTCCGGGTCCCCTGCCTCACCGATGACTATTGGGTCACCTTTGCCGACGTGCCCGGACGCGACCTGGCCCGCACCTTGCGAATCGTTCGGGCCAACGCAAGGAAGGGGCTGCCGCGGATCAGCGACCTGCCGCGGGAAGAACAGGTGAAGCGGGAAGACGAGAACGTGCGGCGAGGCCTTGCTTATGCGCGGACGCGCTTGGGGATATAATCCGGCTTGTGCCATGGGGTGGACGAAACGACGGATAGGAAAGAACTCTTGACACGAGGAGCACCCGTGATGCGACGCATGTTGGCCATTCTCTTCGTTGTGGCGATGGGCGCGGCCGCGGCCGCATGGGCCGAGGAACAGGAGAAACCGTTTCAGCTCGAGCCCGGTTTCGTGCGGCTGGATAACGGCCGCGACCTTGACGGCTGGAGGGCCTACCCCGCCAAGAACCCCTGTTTCCGGGTCGTTGACGGCGTGATCCACGCCGGCGACACGCCGGGCGGTCCCGGCGGCGGACTGCTCGAATCGAAGACCAGGCACAGCCGCAACGTGGTGATTCGGTTCGAGTATCGGGCCGCCCGGGGGGCCGACTCGGGCGTGTTTCTCCACGGCCGCCAGTTCCAGGTCCGCGACTATCCCAACTCGCTTCCCGACACGAAGCAATTCGCCCCTTTCGCCAAACCACCCGGCCAGTGGAACACGATGGAATTCGACGTCACCGACGGCGTGGCCCGGGTCAAGCTCAACGGCACGGTGATCGTGCCCCGATGGCCGATCGGCCAGCAGAGCCGGCGAGGCTTCGGGCTGCAAAAGGAAAAGGGCGATTTCGATTTTCGCTATGTTCGCATGAAGGAGAAATCGCCGTAGGCCGAGCGGCAGGCGTCCACACGTGTTTTCGACGGGGGTCTTTTCACGGCGCGGAGCCGCATGGCATGACATAAAGGGTTGTCATAAAAGGGGTTGCGTGAATCTGTCAGCCCCGCAGGCGGGTTTCGTCTATTTCGTTTATTGCTTTTGATTCGATTGTGAGCTAGAATGGTGCGGGGTCAATTATTCGTTGCTGTTGCGGAAAGTCGGGTGGCGTGCCCACGCGGGGCATGGCCACGCCACCCGCCGTTCGGGCTTTCCGCAACGGATACTCAAGAGATCACCGCGAAGTCGACCGTTGGAGGAGGGTATGCCTACCGCCACGCCTCACTTTCATGCCACCATCGCGCCCACGGCGGCGGATGCCCGGCAGGCTGAGGAATCGAGCCGTCGCTTGGCGGGTTTGCTCGGCCGCGAGCCGGCCGATCTACGGCTTCGTATTGAAGCCGATGACCGGCCGGAGGAAGCAGTCACCGTTCCGGCGCAGGCGATTCGCCTCTTGGCCGACATTTTGACGGAAATGGGCAAGGGCAACGCCGTTACGCTGATTCCGGTCCACGCGGAGTTGACCACGCAACAAGCTGCGGACGTTCTGAACGTCTCACGACCGTTTCTTATTCGCCTGGTTGAGGAAGGCAAAATTCCGTGCCGCAAAGTGGGCACCCACCGGCGGATTCGTCTCCAAGACGTGATGCAGTATAAACGCCGCGTGGACCGGGATCGCATCAAGGCCCTCGAAGAACTGACCTCTCAGGCGCAACAGCTTGACATGGGCTATTGATCGTGGGCCGTCTCACCGCGCTGTACGATGCCTGTGTCCTCTATCCCGCGCCGTTGCGCGACTTGCTGATGCACCTGGCGCTGACGGACCTGTTCCGCGCCAAGTGGACCGATGCCATCCACCAGGAGTGGATGCGCACGGTGCTGGAGCATCGGCCAGACCTTAGCCGAGCGCAACTCCAACGAACTCGCGATCTGATGAACGCCCACGTTCGGGATTGTCTGGTTGAAGATTATGAGCAGTTGATGCCGGCGCTGATGCTGCCGGATGCGGACGACCGGCATGTCTTGGCCGCGGCGATCCGTTCCGCGGCAAATGTGATTGTCACGTACAATGTTCGGGACTTTCCCGCTGAAACGCTTGCCAAGTACGGCATTGAGGCCCAGCACCCCGACGCGTTCATCCGGTCTCTGCTCGATCTCGCTCCACATGTCGTTTGCGCAGCGATCAAGCGGCAGCGCGAAAGCCTCAAGAACCCACCCAAGACCGTGCGGGAGTTTCTGGCAACGCTGGAACGCCAGCGACTGCCCCAAACGGTTGCCAAGTTGCGTCTCTTGGAAGACCTTATTTGAGGCCAATCCCGTTGGATTAAGCCAGCATAGCGCTGGGCGCGGGTCAATCGAAACCCAAGGCCGGCCGGCACAGCCGGCCCTACTGGCTGTTTTTCCGGCTGAGCCGCTCCCCCCCGCCGATTGGGGTGCCACGCGCTGGACGCGAAACTTGACCCTGTGCCCCCACCCCGTTAGATTAGGTGCTCTCGTCCCTTGCTCCGCGTTCCGCCCGGAGAGCCCGCCATGAAGCTCGGATTTGTCACCGCGGTTCTGCCCGACCTTTCGCTCGAGGAGGTGGTCTCCGTGGCTGCCGCCGAGGGCTACTCCTGCGTGGAGGTGATGTGCTGGCCCCCCGGCAAGGCCGACCGCCGCTATGCCGGCGTGACCCACATCGACGTGGTGGGGCTGGACGAGGCCCGGGCGGCCCAGATCAACGAAGTCCTGGACCGGGCCGGCGTCTCCATCAGCGGGCTGGGCTACTACCCCAATCCGCTCACGCCCGACGCCGCCGAGGCGGCCGTCTGCATCGAGCATCTCAAGCAAGTGATTCGCGCCGCCCGGCTCCTCGGGCTGGACGTGGTCAACACGTTCATCGGCCGCGATTGGACCAGGTCGGTGGAGGACAACTGGCCGCGTCTGCTGGAGGTCTGGCCGCCGCTGGTGCGGTTGGCCGCCGATCACGGGGTGCGGATCGGAATCGAGAACTGCCCCATGTTTTTCGGTCGCGACGAATGGCCCGGCGGCAAGAATCTGGCCCACAGCCCGGCCATCTGGCGGCGGATGTTCGAGGACATTCCGGCCGAGAACTTCGGGCTCAACCTCGACCCCTCGCACCTGGTCTGGCAGCAGATCGACTACACCCGGGCGGTGCGCGATTTCGCCGATCGCATTTTCCATGTCCACGCCAAGGACGCCACCACGGATCGCCACCGGCTGGACGAGGTGGGCGTGCTGGCCGATCCGGTCCAGTGGCACACGCCCAAGCTGCCCGGCCTGGGCGACATCAACTGGGGAGCGTTCCTTTCCACGCTGCTGGAGGTGGGCTACCGGGGGCCGGTCTGTGTGGAGGTCGAGGACCGGGCCTTTGAGCCGGAGTTGGCACGGCGCAAACTGGCCCTCCGCCAGAGCCAACGCTACCTTTCGCAGTTTATCGCCGAGTGAGTTGCCGGGTGCGCGCTCGCACGCCGTGGCGCCGCGTGGGTGCCGAGCACCCACCCTACGGGTTTCTTGTTCATCCAAACGGAGCAATCACATGCACAATCTGCACACGGCCGTCGTGGGTGCCGGATTCATCGGACCCGTCCACGTCGAAGCACTGCGCCGCCTGGGCGTCACGGTCACCGGCGTGCTGGGCTGCGACGAGGCGGAGTCGCGGTCGGCCCGGCAGGCGATGGGGCTGCCCCGGGCCTACGCAAGCCTCGACGAAGTCCTGGCCGACGCCAGCGTCGACGCGGTCCACCTGGCCGTGCCCAACGTGCTCCACTACGAATTCGCCAAGCGAGCACTCGCCGCCGGCAAGCATGTGCTGTGTGAAAAGCCCCTGGCGATGAACTCCACCCAGTCGGCCGAGCTGGCCGAGTTGGCCAGGTCGTCGGGCCGCGCGGCCGCCGTCTGCTACAACCTCCGTTTCTACCCGCTCAACCTGGAAGCTCGCCAGCGGGTGGCCCGGGGCGACGTGGGCGAGGTCTACGCGGTGACCGGCAGCTACGTGCAGGACTGGCTGCTGTACGAGACGGACTACAACTGGCGGGTGCTGGCCGAGCAGGGGGGCGCGTTGCGGGCGGTGGCCGATATCGGCACCCACTGGATGGACCTGGTGCTCTCGATTACCGGGCTGGAGGTGGAGGCCGTGTTCGCCGACCTGAACACGGTCCACAAGATTCGCCGGCGGCCTACCGGCGAGGTCGAGACCTTCACCGGCAAGTCGGCCGAAGAGGTTCCCACCGAGCCCATCCAAATCACCACCGACGACTACGGCTGCATCCTCTTTCGCTTTCGCGGCGGCGCCCGGGGCGTGTTGCACGTTTCCCAAATCACCGCCGGCCGGAAGAACTGCCTGCGGTACGAGATTTCCGGGTCGAAGTGTGCCTTGGCGTTCAACAGCGAGTCGCCCAACGAGCTTTGGATCGGCTATCGCGACCAGCCCAACGAGTTGATGCTCCGCGACCCGGCCCTGTTGACCGAGGTGGCCCGCGGCTATAGCAACTATCCCGGCGGCCACAACGAGGGCTTTCCCGACGCCTTCAAGCAGTGCTTCCGCTCGTTCTACCAGTACATCGCGGCGGGCGATTTCTCGGCCCCGCCGATGTTTCCCACCTTTGCCGAGGGGCACCGCGAGGTGGTCCTCTGCGAGGCGATCATGAAGAGCCACCAAGAGGAGAAGTGGGTTTCGGTCGAGCCGCCCGGCTAAAAAAAGGGGACATTCTACTTTATTGGGGACAGGCGATCTGCTGTAATCGTCTCATGGCAAGAACCGCGAGAGCTTCGGTGGGGGGAGCGTGCTACCACGTGCTGAATCGTGGGAACGGCAGGATGAACGTGTTTCGCAAGGACGGTGATTATGCGGCGTTCTTGAAGCTGCTGCGCGAGGCGAACGATCGCGTGCCGATGCGTCTTCTGGCATACTGCCTGATGCCGAATCATTTTCACTTGGTGGTGTGGACGTTCGAGGACGGCGACTTGAGTCGGTGGATGCAGGTTGTTGACGTCGCACGTACGGCGTTACCATCGGCACTACGATTCGAGCGGTCACGTTTGGCAGGGGCGATTCAAGGCCTTTCCGATCGAGGAAGACGACCATCTGCTGACGGTGTTGCGTTACGTTGAACGAAATCCGGTCCGGTCGAAGATGATTCCGGTACGCAAGGCTCAATCTTGGCCTTGGTCGTCGGCAGGCGTGCCGCCCAAGGAGAGCCAAAGGCCGACTCTCGACCCCGGTCCGGTTCCACGTGGCGGGGATTGGCTGCGCTGGGTGAACAAGCCGCAAACGGAAGGCGAGTTGGAGGCGTTGCGAGAGAGTATCCACCGTGGCCGTCCCTACGGCTCGGAAACGTGGCAGCGCGCCACAGCCCAGCACCTGGGGCTGGAAGCCTCCCTAAGAGCCCGTGGCCGACCAAGGAAGGTCCAAAAAAAGTAGAATGTCCCCTTTTTGTGTCCCCGCCGGCCCTACGGCTTCTGCATCGCCGCCACCCAACCGCCCTTGCCCGGGGCGGAGAGGGCGACGACCGTGCCCGCCTGGATCGTCGTTTCCGGGCCCCACTCGCCGCTGGCGACCTCGATCCACTTCAGCCGAAAGGGGCCTTTCGCCTTGCGCAGATCGAGTCCCACGCGGCCGCCGTCGGTAAAGTAGAGGGCGTACAGCCGGCCGGGCGCGGCCGCCAGATAGGCCGCGTTCGGCTGGCGATCCTGGAGCAGATCGTTGTGCGGCTCCACGTCCCAGAGCTTGACCAGGCTCTCCAGTTTTCGGGCCGCGCGGATGCTCGCCTGGCTGATCGGCTGCAAGCCCGTGCCGCCGCCGTCGCGGTGGAACCGGCTGCTGGCACTGCCGGCAAGCAGGTTTTGCCAAAACCGCTGCACGCCGTCCTGGGGCAGTCCCGAGCCCCAGCGGGTGTTGCCGGCACCGTAAATCTTGGTGTGATTGATCGGCCGGGGATGCTGCTTCACCTCGTTGACCACCCACATCAACCGCCGCCAGTGGTCCTCGCCGAAGTTGCGGCTGTTGACCTGGGAGATCTCCACGAACTGGTAAATCTCGGGGTGATCCAACTCCAGCCGTATTTTTTTCGACTTTTCCGGCTCCCAGCCGTCGTCGAACATGTCGGTGGCATAAACATCGACCCCCTTCCGTTTCGCCTCTTGGTGGATAAACTTGATCCAATACTGGCCCCATTTCGGCGAGGTCGAGGTCTCGTTGTCCATGCAGTAGAGCACGTTGGGACAGTCGAGGCTGTAGGAGAGCATCTTGGCGACGAACCGCTGTTGGTATTTTCGCACCACGTCGTACTGGGGCCGGTAGCGGTCCATGCCGGGAATCGTGTGGAAAAACGGCTGCTTGTCCCGCGAGGGATGATCGGGATAGCGATCGGCCAGGCCCGTCTGCCGGCCCGTGTAGTTCACGTTATTGTCCGGGCGGTAGGGGCTGGCCTGCCAATGGTCCACCTTTTTCGCGTCGGTGTAGTCGAAGCGGTCCCAGACCTCGATCTGCACCACGATGTCACGCTGGCGCGTCCACCGCAGCAGGTTTTCGAACCGCCGCCAATACTCCTCGTTCCACTGGTCGAGATCGTATTTCCCGTCGGGCAGCCGCTTGAACGCCTGGACCTCGAAGCCCTTGTCTACCCGGGCACTCATCGTGTTACGAATGTAGTTGCCGCCCACCCCGGCCAACAGGTCGAGATGTTCCCGCAGGTCGGGGATTTGAAACAGGTTGTCGTCTTTCGACCCACCCAACAGCAGCACGGGCCGGCCCTGGTACTGCCAGTAACAAGGGTCTTTCGGCCAGGGCTTGATGCGCTGGTTGTTGCCGCCCGCGGCCGAGCCGGCCAAAAGCAGCAAGGCGGAGATGCCCGCCAAAATCATTCGCAATAGCGAGGGTGGCATCGCGGTTTCTCCTCTCGATGGCAACGGTCTACGGGGTTCGGCGCGGGTCTCCCGACCCCGGGGTTCGGCGCGGGTCTCCCGACCCCGCCGAAAGCGTCGGTTCCCAAGCTGGAGCTTGGGAACCAGGTCGGCGCCAGCCACGTTTCGGCTCCGCACAGCCGGCCCTACGGACCCGCAAACATCGCGTCCGCCGCCATGATAGCCGGCGTGACCGGCCCACACCAGTGTCGGACGTCGATCGCCCGGGAGGACAAAGCAAGGGCCGCCGTCAGGCGGCGTCTCAGGGCGTCGCGACCGCAGCGCCCTCGGCCGCCGGCTTCCATGCATCGCGGTAAAGCGGCATGTAGCGGTAATAGATTTCGAGGATCATCACCGCCATCGCCGTGGTGTAGAGCCGGCCGCCCTTGCGGGCGTACTTGTGGTCGAAATACCAACTGCCGGCCTCGTGGCCCTTGGTCGCCTGGGTGGCCACCAGGTAGTCGCGCATGGGTGCGTTCCACCGTTGCCACGGAGAGCCCCCCCAGTGCCGCATCACTTGCGTGGCGTAGTAGTTGTAGTACATGTCGTTTTGCGAGGGCCCCCGGTAGGCGAGGTAGTCGACTCCCGCGGCCAGTGCCGGCCGGCTCCGCGGCCACCCCGAATACATCCGGCACAACAGCCCGATGGCCGTGGTGGTGGGCCCGGGGTTGCGGTCCATGTAGCCATACTTGGCTCCCTCCTCGCTCTGCACGCTGTCGAGGAAACGGTCGGCGGCAGACAGCACCGGCGACTTCACCTGGAAACCCGCCATCTGGCCGCTCTTCAGCGCCATCAATTGCCAGCCGGTGACCGTCGTGTCGCCTGGATCGCCCGGATAGTAGCGCCATCCGCCCCCGTGCTGGTCCTGGGCATATTCGATGAACCGCAGCGCCCCCTGGGCAATCCCGGCCAGCGACTGGTCCCCCGTCATGGAATACGCTTCGCAGAGCACGATCGTGGCCAGCCCCTGGGCATACATCGTCCCTTCCCGCAGATCGACGCGGCCGTCGTGGACAAAGGCCCGACTCTCCAGGTAATAGAGCCCCCGCCGGACCACCTCGCGATGCTCGCCCCTGGTGTGCGTGTAGCCGGCGCCCAAGAACGGGGCCAGGGCCAGGGCGGTGGCGGCGGTGGTGCTTTTCTCATCGCCCGGGTTGCGGCAGAGCCCCCGGCAGAGGCTCTTGGTGTGGTCGAAGTTCCAGCCGCCGTCGGGGCCTTGATGGGCCACCAACCAGCGGAGCCCCCGCTCGACGGCCGCTTCGCTGGCGTCGGTTCCGCCCTGGCCGGCCAACCGGGCTCGGGCCTGGGGGGTCCGGCCTTCCAGCCCGCCACCGACTCGGACGCGAACCGGCGTGGCCCACTGCCGCGGCCCGAGCGACTCCAGCCCGACCGCTCTCCGGCCAATGTCGGCTGGGGTCGGCTTCCGCGCCAGGTCGATCTGCGGCGTTTCCGCCGGCGGTTCCGGCAGCCAGGCATCGTGCAGCCGCTGGTGCGGCTGGGAGAGGTCGACCTCCCAGACGATGTCTTCCTGGGACGACGGCGGCATCTCCGGGGTCCAAGAGACAAGAATCGGCCCGTTGCCCCGGGGAGCATTTCGGGCGACCACGATCAACGCCAGCACCACCATCAACACGGCGTGGACGACGGCGCTGACCCCGAAACCAGCCGCACGGCGAGCCATCGCGGCCACGCTCCGGCCGGGTGTGGCCCCCGGCGAGTCGGCCACCTGCGGCGTGCCGGCTGGGCGGGGTTCTCGAACCGGCGGCGGCGCGACCGGCGGACGCGGCACGGCCGAGCCGCACCCCACCGCCTTCGTGGTCGCCTGCGAAGGGGCGATTTTGTCGGCCTCATCACGGGCGGAAACGCTTTCGGACACAGCCGAATCCTCTTCGTGCGACCAGGGCCGCGGGCGCCGTTATCCGACGCCCGGATCGGGCCGGCTTGCGTCGTCGTCCAACTCGTGCCCGGTCCACTCCTTCAACCAGACGACGTCTTCCCGCAGTTCCTCCATGGTCTCTTCCAGCCCGACGAACTCCCGGCGAAAGCGCCGCCAGGCCAGCCAGCCCACCACGCCCGCGACCACCGCCAACAACAGACCGAGCACCAGGGCCCAGCGGACGCCCGCCAGCGGCCACGCACCGTTGAGCCAATCGGCCAGGCAGATGACCAGCACGGGCAGCACCGCCAGGGCCATCACCCCCGCGGCGGCCAGGGGCACGCCCAGCCGCTTGATGGCGGCCGTCGCGTCGTCCCACTCCAGCCGGGCCAACTGCCACCGCAGGGCGACCATCCGGCCCAGGTCGGCCCCGCCGCGGGCGAGCTCGTCCTTCAGTGCGGCCAACAGCGGGCGATCGGGTTCAGCCATCGGTGCCTCCCCCCGGGGAGTCCGATTGCGCACCGTCGCCGGCACGGCCCCAGAAGGTTTCCAGCTCGTCCCACAGGTGGTCGACCAGCCGGTTGACCGCGCGACGGGTGATTTGCTTTCCCAGCATTCGCCCCATCATCGCCTTCCACCCGGACGAAAGGGTCAGCCCCACGCCGAAGGCGACGCCCAGCGCCTGGACCGGGTAGCGGCGGACGTAGGTGTGCCAGGCGGTCAGCCGGCGGCCCTCGGTTTCCAGCCGCCGGGCGTGGCGGTCCAGCCGCCGGCGCAAACGGGCGATGCCCCGCCGCAACTCGCGCTTGGTCGGTTGGCCGTCGTCGTGGATCGTCATGGTCGTCGCCGACGAGGAAGAGAAAGAAGACTCGGTTCTGCCTAGCGGCGAAACAATCGCCCCAGAAAGAATCCGCTCAGCACGGCCGCGATCACGCCCGGGCCCGGGTGGCGGCGGACGAATTCGAGCGTGCCGTCGACCACCTCGCCCACGCTCTTCTGGCGCAGCCGCTTGACCTGGTCGCTCGCCTTGCGGCGGATCGCACCGCAGCACGAGCGGGCACGCTCCCATTCGTGCTCGGCCGGGCAGACCGATTCCTCGGCGGCTTGCGATTCGGCCGCATCGCCCACGTGGGCATTCCGTTCCTCGGCCTCGGGCACCGAACCTTCCGGCGTTTGCGGATCACGTTCTTCCTCGGCCACGGGTATCTCCTTCGCTTGGGGGTAACGCTGTGCGCGGGTCTCCCGACCCCGCACTCCACGCCGGCGTTTCCGACACGATCCAAACGCGGAATGGAATATTGCCTGAGCCGATCCTCCCGCGTACAGAAGCGTACCACACGCCGGAGGGCCGGGAGCACGGACGTTTGGGCGAATCGGCCGGAACTCCCGGCTACGCAGCGGGTACCGCCGGCAGACGCGTTCGGCACCCGCAAAACCGGCACAGTCACCACTTCCGCTCGCGGCGACGACGGGCCAGGGACCGAGATCAAAACCTTCCACTTGAAACCGCCACCTCAAACAGCCTCCAGAAGTCCGTTCCTGCGCCCTTACCCCCCACCGGCCTTGAGCAGCCCTTGATCGATCGGACCCGGGCGCGATACACTAATGAGTTTGCCGGACCCAGGTCGCTGCCGGCAGGGCCTGCGGCGAAATGTCCTCCCTCAAGAAGGGGGGTAGAATCAGGGCAAAAGATCAAACTCCATCCACGGAACCCCCACCCATGTACGCCATCATCGAAGACCACGGTCAACAATATCAGGTCGAAGAAGGCCAGGAACTGGAGATCGCCTACCGCAAGGTGCCGGCCGGAGAGCGGGTCACCTTCGATCGCGTCCTGGCCGCTCGCAACGACGACGGGTTCACGGTGGGCCAGCCCGTGCTGGAAGACGCTTCGGTCACGGCCGAGGTGCTCGGCCTCGAGCAGGGCCCCAAGCTCGTGGTGCAGAAGTTGCGCCGCCGCAAGAACTACCGTCGCAAGACCGGCCACCGGCAGCTCTACACGCGGGTCAAGATCGACAAGATCGAACTGGGCTGATCTGGCCCCCGGTCGCCGCCGGCGTGGGGCGGCATGTCCTTGGCCGGTGGGGTGGCGGATTGGTCGGCAGGGCGGTAGGCCGGATCATGATCCGGCATCGGGGCAACGGCGGGAAATGCCTCGATTGCTTGGCGGCGGTTGGTGAGGACAACGGACGTTGCCCGATCCCTACGGACTCCCACCATCCCAAGGTTTCGTCACCCCCAGCCTCGGCCTCCCATTTCCAACAGAGCTTACTCGCTTGCCCACATCGCGCCGAATGTTACCCCGGCGGCCACCAGCCCCGCCAGGATGGCGGCCGCGATAGCAGTCACGATGCCAAGATCGGAAAACACGAAGGTTCGCCCCAGCATCACGGCGACGACGGTGATGTTAAAGGCGATCACGGAGAACATCGTTCGCCGTTTGGCGGTCTCTTGGGCCGAACGGGGCGGGGCGGGCTGTTCGTCCCGGGTCTTGCCCGGCTTGGCGGCCTTGGCCTTCTTCCTGGTCGCCACGGGGACCATCTCCGGGGCGTCGCGGGGATAGAACTTGGCGATCGCCTCGTTGATCGCCGCCGGAGTGCAGAGGACCGTGCGGACGGGCATCTCCGTTCGCAGCCGCAGTTCTTCCTCCACGTCCGGCACCAGGGGAGTCGGCGAGGCCATTAGCAGTTGGTTGTCGTCGGCCATGACGGGCACGCAGGAATGCTGCCGGGCCAGGGTGGGCGGGACCAGGGGGGCCAGTTGCACGTCGACCCCGATATCGCCCAGGTCGATGTACGGCAATCCCATCGACTCGGCGTAGCTCATCATCACGACCTCCGGCTCGGCCAGCTTTTGCTGGATCACGGCCTGGTGCAGATCGAGCCCCACGGCATCGGCGAACCGGCGTGCCTTGTCGAGCTGTTGTTGGTCGAGGACCTTGTTGGCGAGGAGGATTTCTTCCAGCGTGAGGCGGCGGCCTTCGGCCTCGATCTTGCGTCCCAGCGAAGCGTCGTACTCACGCTTCCGCCGCACGTCGGTGAGGCAGAGCATGGCCTTGGCCAGCTCGTTGAGAAGCTCCTGCGACCTCTGGGCGTACTCGCCCGCGGCAAATTTGCGCACGTGGGCGTTCATCTTGCGGTAGTGGGTACGAACTAGTTCCGCCCGGTCCTCAAAGGCGTTCAGCCGTAGGATCTGGTAGTAATTCAGCGGCCGGGCGGTTTCCTTGATCCCCAGCCACTCACGATAGACGTCGAGTTCCGGTGTCATGGTTTGGTTGATTCCAGGTGGTTGTTGTCAGCCGGAGGGGGATGTTTCTTTTTCCTCGGCCGCCGGGGCGGGCTCTCCGCCGCCCGCCTTCACTTCTCCAGCGGAAACAGCCGGGCGCATGCCCGCGGCCACCGCGAACAGCGCGTCTTGATGCGCTTCGATCTGGTCCTCGCCGGTGCGCAGCTCGATCGCGTAGCGTCGATGCCCCAGCACCGTGACGACAAACAATCGCTCGACAATGCGGTGGACGCCTTTGGGGTCTTTACCTCGCTTCCGATAGATCGCGCCGACGCGCGACCCGATGGCGATCGGCTGGGCGTCGGGGGCCGAGGCCTCGTGGCGGATGCGGGCGGCGAACCGCTCGGCCGTTTCTCGCGAGACGCCGGCCTGGTGGGGGGCATCCTGGGCGGAAATCAGGATCATGGGGTAGGGGTCGGCCCCGGCGGCCAGGAAACGCACCACGTATCCGGCCGCCCGCGACCCGATCCGCCAGTCCTCCGGCGGGGCCGCTTCGATCCGCCCGTGATCCAGCGGCGGCAGATACTCGTCCAGAGGGGGCAGATCGGCCGGGGAGATCTCTCGGATCGTCGCGGCGGACGTCCCCGGGCTCGACGACGCCGAACCATCCGGCCGGTTGCAGCCGACCGCCGCGATGAGCGAAACAGCGACAACGCAGCCCGGCCAGCCGGGGGGTCGACGGTTCCTGGTTCGCGCGCACATGGCTCCCACCACCACGGTTGGGCCGCAAGACTTGACTCATCCGGCGCAACGTTGGGCCTGCCAAGAAAGCTACTCTCCGCAGGCGTCCGGCGTCAAGCGGCGGGGAGCCGAGAATGGAAAGGGCAGGGGAAAAAGGGAACCGGTGAAGGCCTCCTTCACCAGAGCCGCCACGCGATTATTCCTCAATCACTTTCTTGACAAGCTGCACGAAATGAGGGCCCTTACGCGACTTGTTGAGTTCCTCCACTTTCTTGTCGGCCTGTTTCCGCTGGCTATACTCGAACATCGCCACCGGGGCAAGCGACTGGCTGAAGACCCCCCAAAAGGCCTTCAACCGCACTTCCTTGGCCACCTTGGCGCGGCTTTTTCGCTTGGGCTTCGCGGTGGCGGTGGTCTTCTTTACCTTGGTCTTCTTTACCTTGGGCTGTTTTCGCTCCGCGGCGTCGTTCTCCTCCCGTAACTCTTTCCTGTTTAAGACCTTACGCGCCATGACAACTCCTTGGGAGTGCTCGTGCCCGGGAAGTGGCAAAAAGAAGGACCGCAGAGAGGAGCCCCCGCTTCCTCCGCAGCCTCCATCATAGTCCATTTTCCCGGTCGTCGCCAGGGTCGCACGGCTCATTCGGGTGGGCACTGTCCTGGGGGTTCTGCCGATCGTTCAGGTAGCGGCGCCGCAATGCCGCATATTGCCGGGCCGTGGGCTCTTCGGCGGCCACGGTCATGCCCTGCCGAGCAGCCTCCTCGAAGAGCCGACGCAGAAACGGCCGGCACCACCCGCACCCGGTGCCCGCTCCAAAACATTCGCTGATCTGACCCACCCGCTTCGGCTTCTCGACGCGGAGGAAGTTCTGCACCTTCCGCTTGGTGACGTGAAAGCAGAGGCAGATTTCGTCGTCGGGCTGCACGGAATTCCTCGCCGTGGGGGTGTTTCGGCCAGAATCCTGATCCTATCGCATCGGCGGCAGGATCGGCAAACCCTGATGGTCCACGTGGCGACAGAAAAAGAGCCCGTAGGCCGACTTTCTGCCGCGTCATTTGCCCTTCTTCGGCCCCGGCGCGGCTGGTTCAACCGGCGAAATCGGGGCCTGGCAGCCGTAGGCGGGCACCGCCTCGACGCGGCAGCCTGGCTGCACCGTTGCCAGGCGCCGAGGCACGAACACGGCCGGAAAACACAACCGTCCGCAGCCGAACCCACCGCAGGCCTTCTGCTGGCAATAGCCGGCCCAGGCGTCGGCACAGCGACTCGGCTCGCTCTGGCAGCAGGCCGGCGCCAGACCTTGCAGCCCGTAGGTCGGCGCGCCGCAGGGCGCAGCCGCGTAGACCCCGTACGGGTGGGGGCCGACGATCATCACGGCAGTAGTGGCCGGCAAAGCGGAATCGGCCGCCTGCACCACACCCGAGAGAACTGCGGCGGCCAGCCCGGCCGCAAGAGCAACCTTGCGATTCATGGCAAAACTCCCCTGTTTCTGATCGACCCGCGTCCCGGAATCCCCCCACAAGATGGGTGAGGCCGCTTGGTCTCCCCTCTGCAAGGAGTCGTCCGTCGTCCCGGAAAACATGAACCGCAAAATACCCTGGGGCAAATCGGAGCGTTGCGTTTTTGCCACAATTCTCCCGCGAGGTCCGGCCGAGGCGTCACAAGTTGCCTGGTCGAAGCCACTTGAGGCGAACCGGTCGGCATGGCTTGCCGATTCTCACCGTGGCCAACGGGGCGGGCGGCGAGCGGCGACTGGACGAACCCGGTAGCGGCTGTTAGTTTCGACAGACTGGACGGTGTCGCACGACAATGCCCCCTTTGGGAAGGGGCTGGGTGGGCGCCCCCGACCGGCAACAACTCTCCCCCCGCCAGGCGGTCAAGCCGAATGCCCCTTATCCAATTGGTGGACGTCCGCAAGGTGTACCAACTCGATCAAATGACGGTCGAGGCCTTGCGGGGGATTTCGCTCGAAATCGACTCCGGCGAGTTTGTCGCCGTGATGGGAGCTTCGGGGTCGGGCAAATCGACGCTGATGAACACGCTTGGCTGCCTCGATCGGCCCACCACCGGCAGCTACCACCTGGACGGCCACGAGGTGATGGCACTCTCCGCCAATGCTCGGGCCGACCTGCGCAACCAAAAGATCGGGTTCGTCTTCCAGAACTTCAACTTGTTGGCCCGAACCAGCGCCCTGGAGAACGTCGAGCTACCGCTGCTTTACAGCCGGAAAGTCTCCAGCCGGCAGCGGCGGCAGCGGGCGCGGCGGTTGCTGGAGCGGATCGGGTTGGGCGACCGGATGGACCATCATCCCGGCCAACTCTCGGGCGGACAGCAGCAAAGGGTGGCCATCGCCCGGGCCTTGGTCAACGAGCCGGCGATCCTGATGGCCGACGAGCCCACCGGCAACCTCGATTCTCGCACCAGTAGCGAGGTGATGGACATCTTCCGCGAGTTGAACGCCACCAGCGACATCACGCTGATCGTGGTGACGCACGAGCAGGAGGTTGCCCGGCACGCCAAGCGCATTTTGGTCCTTCGCGACGGTCTGGTGGTCTGCGACACGGCCGACTTTCGCCAGGCGTTGCGTACCCTGCACGGGCAGTGGGAGCCGGAGGCGTAGCGCTCAGCGTTCGGCGCGGGTCTCCCGACCCCGCCTGCGCGTTCGGCGCGGGTCTCCCGAC
>CAYZWG010000002.1:0-28157 GCA_964481605.1 uncultured Planctomycetaceae bacterium
TTCATCTTGCGGATTTCCTCCGGCTGGGCGCGATCGCTCCAGAGAATTCGCCGGATTCCCAGGGATTGGAGTTCGCCGCACATTTCCGGCCCCCGCCGATCCCAGCACCAGACGTTGACGGCCCCGATGAGCTTGTCCACGTTGGGGTTTTCGCGGCGCTTTTGGACGAAGGTTTTCAGCAGCCCGGTCTGCTTGGCGTAGCGCCGGTAGCGTTTCGCCAGGGCCACGTAGCCGCCGGAGTCGAAGACACAGTAGCGAATGCGGCGGGCGGGGCCGAAGGCCCGCTTTTGCGGTTCCCATTGCGGCGCCTGGCACAACAGCCCGTCCACCCGCCGCAGGTCAACCCGGGCGTCGTCCGGCGTCTCCACGATCGCCAGCAGGCCCTGCTCCAGGTTGGTCACGCCCCAAAAGCCCATGCACAGGCCGTGGCCGCCGTAGAGGTAGTAAGCCATGGGGGGAAGCGATGCGTCGTCCACCGGATAGCTGATTCCCTCGTTGACCGGCATAATCAGGAATTCGCCCGGCGAGGTGGCAAAGGGGGCGGGAAAGGAAAGTCTGCGATACATCGGGCCGGACGCCTTTAGCGTGACCACCACTTCGGGCGCCTCCGGCTCCAGCCGCACTTCGACCTCCAGGGTGAGCATGTCGGCCGGCTCCAGTATCCGCAGATCGAGCCCCCCCTCGACCGCTTTGGCGTCGAGCACGGTCATCGTGCCGGCGGCAATCTGCGACCACGTCCTGCCGTTGCGGCGGTCGACGATGCCGAGCGTTGCCTTGGCCGAATCGAAGCTCACCTGGAGTGTCTTGCTGGAGGCTTCCACCCGCGGTGGCAGGTCCTTCGATCGCAATGCGTCCAGGCTGCCGACCAGCACAAGTGAGAGGTCGTCTGCCCAGACCGTGGCCGGTCCCTGGCCGATCAGCCGCGGCAGCAACGTGGCTCCGCCGGGCGGGATCACGAATCGCGCCGTGAGTCGGCGCCAGGTATCGGCGGCTGCGGTCGGGCGACCGCCGAAGCTCCAATCCAAAACCCGACCCCGTTCGTCGCGAAGCACGCCGCAAACGGTGGCGGTCCCTTCTCCCTTCAAGCGAAGCCAGCCCGAGAGTTCGTAGATTTCGCCCGGCCGGACGTGGAGCGCCTGCCGCTGCTGGAGACTCCAGTCTTTCGAGCCGGTGTGTTCGATCCGCGCCGCGTGAGTCCCGCCGTGATGTTGGTCGGCGTCCAGGGCCACGCTTCCGCCGGGAGTCCGCGACCAGAAGTCGTTCCACCCGGTGCCCGGTGCCTCGAAGCCGGGATTGACGATCAGGTTCTTGGCCGGGGCCGGGTCGCGTGCCGGCTTTTCTTGGCCGAAACCGCCGGCGGCCACGGCCAGCGCGAGGGCGATTATCGTCGAGGGAAACATGGGTTTTCTCCTGCTTGTCTTGGCGTGATCCCCACGGCAGCGTATCATCCCCACGGCCGGCCAGCCAATCACCGGGTCCGATTTTGCTTTGGGAAGTCCGGCCTGGACCGCCGAACGAGAATCGTAAACGCTTGCCCGAAAACAACTTGCGACCGTTTCGCCGTAAACATTCGTCCAACCCGTTCGTAGGGCCGGCTGTGCCGGCCGAAACGCGGCTGGCGCCGGCGAACGGGTGCAGGAACGGACTTTTTTTGCAGGGCGGCAGCTAACGATGGGGGAAATGGGTTGCCCAGAGCGGCTGTGGAGATGGCGGCCCGGCCCACGCGCCTCGCATTCTCCCCATGCCTCCACGGCTTGGAAAAACTCAAACGCCACGACCTACGCTACTTTCTTCGTGTTCTTCGCGGGCTTCGTGGTGAACACTGTCCGCGGTCATCACGGG
The DNA here is from genome assembly GCA_964481605.1 of uncultured Planctomycetaceae bacterium. Taxonomy (GTDB): domain Bacteria; phylum Planctomycetota; class Planctomycetia; order Pirellulales; family Thermoguttaceae; genus CAYZWG01. Next base: position 1,843 of record CAYZWG010000002.1, read on the forward strand.
TTCTGGAACCATTTCACCACGAAGCCCGCGAAGAACACGAAGAGCCGGTTCCACGATGCCGGCAGCGCGACCCGGCCTACAGCTCTCAGAATCTCCCACCTGAAACCCCCAACTCGAACCACCTCCGGAAGTCCGTTCCTGCACCCCCGGCGAACCCAGCAACCGGCCGGCACAGCCGGCCCTACGGCAACTTGTTCGTAGAAGGAAACGCGGATGGCGCTATCCTCTTTTGACTGGCAGATCGCCCTCTCGCTGGGGCTGTTGCTGGCTGCGGCACTGGTGGCCGGCGGACTGGCCTCCTACGTGAAGTTGCCCAAGGTGACGGCCTATCTGCTGGTGGGTATTCTGCTCGGACCGACCATCCTGCGGCAGGCGGAGCACCTGTCCGCCACACCGCCGGCGGGCATCGAATCGGTCTCGCCCGAGGCGCCCTCCGGCGCTGCCGCCGAACATCTCCGCGGCGATCCCTTCGAGCCGCTCACCAAGCTGGCCATCTCGCTGGTGCTTTTCAACCTGGGGTGCCATTTCCCCTTGGCCCGGGCGAGGCGGATTCTGGGCCGGGCGTTGAGGCTCTCGGCGGGTGAACTTTCTGCCACGTTTCTGCTGGTGAGCGGGGGAATCTTGCTCCTGGGCCAGCCCTGGGAAGCGGCCTTGCTGCTGGGCGCGCTGGCCCTGGCCACGGCGCCGGCCACCACGATCCTGGTGCTCAAGGAGACGGAGTCCGAAGGCCCGGTAACCGAATACACCAATACCCTGGTGGCGCTGAACAACCTGGTCTCGATCGTGCTCTTCGAACTGTTGTTCCTCGGCCTGCAACTGATCCACGACGGCTCCTCGGGTGCCTCTACGGGGGCCCTGGTCTCCACGGCGGCCGACCTGGGCAGCCTGGGACAGGACCTGGTCGGGTCGATCGTGCTGGGAATCGCCGGAGGACTGGTGGTCAGCTACGCCTTTTCGCTGGTCTCCGGCGGGCGCCGGCTGGTGCTCCTGCTGGCGGTGATTCTGCCGCTGTTGGCGATCTGCGAACTCCGCGGGATGCCCTACCTGTTGACCTTCCTGGCGATGGGCGCCATGGTGGCCAACAGTTCCGATCAAACGCGGGCCATCCTGGGCGAATTGGACCAGTTGACGGGGTTGTTGTGCGTCGTCTTCTTCGTCGCCCACGGCTCCGAGCTCGACCTGGCCAAGCTGGGCCAGGCCGGGGTGGTGGGGTTGGCCTACGTGGTGCTGCGGTTTGCGGGCAAGTATTTCGGAACCCGCTGGGCTGCCCGGAGGGTGGACGAACAACCGGCCGTGCAAGTTTGGCTGGGGGCCACGCTGACCGCCCAGGCCGGCGCGGCGATCGCCCTGTCGGCCATTGCCGTGGCCCAAACCGAATCCCTCGGCGGACCGCTCCACCAGATTTGCCGGGACGTGCAGATCGTGATTCTGGGCACGGTGGTCGTGTTCGAACTGGTGGGGCCGATCCTCATTCGCCAGGCCGTGCTCCGGGCCGGCGAGGTGCCCCTGGCCCACGCCATTCGGCCGCCCGGCTCGGGTCTGGTCGAGCAAGGACGAATCGTCTGGAATCGGCTCCTCATCGCGGTGGGGAAGAATCCTTTCCAAGGGCGATCTTCCCATGACTTGACGGTCCGCGAACTGATGCGGAAAGTGCCCGTGAGCATCTCCCAGTCGGCCACCTTCGACGAAGTCATCGCCCAGATCGAGCACAGCCGCGATCACACCTTTCCGGTCGTCGGTCCCGGCGACGAACTGCTGGGGGTGATCCGCTATCGGGAACTGAGCACCGTGCTGTTCGAGCCGGCGCTGGGCTCGCTGGTGCGCGCGGCCGACGTGACCACGGCGGCCCGCCACGTACTGCGGCCCGACGATTCGGCCCAGCGGGCCTTCGGCCTGTTCGAGAAATGCAAGGACGACTGCCTGCCCGTGGTGACCGAGGACGCACCACGGCGACTGGTGGGGATCGTACGCCGCCGCGACGTGCTGCGGCTGCTGATCCGAGGGCAGCGAACGAACTGAGGCGGGATGGCCCACGGCCGAGCCGCCGGCGCTCTACTGGACCCGCTTGAGCACCGCCGGCTCGAACAGGCCGTAGTCCAGCGTGTGGTACTTTTCGCCCGGCGGCGGACCGGTGGCGGGCCCCTGCTGAAACGCGCTGGGCCAGGCCCGACCCACCATCTGGCCGGCGTGATGCGGCCCCAGGGTGTTTTTCAAGGTGCCGATCACCACCACCTCGACCGTGTTCCGGCCCGGCTTGATCCGGTCGGTCACGTCGCACGTCCACGGCCGGTAGGCGATGTAGCCGGCCGGCTGCCCGTCGACGATCACCTTGGCCACGCTGCCGTACCAGCCGGTGAGTTCAACCAGGTAGCGGCCCGAGGGGGAGGCGCCCACGTCGAACGTCTGCCGGTAGGAGACGCCCGCCCCGTAAAGCGGCAGGCCCTGGGCCTTCCACGATCCCATCGCCAGCGGCCGCTGGGCCACCAGCGTGAATCCGGCGTCGGTCGGCTTCAAGGCAAAATCGCCCAGCACGTAGGCCGGCTCCAACTCATGCCAGATGGTCAACGGATGGGCCTCGATGGTCACCGCGTTCTCGCCCTCCTTGGCCAGCGCGGCGATGTCCATCCGCCCAAACGACTTGTCCAGCCACCAGGCGCCCGGCCGCGCCTGGGCCGGCTTTCCGTTGACCGTGATGGTGTACAAGTCGGGCCGTTCCAGCACGAACTCCAGCCGCTTGGGCACGGGGCCCTCGATCTGGAAGCGATACGTGGCCCGGAAGCCGCTTTCGGCCGGAAAGGTCTTGGTGATCAATTGGTCGCGGAACTGAACCGCGCTATCCCAAGGGTCGCCGGCCGCCAGGCCGTAGTGCTGAAAGATGCGTTTCGCGGCGGGGTAAAAGTAGACGTTTTTCTCCGTCTTGCCCTCCACCGTGACGTCCACGTAGTCGATCGTGAGCACGTTGGGATCGACGCGGTGGATGGCCGGCGGCCCGTTCGGATCGAGCACCGTTGTCCGCGGCTTGCGCTGCGGCGCCGGCTGGCGGGGCGCGTCGGTCAGGCACAACAGCAGGCTGCCGCAAGGCGGCAGGTGGAACGTGGCCGTCAGCCCCGCCGCCGATCGGGCAAACGGATAGGCGGTCACGCGGCCGTCCTCCAGGTGCCACTGCTCGAGGCCCTGCATGGCGGCGTCGATCGTGCCCGCGCAGGGCGACTCGATGCTGGTGTTGACCAACAGCAGAAACTGGCCGCCGTCGATTCGCCGCCGCTGGTGAAAGAGGATGCCCGAGTCGCCGGCCGCCTGGCGGACCTGGAGGTCGTCGTCCATTCTGGCGTGCAACAGCCGGTCGAGTTGCTTCGCCTCGACCACCCGGTAACCGGGCTGGCCGGTGAGCGTGGTGCCACGATCCGACACCTGGCCGTCGACGCGCGGAATCTCTTTCACGCAACTGAGCACGGTGCCGCCGGCGGCGGCGTAGCCGGCCAGCAGCTTGAGCGTCTTGGAGTGCAGGTTCTCGGTGGTCGGCGGCAGCACGACCGTATCGTAGCCCCGCTTGTTGACCACGAATCGGCGGCCGTCGACCGAGCCGAAGCGAACGATGATGTCCTCGCTGCCCAGATCGAATTCGACCTGGTGCTTGGCCAGCGCGGTCACCAGGGCCTGGAAACTGGTCCCCAACTCCTCCAGGTGCTTGTCGCCCTGATACATCCAGGCCGTGGTGGTGGGCTCGAGGATGAGAATGCGGTTGACTTGCTCGCCCCGGGACATCACCAGCGAAAGCCGGGTAAAATACTGGGCCATCACGTGGTAGGCTTCCCACCACGGCTCGTGGTAGGAGAACGACTGGGGATGGTCGCGTTTGCGGGCACCCCGGATGGTGATGTAGGAAAGATGTTGGTCGAGCGTGTTCACCCCCAGCACGTAGAGCCAGTCGCCGATCCGCTTCATGTCCTCGAAGCGGAGGTCCCAGCCCCCGGCCCCATAGGCCTCGCAGAGCGTCCGGCGGCGGCCCATCTGGTTGGCCGCGCTGGCCAGCTCGAGCACCGCGCGGGCGTTGCCGAACTGGGCGTGGGGGCCTTCCTGGTAGTCGTTCATCAGGCAGTCGATGGCCGGCCGCTGGTGCCAGGCATACATCGCCATGTTGTCGCCGCCGTGGCCGGCGCCGGGCCAGCCGTGCTCCCAGTAATGGCCGGTAAAATCCAGGTGATGCTTCTCGCAATACTCGTAGCACGGCTTCGACCAGCACTCGATGAACTGCTCCAAGAGAAGCTGGTAGTAGTTGTGGCGCACCCGCCGCCAGTCGCCCACCGGTTCAACCAGCGAGGGGAGATTCTCCGTCAGGCTGTAACCCCAGCGATCCTGGAACAGCTTGGGCAAGTGGTCCGACCAGTGCAGCCCGCCCGCCGGGGCCAGGTGGGGCTCGTCGGTGAACCAGCCCGGCACGCGCTTGCCGAACTGGTCGCCGATTTCGCGGCGGTAGGCCTCCATCGTCACGTCGATGAATTTCTTCACCACGCCCGGATGGATCAGGTCGACGTAGAACCAGCCGCCGTACCAGCCCGCCTGGGGGCCAAGCTGGACGGAAAACACGAGGTAGCGCCCCTGGGGAAACTTCTCGCCGGAGCGAACCTGCTTGGTAATCTCACGGCACTTGCCGCCGGCAAGCGAAAACACGGCCACCAGGTCGGCATCCGCCCGGGGCGGACGGTCGGCCTTGAGCACGTTCAGCCGCTTGCCGCGGGACTCGGGCATCGCCTCGGGAACGAACCCCCCGGCAAAGCCGGAGGGGTAGGAATTCTCGTCGTAGATCCAGACGTTCATGTCGAGCCGCTGGGCGGTACGAAGGGCGACCTTCCAGAGCCGAAACCAGTCCTCGCCGAGGTAAGGCGTCATCAGCCCGGGCCGCGGATGGACGAAAACCTGTTTGACCTGCTGGCCGGCCAGGTCTTCCATGGTGGAGACGATCTCCTCCTCGGTGAGCATGTCGTTCCAGACCCACAGCGGCGCGGTGGAATAGTCGCGCGACGGCTGGGCGAATTGGGCCTTGGCCTGTTCATATTCCCCCGCGGCCGCCGGCGAGAACATCGCCACGGCCAGCAGCCCGAAACAGCAGAGGAGAACTCGATTGTTTGCGTGCCGATTCATCACAGGTCCTCCCGGTGGATACTTGTTCGACCCTCGTTCCCAAGCTCCCGCCCTCACCCTCGTTCCCAAGCTCCCGCCCTCACTCTCGTTCCCAAGCTCCGCCCTCACCCTCGTTCCCAAGCTCCGGCTTGGGAACGCACTTCCTCGAAGCTCCGCTTCGATCGCCTCACCCTCGTTCCCAAGCTCCGGCTTGGGAACGCACTTCCTCGAAGCTCCGCTTCGATCGCCAACCGCAGCGTCTAAACCCAATCGGTGACCACTTCGATCAATCCTGGCTGTCCCGCGTAGTTCCGGGCACTGGAGTACCGCCAATGAAGCGGATCGTCCACGTAGCCCCGTTTTACCGGGTTGGCATGAATGTACTCCAGCTTCTGCCACATCATCTCATCGCTCTGAATCTGCTTCGGCTGACTGCCTTCCTGCCAGAGCTGGTATTGGCTCTCCTTCTTATGGCGCAGCTTATGCGCTCGCAACTGGCGAAGCAAGACGTCCGCGGATCGGCTTTTGAATAGATCGATCAAGCGGCGTGCCGCAAACGACTTGAAACTCTGAATCGTCGCCGATAGCCGCGGTGCTCTGGCGATCAGGTGAACGTGGTTCTCCAGCACAACGTAGCCGAACAGAAGGAACTCCCGCTCCCGCTGGAGAAAACGCCACGCACCAAGGACAATATCGACCGCCTCCCGCCGCGTGAACACCGGTACCCAACCCACGATCGTGCATGTGAGAAAGTAGGGGTACTCCGTCTCGAAAATGCGATAGCGCGTTCGGCTCATGATGCCGGCCCCAGGCGAAGCAGAGCTTCGCGGAAGTGTGTTCCCAAGCTGGAGCTTGGGAACAAGGATAAGGATAGCTGGAGCTTGGGAACAAGGATCAGATACGTGTTTGCGTCCGTCTTACCCTTCCGACCCTCGTTCCCAAGCTCCGGCTCATCCTCGTTCCCAAGCTCCGGCTTGGGAACGTTCCTCGCCCCTCTCACTCGTAAAACCCGAACTCGTAGGCCGCTTCGTACATCGCCAGCACGTTCTCCGGCGGCACGCCCGCCTGGATGTTGTGCACGTTGTTGAACACGTAGCCCCCGCCCGGCTTGAAAACCTCCAGGTTGCGGCGGACATGCTCGCGCACCTCCGCGGGCGAGGCCTCCGGCAGCACGTGCTGGGCGTCGATGCCGCCACCCCAGAAGCTCAGCCGGTCGCCGAAACGCCGCTTCAACTCGGCCGGGTCCATCCCCGCGGCGCTGATCTGCACGGGGTTCAAGATGTCGATCCCGTTCTCCATCAGGTCGGGAATGTACTCCACGCAGGAGCCGCACGTATGGTACCAGATTTTCGCCTCCGTGCGGGGACGGATCGACTGCACCAGGCGCTGCTGCCGCGGCTTGACGATGCGGCGATAAAGCTGCGGCCGAAACAGCGGCCCCGTCTGCCCGGCCAGGTCGTCGCCGATCATGATCACGTCGACCACGTCGCCCACCTCGTCCAGGAACGCGCGGAACCAGTCGAGCCAGAATTGCAGCGTGCGGTCGATCAGCGCCTCGCAGAATTCCGGCTCGGTGAGCAGGTCGGTGAACCACTGTTCCAGCCCTCGCATGTACCAGCAGATTTCGTACACCACGCCCGAGATACCGCTCACCACGGCATAGGGTGTTTCCTCCTTCAGTGCCAAGGCCCGATCGCGCAGCCCCTCGAACCGGCCCGGGTCGTCGCCCCGAGGAAAAGGGTAGTCGGCCAGGTCATCGATGCTCGCCTCGGCCAGGGGATGGTGGGTGATGTCCATGTAGAGCGGCCGATCGTCCGGCATCGACCAGCGAATGCCGAACTCGTCGACCAGGTCGTGCCAGACGCGGCCGCCCCGCTCGGCCCGCACGATCGAACCGTCGAACCCCGCCGCCGCCCCCGCGGCGATGTAGCGGGTATCCACGCGCAGCCGCCGGAGCAGCTCCTCGCAGGGCCGGGCAAGCTGCTGCACGGCGTCCATGATCTGGACCTCGTCGTCGATGCCCAGGTGGTCGACCAGCGCCCGGTAGGCAAACTTGTGGATGCCCGTCTGGTTGCCGCCCAAGTCGATCGGCACGCGGTCGGGCTGCTGGTGGTTCAAGGCGGCCAGCACCCGCTGGCGCGAGGTCATCGTTTCCGTCGGCATGGCAAACACTCTCCTTGGGTCGGAGCGTCAATTGGACCAGCTTTTCCGGGGGGGTGCAAGTGGCCGTCCTCGCCGCTCGGGCCGGGTGCCCGGGGCGGGTTGTCCGGCCTGGCCTGCCGGGCTATGCTTGCGGTCGTGACCATGCCGGCCGGCCATTGGTTCCATGCGGAGCCGGTGCTGTTGGTGGCCGGGGCGTGCGGCGTTTCTGGACAAGGGTGGACAAGCCGTCCAGGGTACCCCGGAGGGGAGGAAATTGCGTCCCATGCGGAGATCGCCACGACCCCTGCCGGCCTCGATCATCGCCTCCCTCGTGCTGGCGGTCGGCGCGGGGCTCTCGACCCCGTCGAGTTCGCCGGCCGCGGAGGCGGGGGAAGACGATGCGGCCGACTTCCCGCCCTGGCTCGTTCACTTCGTGCCGTACGAAGGCAACCCGGTCTTTGCCGGTACGGGCACCGATACGTGGGACCGCAATATCCGTGAGCGCGGCTGGATTCTGCGGGAGGGCGATACCTGGCACCTCTGGTACACCGGCTACAACGAGGACCGCACCGACACCCGGCTGTTGGGCTACGCCACCAGCAAGGACGGCCTCCACTGGACACGCTATCCGGAAAACCCCATTTTCCGGGATTCCTGGGTGGAGGATATGTGCGTGGTCAAGCGCGGCGACACGTACTTTATGTTTGCCGAGGGCCGCCACGACATCGCCCACATGCTCACTTCCACCGATCGTGTCCACTGGCACGATCACGGCCGGCTCGACGTGCGGACCGTCTCGGGCGAGCCGATCCGCCCCGGCCCCTACGGCACCCCCACCGTCTGGGTCGAGGGAAACACCTGGTACCTGTTCTATGAGCGGGGCGACCTGGGCGTCTGGCTGGCCACCTCGACCGACCACAAGGTGTGGACCAACCGCCAGCACGACCCGGTGATCGCCCGGGGGCCGGGGGCCTACGATCGGACGGCCGTGGCGCTGAACCAGATCATCAAGATCGGGGGACGCTACTACGCCTGGTACCACGGCAACGCCACGCGGCCGTGGGGCGAGTGGAACACGAACGTGGCCGTCTCGCTCGACCTGGTTCACTGGAAGAAGTACCCCGGCAACCCGGTGCTGGACGACAATCTCTCCAGCGGCATCCTGGTCCGCGCCCCAGGGGGCTACCGTCTCTACACGATGCACCCCGCGGTGCGGGTACATTTTCCGGCGCCAGCGGGTCGTCGCTGATTTTCCTGGTATGCCCGAAGCAGCGTTCGGCGAGGGTCTCCCGACCCCGCCGCCGGCCTGACCGAAGGTCTCCCTGGATCCGCGTCAACGGCCGATTCGAGAGACTATCGGTCGAATTCAGTGCGGGGTCGGGAGACCCTCGCACAACGTGCTGGCATTGCTTCATTCAACGGTATTGCCGCTAGGCTCTGTGGGAAAGACCTCACCCTCCCGGCGGTCGCCCACGCCCGCATCGCGCCGCCGCAAACTTGTGACCGGCCGCGGCCCCGCTTATACTGAATCGGCTGAATTGTCCCAGGCCGTATGCGAGAAACCCGGGCTTCGGTGGAGAGCCCTCCGTGCATTGGCTTTCGCAGGCGTCAACAGAAGGAGACTCGTCGATGACCGATCAATCGAACCGCAGACAATTCCTTGGTGCCACCGCGGCGGCCGCGGCCAGTGGTTGGGCGGGGGCCAAGCTCTATGCCGCCGGCGCGGATGCCTCGACCGGTCCCAACGACACGATCAACATGGCTCTGATCGGCTGCGGTGCGCGGGGCTCCAGGCAGGTGATGCCCAGCTTCATGAAGCTGCCGGGGGTCCGCATGGTGGCGGTCTGCGACCTCCACTCGAAGCATCTGGCCGCGGCGCGCAAGATCGCCGGCGGCGACAAGGTGGCCGCCTACCACGACTATCGCAAGCTGCTGGAAGACAAGAATATCGACGCGGTGATCGTGGCCACCCAGGCCCACTGGCATGTGCTGCCGGCCATCGCCGCCTGCCAGGCCGGCAAGGACGTCTACCTGGAGAAGCCGCTGGGCAACTCGATCGGCGAAGGCCGCTACGCCATCGCGGCCGCCAAGAAATACGACCGCATCGTGCAGATCGGCACCCAGCAACGCAGCCGCGAACACTACCACAAGGCGGTCGAGTTGATCCAGGCGGGCAAGCTGGGTGAAATTTCCGAGGTCAAGGTCTGGGACTACGAGAACTGGTGGCCCAGTTTCGACTCGCCGCCCGACTGCGATCCGCCGCCCGAATTGGACTGGGACTTTTACGTGGGGCCAGGCCCCGATCGGCCCTACAATCCCAACTGCTACTACAACTATGGCTACGACTGGGTCAAGCTCTCCGGCGGCGGACACCAGGTCGCCTGGGGTGTTCACCACTTTGACGTCGTGCTCTGGGCGATGGGGGTCGACGCCCCGATCTCGGCCTCCGCCGCCGGCGGCAACTATGCCTTCCAGGACAATCGCGAGTGGCCCAACACGCTCAGCAGCGTGCTCGAATTCGGACCCGGCCCCGTGGCCAAGCACGGCTTTGTCCTCCAGTACACGATGCGGATCGGCTGTCGCCGCGAGCAGCGGGCCCACGGCAAGTGCTTTCTGGGCACCGAGGCCTCGATGCTCTTGGACCGCAGCCGCTACTCGATCGTGGCCGAGGTGCACGGGCGGAAGAAGACGGTCGCCGTGGGCCACTTGATCGGCGCCGAGGAGGAAGTGCTCGGCGCCGACGACGAATTCCACCACCAGGCGGTCTTTCTGGAGAACATCCGCGATCGAAAACTGCCCTTTGCCAGCACCACCACCGGCCACCATGCCAGCAACCTGGGCCACCTGATGAACATCTCCTGGCAGGTCGGCCGCAGCATCCGCTGGGACGGCGAAAAGGACCAGGTGATCGACGACCCGCAGGCCAATGCCCTGGTCACCAAGCCCTACCGGGCACCGTGGAAGCTGGAAGTCTGAACGGCGCGGGATGAACAGGGCGCCACGGAGCCCCCCTCCCCACCGGCCCCGTGCCGGTGGACTACGGGTTTGGAAACTACCGGCGGCCGCCACCCCATCAGAGTCCCCCTCACCGCTTCCGGCCGGCCAGGTACATGTTGTCCGAAGTGGGTAGACCGTCGAGGACCGAGCCCGGCAGGATCTCGAAGCCGGACTTGTCCAGCGCCGCCCGGAGCGTTTTGGGGGTGAAGTAATTACAGTGGTCGGGCAGCCGGTATCCGCACCAGTTTCGCCCTCGCAGGCGCCGGTTCCAGGAGGCGAAATTGGGCACTTTCAGGGCCACCACCCCGTCCCGCTTGAGCGCCGCCTGCGCCGCCCCCAGTGCCGCCAGCGGCTGCTGCTCGTGCTCCAGGTAGCTCTGCATGGTCACCGCGTCGAACGACTCGGCCGAGAGCCGCACCCGCGTGACCGGGCCGACGAAAAGCTCGGCCTGGGGCAGGTGCTGCCGGGCACGAGCCACCGCCGCCGCCGAGATGTCCACGCCCCAAAGGCGAAACCAGCGGCTCGCCTCCGCCAGCAGCCGGCCGGTGCCGCAGCCGAAATCGCACAGCCGGCCGCCTTGCACGTGGCGCCGCAGCACGCCCAGCAGCCGGGCCCCGTGGGAGCGGCGAGTGAGCTTCTTCAGCCGCCGCAGCCCGTGGCTGAGCGTCCGCGCGGCCGGCCGCTGGCGGTCGCGGCGGGCGGACTCCGCCGGGCGGGTCTGCTCCCAGTCGTACTGCTCGGCCTGCGTCCGGTAGTCGATCTCCTCGCCCAGGTAGACCATGCCGCAGGCCGGGCAGCGGAGGAGACTCCAGCGGCCCGGGGCGGCGTCCTGCCGGGCAAACAGCCGCAAGATTTGTCCGTCCGGGCAATCGCAGAGAGGGCAGGATCGCATCCGGGCATTTTGACACGTTGGGCCGGCAGCGTCGATAGCAGGCGTGTCGAGGGAAGCAGCCGGCGGGGTCGGGAGACCCGCGCCGAACGTTTCGGTCAGGCCGTCGGCGGGGTCGGGAGACCCGCGCCGAACGTTTGGGAGACCCGCGCCGAACGCTGGGCGGGGTCGGGAGACCCGCGCCGAACGCTTCATTCAACGGTATTGGGCGCCCAGCCTTCGCGGAACGATGGCCGCACGAACTGCTGGGCTTGGGGGCAATCGGTCACCTTCAACTTGGCCGCGTCCCAGCCGATTTTCCGCCCGGCCCGCAACGCCACGTTGCCCACCAGCAGGGCCTCCGTCATGGGGCCCGCGTAGCCGAAATGGCAACCGGCCTGCTTGCCGGTCTTGCAGGCTTCGATCCAGTCCTGGTGGATCTCCGGCCGGCGGGGCAGCCACGGCTCGGGCGGCTGAAAATCGGCGAACTTCGCCTTGGGAAACAGCCGCGGCGGCTGGCCGATGGGAACCAGCGCCTTGCCCTTGCTGCCCACGAAAAGCGATCCGTGCGTCCCCAAGGGGATTCCCTCGGTGACCTCCGCGGGCGGCTTGTTCTTGGCGTCGTACCAGGTGAACTTGACCGGCGGCATGTTTTCCCGGGCGGGAAACTCCAGGGTGACAATCGACCACTTGGGAAACGATTCACCCAGCCGGCCGGCGTCGTCGGCCGAGAAGCGGGTCTCCGCGCTGACGGGGGCCCCCAGCTTCAAGGCCCAAAAAACCACGTTGCAGATGTGACAGCCCATGTCGCCCAGCGGCCCCGTGCCGAAGTCCCACCAGCCCCGCCAGGTGAAGGGAAGATAGCAGGGATGGTACGGCCGCTGGGGCGCCGGACCGAGCCAGAGATCCCACTTCAACTCGGGCGGAACCGGCGGCCTCTCGGTGGGGCGGTCCAGGCCCTGTTGCCAACGCTGGGGGCCGTCCGGCCAGCCCGGCCGGTCGGTCCAGCAGTGAACCTCGTGAACCTCGCCGATCACCCCCGACTGGATCGCCTCCACCGCCCGGCGATAGCCTTCGCTGGAATTCGCCTGCGTGCCCATCTGCGTGGCCACCTTCGCCTTGGCCGCGGTCTCGGTCATCAGCCGGGCCTCGTAGACCGAGTGTGCCAGCGGCTTTTCGCAATAGCAGTGCTTGCCCATCCGCATGGCCGTCACGCTGGGCAAGGCATGATGGTGGTCGGGGGTGCTGACCACCACCGCGTCGATCTGGTTTTCCATCTCGTCGAGCATTTTCCGATAGTCGGAGTACTTTTTTGCCCGGGGATATTGCTCGAACGTCGCGCCCGCCCGGCGACCGTCCACGTCGCACAGGGCCACCACGTTCTCCGTGGCGGCGATCGCCTTCACGTTTTGCGCCCCGCGGCCCCCGCAGCCCACGAAGGCCACGTTCAGTTTCTCGCTGGGCGAGGCACCCTCGCCGCGAACGTAGCTGCCGGCAACCCAGAGCCCGGCTCCGGCCAGGCCGGCGCGCTGGAGCATTTGGCGGCGGGTGATTCGGTTCCACACAGTTGGGTCCTCCCGTTGCGTGAATCATTGCATGGGTGGATGTTCGTGGGGATCGGACCAGGTCCGTCTCTCCCACGGCCAACATACCAACAATCGTCGTCCATGCAAGCCGTAGGGCCGGCCGTGCCGGCCGGTTGCCGCGCTTCGCGGCGCCAGCCACGTTTCGACCGGCACGGTCGGCCCTGCGAGGCTGAAGCTGAAGTCTTGACGAGTCGGCGTTCCCTCAGGCCGCCTCGGGAAAATAGCGCCGGATCGTCTCTTCCGAAGGCGGCTTCGTCGCCCACGACACCACCACCAGGGCGATGGCCGAGGAGGCGAGAATCGTGGCCACCGGCATCATCCGCAGGAACAGATAGGTGCGGTCGGCGCCCCACTGGGAATCGCGAAACAGCAACAGCCACACGGCGGCGGCCGTGAGCACCGAGGCGATCGCCCCCGCCCGGGTCACCCGCCGCCAATAGAGCGAGGCCAGCACCAGGGGAAACAGCGCGGCAAAGCCGCTGAAACACCAGACCCCCAGCACGAACACCGACCGCGGCTCGGAGAGCGAAAACAGGTAGGAAACCACCACGATCGCCATCACGAACAGGCGGCCCATCCAGATTCGCCGGCCGTCGCTGAAGCGATCCTCGCCAAAATAGTGCAGCACGATGTCATGGGTGAACATCGTGCCGAGGCAGAGAAACTGGCTGTCCAGCGACGACATGATGGCGGCCAGGATGCCCACCGTCAACAGGCCTGAGAGCCAGGGATTGGTCAGCTTGGCGACCATCACCGCCAGCACGCTGTTGGGCCTGGTTGCGGGCGAGATCAGCAGTTCGCCCCCGGAGCCCATCGCCGACGACGCCCACACCCCCACCAGCACGCACGGCACCCAGACGACGAGAATGAAGATCGGGTGGAGAATCACCGTGGGCCGAAAGGTGGCGGCGCTCTTGGCGGTCATCCAGTGTTGAAAGAGGTGGGGAAACATCGCCACGGAGAGCGGAATGAGGGCGTAGGTGAGAAACCGCAGATGGCTGACGTGTCCCGGATGGCCCCCCGCGGGACCTCGCACCAGCAGGTCGGGCCGGTGCTCGAACACCGCCCGCGAGGCCGCCTCCAAGCCGCCCAGCTTGGCCGAGATCACCACGAAGGTGACGACCCCCAGCACCATGAACACGCAGGTTTGCAGGGCGTTGGCCCAGGCCGTGCTCCGCAGCCCGCCGCCGAAGACATAGGTCAACACGACGGCGCAGATCATCGCCGCGCCGAGTTGGTGGGGGATTCCACCCCGGGTCGCGGCAAACCAGGTGGGGAACGCCCCCAGGGTGACCTTTTCCACCACCGCCCCACCCCCCAGGATGCCGATCAGCAGGTAGGGAATCACCAGCCCCACGAGAATCGGAAACAGCACCAACCCCAGCGTGGGACTCTCGAAGCGATGCCGAAAGTATTGGATTTGCGTGGTGAAGCCGAAACGGCTGCCGAACTGCCAGAGCTTGACCCCGATGAGGAAGAAGCAGGCCGAGTGGACGATTCCCGACCAGGAGGCCATCAGCCCGTAAACCCCGATTCCGTCCTTGAAGGCCTCGCCGGAACTGCCCACCAGGGCGAAGGCGGTCATCGTCGTGCCAAACACCGACATCACCAGCAGGAACGGCCCGATGCTGCGGCTGGCGAGGAAATAGTCGCCCGACGTGTGGCGGGAAAACGCCGTGTGGGCGTAACGCCCCAGCCAGAGCAAAAGCCCCAGGTAAATCACGATGATCGCTAGCGGTATCACGGTCTTCGGTCCTCACGAGGTCGACGAGGCTTGCCCCGGGGGCCCGGTTGCGGGGCTCGCCTCTTGCGGCCGTTGGCCGGCCGGTTCGCGGAAGAGTTCGGGCCAGGCGAAAAACACGGCCCAGGCCCAAAGTCCCCCGGCCGCCAGGGAAATCCCCACGTGATACGCCAACCCCACCGGCAGGAACCCGAACACCAGGGTCGCATCGTCCCAGTACCACCAGTCGTGGTGAAGCAGGATCAGGCCGATCAGTGCGATCCAGAATAACGTTCGTTTCATCGAATGCCTCGCGTGCGGGCCATCTCCGCCGATCATCCGCTGGCGCCGACCGGCCGCAGCGGCCGGCGCTGAAAGGCCCTCTGCCGGTAGAGGTGCTCGAAGAGGTTTCCCTCGTGGGGCTGGTCCCACTCGATCGCCGTGGTGGGCACGGGCCCCAGGTTCAACCGGCCGATGTCCGCCCGCCGCATCAGCCCGGCCGCCAGCGTCGTCTCTTCGGTCAGCGCGGTCACCACCAGGCTCGGTCCCAGCGACTCGACCAGTCCGGCCGCCGGCACCTCCACCACGCTCACCAGGGGAAAGAGATATTCCCGCTTGGCCAGGGGATGTTCCACGTCGTGGCAGCGAATCACCGTGGGCAGCAGATAGGTTCCCCCCTCGAACTCGACCAGCCGCGGGCCGCCACGATAGCGGGCGGTCACGTCCTCGGCCCCGCCCAGGGCCAGTCCCCGCTCGATTGCCGCGTCGACCGCCCGGGCAACCTTCCCATCGGCAAACGCCGCCAATTGCGCCCGGTCGTCGTCTCGCGCCTTGGGCACGATCCGGGCCAGCCGCCGGGCCAGCGCGTCGGCCAGCGCGGCGGCCCGCGACGTGGTGCGAATACTCGAAGCATTGATGCACGACCGGCCGCTGTTGGAGGCCACCGACGTTTCCATCAAGTCGAGATGCTCGCCGAACCGCTCCGACTGGTCCGGCCCCAGCACGATCTTGCTGTAGCCGGGGCCGTGGATCTCGATCCGTGGATTCCCCCGGTAGGGCGCCACCGTCCGTCCCCCGCCAAACAGCATCGACGCCCCGCTCCGCCGCAGGATCACGCCCGCGCCCTCGTGCCCACAAGGATAGAAGCCGAACGCCGAGGGAGGAAATCCCACCGCCCGCAGCGACTCGAGAATCCTCAGCGGTGTCCACGGCTCCCGCTGGCCCGGCTTGAGGGCGACCGGCGTCCTTAGCGCCAAGGCGGGCGGCCAAAGGGCGTGGACCCCCGGCGAATTGGCCGGCAGCACCGCCCCGAATCGCCGCGCCGTGGGGGCGAAACTCACCGCGTGGCCGTTGCGGCGGCCGTAGCCCGCGTCGAGCACGTCCAGATCGAGACCGCCCGTGAGACCGTCGAGGATTTGGCCCATCCCCCGCATCGCCGCCTCGATCTTTTTCATGTTTGCCCGGCACAGCGCATAGGGAAGCCCGGTGGTGGCCGACTGCGCCCGCACGAATTCCTCCGGCGACTGGCTCGCCCGACCCAGCGGAAGGTCCGAGCGGATGAAGTGGTCCGCGGCCCGGCGGAACATCTCCAGCACGTCGCGCATCCGCAAGTCTTGCAGCCTGCTCCAATCGTCGGCCAGCAGGTCGCGGGCAATCAACCCCGCGTTGGCCAGGCCGACCTCGGCCACCGGCTCGCCGTCGGCGTAGTCGGCCAGCACGAGCGTCTCCTTGCTCTGGTACGGCCGCCCGGCCCGCAAGATGGGAATGCTCAACATCAATACACCCCCACCACCACGTCGGTCTCCAACTTTCCGAACGGACGAACGTCCTCCACGCCGTCCCAGGGATATTGCGGAATGGGCGGCGTGCGGATGGCCTCATCGCGTTCCAGAAAGCCGGGCACGAAGAACTCCTTGGTCAGGGTGGTCAGCTTCACCCGCCCTCGGCAGCCGTATTCGACGATCCGCTCCGGCTGGTGCGGATCGACCACCTGGAGCACGGCTCGCGGCTGGGGCGCGTGGTAGATGATGCGGTAGTCGTCGGCCGGGTCGAACGGTTTGTGGCAGGCCAGCCCCATCAGCGTGTTTCCATAGGTGGGGGCGAAAGCGGCCCCTTCCAGCAGTTCCTCCCGGGCGAACCGATGAAACTGCCGCGTCATCTCCGTTCCGCCGCAAAAAACCCCCTTGATCCCCACCTGCTTGAGCGACACCCGCTCGCAAAGCGCCTCCAGCAGTTTCGGCGTGGTGAACAGGCACTCGATATCGTCGTGGGCCTTCAGCAGTGTCAAGCCCTGCTGGATGACGTGCTCCTTGTAATCCTCCAGCGCGTCGAGTTGTCCCTTCTTGATGAGGCGAATCACCCAGCGGGGGTCCATGTCGATGCAGAAGCAGATTCCGCCGCGGACCTGGGCCAGGTGCTCGATCGCCAGCCGCAGCCGCCGCGGACCCGAGGGGCCCAGCATCAGCCAGTTGGCCCCCGGCGGAAAGGCCTCCTCGGCCAGCGTCTCGCTGAACATCGAGTAATCCGTGCGAAAATCCTCGATGTTGATCCGGCTCTTGGGCACACCCGTGCTGCCGCCCGTCTCGAACACGTAGACCGGCCGGTCGCCCAGCCCCCGGGGCACCCACCGCCGCACCGGCCCGCCGCGAAGCCAGGCGTCCTCGAACGGACCGAACCGCCCCAGGTCGTCGAAGCCCAGAATCTCGCGTCGCGGGTCCCAGTCGAGCCGCCGGGCAAACTCCAGCCAGAAGGGGCATCCGCTGGCCGGGTCGAAATGCCAGTGGACCACCTCGCGAGTCCAGGCGTCCAGCCGCGCGCGGGCCGCCGCCGCGCGGGCCGCCAAATCGCTCTCCGTGACGTGCTCGACCGAAGCCATCAATGCACCTTGCCGGGGTCGCTGTGGGCTCCCTCTTCAATCGCGAAAAGCTGCATCCGGTTGGCGATGTAGAGGACCCCGTTGGCCGCCACCGGCGTGGTGTAGACCGAGTTGCCCAGGCTCGTCTCGAACAGCAGCTTTTTTTCCCGCCCGGCCTGAAACACCGCCACGTCGCCATCCTCGTCG
This sequence comes from uncultured Planctomycetaceae bacterium, assembly GCA_964481605.1. Classification (GTDB taxonomy): domain Bacteria; phylum Planctomycetota; class Planctomycetia; order Pirellulales; family Thermoguttaceae; genus CAYZWG01. Next base: position 19,338 of record CAYZWG010000002.1, read on the forward strand.
CCGACGAAAACCTTGCCGTCGACCACGTAGGGCGAGCTCCAGACGGCCGCCAGCATGTCGTGCGACCAGAGGGTCTTGCCGGTGGACAGGTCGAGGGCGCGGAGAATCCCGGTCAGGTCGCAGGTGTAAAGGACCCCGCCGGCGATGGCCACGGTGCTCATCGAGCGCTGGATGTCCTCGTTGTGCCAGATCGCCCCCGACGCGGTGATATCGCCCCGCCGAGTGGCATCCACGGCCCAGAGGTGGCCCGGGCCCTCGCCGTGTTCCGGGTCCTGGCCCACGGCGATGTAAACCCGGTCGCCGTGAATCACTGGCGTGGCGATGAGATTGTTTCGCGTGCCGAAGCCCCCCAACCGCCAGACCGAATCGGCCGGGTTGCACTGAAACGACCAGAGCAGCTTGCCTGTCCGCGGCGCGAACGCGTAGAGCCGCCCGTCGCCGCCGGGAAAGACGGCCTGGGGCACTCCGCCGATCGTTCCCAACGCCGGGCTCGACCACTGGCCGTGCAGCACGTGCTCGCCCGGATCGTTTCGCTCCCAGGCAACCTTGCCGGTCTTCTTGTCCACGGCGATGAAGCTGGGGGCCAGCGGTGACGGCAACACGCGGTGCCCCTCGTCCACTCCGTTGCCCGTGCAAAGGTAGACGAACCGATCGTCGAAAGTGGGCGAGCTGGTGGCCAGGTTATGGGGGAAAACGTCCAATTCGGCCATCATCTCGAGAACCCACACGATGTCGCCGTCGCCCCGGCCAGTGAGCGTCTCCTGCCGAAACGGCCCGTCGTTCTCGCCGTCGCGAAAGCCCTCCAGGTCGGCGCAGACCAACTGGCAGCGGTTGCTGACGTAGTAGAAGCGGTCGCCGTCGACCGCCGGCGACGAGCAGATTCCCTGCCGGGGCCAATCGTTGACCCGGCCCGCCGGCAGCTTGTCGTGGGTCATCTGCCAGAGGAACTCTCCGTCCGCCTCGGAAAAACACATCACCACGCCCTTGTCGCCGGTGACCTCGGGCCGGCGGCGGGCCTGGTTGTTGGTGCCCACCAGGATTTTTCCCCCCGCCACCACGGGGTTGCCGTACGCCTGGGAGCCCAGCCGGGCGGTCCACTTGATGTTCTTGCCCGAGTCGACGTCCCATTCCCGGGGGATTCCCTTTTCCACACGGTTGACCATGTTCCGCCGGGGTGAGCCGCCCCACATCACCCAATCGTCGGCACGCACGGCGCCGCCACCAATCCCCAACGCCAGCCCGATCACCAGAAAACACCGCCGTCGCATCCTTCCCTCCGTTGTCTCTTTGCCGGCCGAGCGCGGCCGCTGTTCAGTCGCGATCGATGCGCACGTTGTCGTAATAGACGGGGGCCCTCGAATAGGCGTAAATGCCGGCCGAACCCTGGCGATTGGGCCGCGGGTCGACCGCCTCCAGCGTCCAGCCGCCGGGCTCGGCCTCGTCGCGGGGCCACGCCTTGGCACGCACCAGGCCCCGGCCGTCTTGCAGATCCACGCGAAGCTTCACCGTGTACCAGCGGTCGGGGTCCCAGTGGAAGTCGACCCGCTTCTCGAATCGCGGTCCCGGCACCCAGGAGACCACCCGCATCCGCGGCACGCTGCCGTCGAGCTCCAGGCGATAGCGGCAATTGATCACCCCCACGTCCCCGCGGCGGCGGCCGATCTTGACGCCCATCACGTCGGCCTGCACCGTGTAGCCCGCCGCCAGCGGCTCGGTGACATAAACCCGCGAGCGATTGAACTTGGGGCCCCGATCGTCGGCCCGTTTCTTCAGCACCTTCGAGCCACCGATCGACTCGATGGCATGTTTCGCCTTGGACACGCCGATCCACCAGTCGATCATCCCCCCCTCGTCGTACGACTCGAAGTCCTCGACGATCGGCAACCGGGGCACCACCCGCACCCGCGCGGCGGCCGTCAACCCGCCCGCGGCGGCCGTGACCGTTCCGCTGCCGCCGGACCGGGCGACGAACTTTCCGGCGGAGTCGATTTCTCCGCCGCGGACCGCGCGGCTCCAGCTTGCCTTGACCGGCCCCAGCGATTGGCCCTGCCGGTCAAAGGCCACGGCGGTGAAAGTCACTGTCTGGCCCGGCTTGAGCAACACCTCGGCCGGACGCACTTGAACCAACGCCGGCGCGGCGCCCGGATCGGGCGGAGGCTCTCGCGGCGCCGGCGGCAGCTCGACCGGTTGCCGGGCGGCGTCCTTGCGGCCCAGGCAGACGGCCTCGTCGGAGGCGAAAATCACCACCCGGCCGTCCGATATCGCCGGCGATCCGAAGATTTCCGCCCTGCCGCTGCCCCCGGTCGGCCGGAACGTCAAGCGGTCGAGCAGCCGGGCCTGGGCGCCCGTGTCCTCCAGGATCGCCAACTCGCCGTTGACCACCGGCACGTAGAGCTTGCCGTCGCCCCAGACCGGCGACCCCTTGCCCACTCGGCCCACCCTGAACTTCCAGATTTCCTTGCCCTCGACCGCGTCGTAACAAAAGAGCACGCCGAAATTGTTCATCACGTAGAGGCGGCCGCCGTGCAATAGCGGCGAGGCATAGCCCGCCGCCACGCCGTCCTGCCGCCACAGTTCGTGGGTCTTGGTCACGTCGCCCTGGCCCCGGGCGTCGATGCACACGACCCGCCCCATCGCCGTCGAATCGATGTTCTCCTCGCTGTGCGTGGCCCACACACGATGGCCTTCGACCACCACCGACGCATTGATCCCCCGCCGGCTCAACTGAAATCCCCAAACCTTCCGGCCGGTTCGTGCCTGCATGGCGTAGACGCCGCCGTCGGCGTTGCCGGCAATCAGCAACCGCCGCCCCTCCACCACCGCCACCACCGGCACGGAATAGGTGGTGTCCAAGGGTGCGCCGCCCGGCGCCGACCACCAAAGCATCTCGCCCGTCCGCTTGTCCATCGCCAGGTAGCGATGCAGCCCCTTGCCCTGGGCGCCGAAGCTGGAATTGAGAAAGCTGATCATCACCCGATCCTCGTCGATCACCGGGGTGTGCGTGCGGCCGCCGTAGCCGGAAATCCGCCCCAGCGTTTCCGTCAGCGAACGGGACCAGAGGACCTTGCCCTGGCGGTCGAAGCAGAAAAACATCCCCTCCACGCCGTGGGCGTAGACGTTGCCCGTTTGCGGATCGACCGCCACGTTGGCCCAGCCCACCCGCGAGTTGGGAATATCCGTGTGAAACACGTTGAAGCGGTGCTCCCAAACCGGCCGCCCCGTGGCCAGATCGAGTGCCAGCACGCGCTCCTGCTCGGTCATTCCCTCGCCGGCCAGGTCGATCGCAAACACCCGGCCGTCGACGATGGCCGGCGTGGAGCGACCCCCGTAGGGGGCTCGCCAGAGAATCTCCGCGGCGGAGGAGGGCAACCCCGTCTCCAGGGAAACGCCGTTTTGCATCGGCCCCCGCCAACTGCTCCAGTCGGCGGCCCACAGACCGGAGCCCGCCAAGGCCACCACCGCCAACGTGCCGCCGACAGCCCTGGCCAGCGTTCGCCCTTGCCGTTGGTCCCGAGAACGGTTTCTCCAAGCAACCCAACTCATCCTGGTCTCCGTGAATCGTCTCTCTGGAAACGCGGGCTGACGCGGGCGGACCCGCGCCAAAGGGCGGCGGCACGAAGCGCCCCAGGGCATCAACACGCCTATTGAAGTCGAGACCCACCTTTCGCCGGAATTCTACCCGTACAATTGACAGGTCAAGTTGTCAAAAATCACCGTTCCCTCGGCACCGGGGGTTGGCGTGACCGGCCGCCGGACCTCACCGTCAATCGTTCGATCTGCGCAAAGCTAATGCCACACCGAAGTTAGGCCCAGTGATCGCGTCTCGGTCCGTATCCCGGTTCCAGCGGAGGAGAACTTTGGCCGGCCAAAATCCCACCGCCCCGCCCGACCAGCATGACACCCCTGGAGACCACCCCCACCTCTCTCGGTCCCAAGCCGAACCCCTCGGTCCCAAGCCAAGCCCCTCGGTCCCAAGCTCCAGCTTGGGACCGCACCCAGCGCGAAGCTCACCCCTCGGTCCCAAGCTCCGGCTTGGGACCGCACCCAGCGCGAAGCTCACCCCTCGGTCCCAAGCTCCAGCTTGGGACCGCACCCAGCGCGAAGCTCTGCTTCGCTTGCGCTCAACTCACACGCCACGCCGCTGGGTTCCCAAGCTGGAGCTTGGGAACCAGAGTGGACGCCCGCCGCGTGGCGTTCAGTCGTGCCACACCCACCGCTGGGCCTTCATTTCGAATCGCGGCAGGCTGCCGGGCTCGGCCAGTTGAACCGGCACCCGCAAGTGGAACGTGGTCCGCATTCGCGAGGCGATCCGCTCGGCCAAGGCGGCCCGATCGGCGGTGCCCGGGGCCGGTTCCACCGTGACGGTCAATTCCGTCATCGCATCCCGCCGGGAGACGTCCACCCGATACTCGACCACCTCGGCGAAGGCGCGAATCACCGACTCCACCGCGCTGGGATACACGTTGACCCCGCGAACCTGCACCATCCGATCGACGCGGCCGAGGATACCCCCGGCCAGTGCCATCTCCGGCCGGCCGTGTTGTTGGGCGACCTCCAGGTCTTGGCGAACCAGGTCGCCCGTGCGGTAGCGAATCAGCGGCGAGCCGAGCCGCCCCAGGGTGGTCAGCACCAGTTCCCCCACTTCTCCTGGCGGAACCGGCTGCCGCGTGCGGGGATCGATGATTTCGGCCAGGTAGGCGGCCTCGATCACCATCAGCGTGCCCGGCCGCTGGGGACACTGATAGCTGACCGGCCCCACCTCGGTCATGCCGTGGTGGTCGAACACGCCGGCCCCCGGCCAGCGCGATTCGATCGCCCGGCGGACCTCCGGCACGCTGCCTCCCGGCTCCCCCGCCACGATGATCCGGCGAAGGGGTACTTCACCCATATCGATCCCCTCGGCCCGGGCCACTTCGGCCAGCCGCAAGGCATAGGTCGGCGTGCACAAGAGCACCGTGACCCGGTTGGCCCGGATGGCTTCCAGGCGTGCCAGGCTGCCCAGGCCACCACCGGGAATGGACAGGCATTCCCCCTGGGTGGCCGCGTCAAAGGCGGTCCAAAACCCCAAGAACGGCCCGAAGGAAAAGGCGAAGTAGAGCCGATCCTCCGCCCCCACCCCGGCGGCCCGATACACCTCCTTCCAATTCTCCACCATCCACTGCCAATCGTCGCGAGTGTCCAGCCAGCGAATCGGCCGGCCGGTGGTGGCGCTGGTCTGGTTGTAGCGCGAGTAGCGGGCAAGCGGATAGGTCAGATTCGTGCCGTAGGGCGGGTGCCGCCGCTGATCCTCGGCGACCGCCGTCTTGTCCAGCAGCGGCATCTTCTCGATAAACTCCCCCAGGCTGGCCGGCGGGTCATTCAGATCGGCCTCTTCCAGCCGGCGGGCATAAAACGCATTATCGTGGCGAATCGCCTCCCACAGCCGCCGCAACCGGCCAAGCTGGTGGCGTCGAATGCTTTCTCGGTCGGTAAAGACGGGCCGGGTCATGGCTGGGCCGGTTCTTCCAGCGGGACGTGCACCGCCGCGGCCGCCGCGGGACGACTCGCCCTGGCGGGCGACGGCTTGTAGATCGTCACCATGTAGCCGCCCAGCGCCGCCAGCAGGATGCCCAGCACGAACTGCCATCGCAATCCGCCCAGTCCGCCGGCGGGCGGGTGGATGGAAAGGGCCACCGCCGCGTTGACGATCGGCGCTCCGGCGAAAATGATCGACATCACCACGCTGGGCATTCCGCCGGCGCCGAAGGCCAACAGCACGCAAAACGCCCCCGCCGCCCCCACCATGCCGGCGGCCAGCGACCAGCCCATCCCCGCCGGGCTGAATGTCCAGGTGGCCCCCTTCAACCAGAGCATCGCCAGGGGGGCCACCACGGCGGTGAGGAAATAGGCCACGCCGACGAACAGAAACGCCTTGTAGCGGCCCGCCGCGGGGTCCTTCATCAGCGTCTGCCCGCCGTGCAGAAACACCCCGTACAGCCCCCACGCCACCACCGTCATGAGAGAGAATACCAACCAGGAGATGCTCTGCTGATCCGCGCCGGGTGAAGCCATCCGTCCGATTCCTCCACGAAGGTTCGTTGTTGCTGGCTGCCAAGCTCCGTAGGGCCGGGAGGAACATTACTCGTTCCCAAGCTCCCGCTTGGGAACGGGAGCCTCCGGTCACCCCTTCCGTGCTTCCGCCGGTGCCTCCTCAATCCGGTCGCCGATCTCCGCCGGGATGGGAATCGAGGACATCTTCTTTGTCTCCGGATCGAAGGCCACGCAGGCGACCTTGATCGACCCCCGGGCGACCTGCTGATCCCCCGTGAAGAACCGGAACTGGTAGGTGATCGAGCGTTTCGTCTTCTTCCGCACCAGCAGGTGGACTTCGATCTCGTCCTCGAATTTCAGCGGCGCCTGCCAGGAACAATCGGCATGGACCCGGGGCCAACCCACCACTCGGCCATTCAGCCGCAAATGAACCGAAAGCCCCAGCGAGCGAAAGAAGGCGTGCTCGGCCCGCTCCATGTAGCAAAAGTAATGCGAGAAATGCACGATTCCGGCCAGGTCGGTCTCGGCGAACTCGACGCGGATTGGGTAGCGATATTCGTAGGCCATGCTTGCGGTTGTCCTTTTCCCCCCCGGATCGTCATTCGCCGGCCGCCGGCCCGCCGTACACCAGCGGCCGGGCAACCTGGGCGAACTCTTCCACGACGGCAAACATCGCCGTGAAATCCTTCTGCAAATTGCCGATCAGGCAGTCGGTCAGGTCGCCGCGAATCTCGGGATGGCTCTTCAGCAACCGGCCGAAGCTGAACGTCTTTTCGTAGAAGGCGTAGACCAGCTTTCGCATCGTGTCGATCTCGGCCCGCAGCCGGTCCGAATAGTCGCGGAAACGTTCGGCGGAGACATCTTCCCCGGCCAGCGCCTGGTGCACGGCGTCGCCGGCCATTTCCCCGCCGCGCAGCGCCAGGTAGACGCCCGAGGAGAAGACCGGGTCGAGAAACGCCAGCGCGTCGCCGGCCAGCACCAGCCCGTCCTCGGCACAATGTTCCGCCCGATAGGAGAAGTCGCGGGTTGCATGGTATTTGCCGAACTGTCTGCCCGGCGCCAGGTGCCGGCTGATCCAGCGGTTGTTGGTCACCTGGCGGCCAAAGACCTCCGCCAGGTCGTTTGTCTGGCTGCTTGCGTCGAAGAGGTCGTCCTTCTCGGCCACGATGCCCACGCCCACGGTGTCCTCCGGCAGCGGAATGTACCAGAACCACCCTTTGCGTGGCAGGTAGGCCACGGTGGTCGTGCCTTCGTCGATCCCCTCGTCGCGCAGGGCCCCGCGAAAATAGGTCCACACCGCCACCTTGTTCAACCGCGGGTCGCGGCGGCGCCACTGGTTTCGGGTCAGGGCCAGGCCGCTGCGGCCGCTGGCGTCGATGGTTGCCGCCGCGGGGACCTCGATCCGCCGGCCGCCGGGGCCCTTGGCGACAACCCCGGCCACGCGGCCGTGCCGGCGAAGAAAATCCATCGCCTCGGTGGCCATCCGCACCTTGGCCCCTTTTTCCACGGCGTTTTCCAGCAGCATCCGGTCGAACTCGCTTCGCCGCACCTGCCAGGTCATCGAGGCCTGGTGGTCGAGGTGCTGGAAAAAGTAGAAGGGCGCGGAGACCTTGCCCTCGGCCGTCACGAACTGCACCGCGTACTTCTTGGGAAAGTGCGATGCCTTGAGTTTCTCGATCATTCCGATCCGCGCCAGCGGGAAGTAGCAGTAAGGGATCAGCGACTCGCCCACGTGGTATCGGGGAAACGTCTCCCGCTCCAAGAGCAACACCCTCCGCCCGTGCGCGGCCAGCACCGCCGCGGCGGTCGACCCGGCCGGGCCTCCGCCCACCACGACCACCTCGAAATCCTCGGTGATCTCGCTCGTTTCCGTTACGCGAGGACGGCGGCGCAAGTCGCCCGCCGAACCGGCGCGCTCGCCGCTGTCCGGCCGGGCAAGACCCTCACCCTGGCCGCATCCGGCAGCAGCCGCTTTTGGTAACCGAGACTCGCTCACTTTGCCCTCACTCCCAGCCCCACAGAATCCCCGCCGCCCGTGCTCACTCGCACGGCGGCAGAATCTCCACTACCTCGGCAATCGGCTGCCCCGCCCGATTCGAGAGGCAGTTGCAGCGGCCAAATAGCCGCACGGGCGAATCCAACTCCAACACGCGACGCATCAGCCGCGTCGGGTCCAGCTTGAAAAACGCCCCGGGACAGCTCTTGTAGTATGCGTCCTCGGCGTTCAAGATGCCTCCCAGCGGCACGCGACCCTCGATCACCGCGTCTCGAGCCGGCCGGTCCAGCGAGGCCAACTGAATCCGCGCCGCCCCATATTCGACCGGTCGTCCGGAATCGGTTTCCAGCACGATATGCCGCGCCAGCACGTCGTCGGCCAGGCGGCGGTCGAGCACCCGCAGGCGAATCGTCGTACCGTGGTAATTCGTCAGCGTCGACGTCATGTCGCGCTGGTGCACCAGCAACCGCCGGTAGGGCTGGGGAACCCGGAAGGGCTCGACAAGCCACAATTCGTGCGGCGGAGGATCGGACGGCGTCTGGTAGAACACCCCCAGGATGCCGATCAGTTTCGGACACGTATTGAGGATCAGGCTCATCGTGCTCGATCCATTTCCTCGGTGGAATAGTTGGACGGCGCCACTTTGGGCTCCCCCCCCGCCGGCCCCGTGCCGGTGGAGGACAGGTTTGAGAACTACCACGCCCACACACGCGCCCCCCCTACGCAAAGCCACGGGGAACCGTCGGGTGGTGGCCCCGGCTGTAGTTTCCAAACCCTGAATCCACTCCCCACGG
>CAYZWG010000002.1:28257-36092 GCA_964481605.1 uncultured Planctomycetaceae bacterium
ACGTGTAACGGGCCCCGCGGTGCCGGGGCAGGAAAAACTCGCCCAGCAGGGGGTCCACCTGCAGCAGACTCTCGCGTTTCAGCTCCACCCAATCCTCGTCGATCGAGATGTGCCCTGCCCGCATCAGCTTCTCAAAGCCGGGCGAAAACCGCTCGACGATGTCCGTGCCGAACTTCTGCCGGAAGTATCCGCGGCTCAAACGCCCCAGCTTCAATTGCAGAATCAGCTCGCGGACCAGTTTCTCTTCATCGTTCATCGCCAGCGCGCGGTGGATGGGAAGCTCTCCCCCGGCGATCCGGTCGACGTATGGCGCCAGGTCCTTTTCGTTCTGGTAGTGCACCCCGCCGAAATGCCCGAACGAGGCCACGCCCAGCGAGACCATGTCCGCGCCTCGCCAGAGGTAGTCGCGATAGAGAAACCGATAGGTCGCCGGGTCCTTCACCGCCGTATAGGCGCTGGTGACCGTGTAGCCCGCCCGCTCGAACTGCTCAAAGGCATACCGCGCCCAGGCCCGCTTGGTGGGCCAGTCGGCCACGGGCGCGGCGATCGCCCCCTGCTCTTGCATCTGCCGGTAGATCGTGGTGTTGAAGGGGATTTCCATCTGGTAGACGGTGACGCAATCGGGCCCCAGCCGCACCGCCCGGCGCACGCATTCGCGCCAACTCGCCTGGGTATCGTTGAGCATTCCGGCGATCAGGTCGATGTTGATCTGCTCGAAGCCGATCGATCGGGCGTATCGGTAGGCCCGGTCGATCTCGCCGGAGAGATGTGCCCGGCCGTTGGCCCGCAGAATCTCGTCGTCGAAATGCTCGACCCCCAGGCTCAACCGGGTGACCCCCAGTTCGTGGATTGTCTCCAGCTTCTCTCGGTCGAGCGTGCCCGGCTCGCATTCAAAGGTCACCTCCTCGGCCTCGTCCCAGGGCAGGAGGCTTTTCATTCCGGCCACGAGTTGCCGGAGTCGCGCCGGCGAGAGAAACGAGGGCGTGCCGCCGCCGAAATAGACGAACCGCGGCCGCCGCCCGGCCAAGAGCGGTCGCCGGGCGTACATCGCGAATTCGCCCAGCAGGGCCTCGATATAGCGCGACACGCGGTCCGGCTTGGCATCGCGGCCCGTATAGACGCGGAAGTAGCAGAAGTGGCACCGCTTGCGGCAGAACGGCAAGTGGACGTAGACGCCCAGCGGGACGCCCGGCCGGGGTGCTTGCTCCAGCGCCGCCAGGACCTCTCCGCGATACTCCGGCTTCCAGAACGAGAAGGGCGGATAGTTGGCAACGAAGTAGTTGCCCACCGTCGTTTCTTGCCGGCCGGTTGCCGTGACTTCCACTTCCGAGGCCATCATGTGCGGGTCATCCCCTGCCCGAATTGGTTTGGTTGGATAGCGCCGGCCCGCGCTCCTCGCCGCCGGTCCACTGGTGACCGTTCTGTGCCACGCAGCGATAGAGGCGGAGAAAATCCTCCCCATCCACCGGCCGTGGATTGAATTGGGCCGTCCACTGGCGCGACGCCTCTTCCGCCAGGCGTTGGTGTTCGGTCTGGGGCACCTGGAGCTTGTCCAGCGACCGCGCCAGGCCGGCCGACTCCAGGTATCCTTGCAGCAGTCCGGCCAGCACGTCGGCGGCGTGCCGGCCATCGCGTTGCACGTTGGCTCCGGCATCCGCGGCCAAGCGGCCGTAGGTCTGCCGGGCAGAAGGGTTCTGGCCGTTGAGCCGCACGACCGCCGGCAGCATCAGCCCCACCGCCTGGCCGTGTGCCACGCCGAACCGGGCGGTGAGCGGATTGGCCGCCGCGTGGGCGGCCCCCAACATGCTGTTTTCGATCGCCACGCCCGCCAGGGCCGCCCCCAGCAACGCTTGTCCTCGCGCTTCCAAATCATCCGGGCAGGCCAGCACCCTGTTCAATCCCGCCCAAGAGAGACGAAAAGCCTGGTGCGAAAACATCTGCGAAAGCGCGGTCCGCCTGGTGCTCACGGCCGACTCGACCGCATGGGCCAGCGCGTCGATCCCCGTGTTGGCCGCCACCGCCGGCGGCTGGGTGAGCGTCAACACCGGGTCGAGAATCGCCACCTTGGCCGCCGCCCGGGCGTCGCCGCAGGCCATTTTCGCGTGGGTTTCCTCCTGGGCGATCAGCGCAAACGACTGGCATTCGCTGCCCGTGCCGGCCGTGGTGGGCACGGCCACCAGCGGCAGCATGGCCCCGGTCGCCTTGCCCACGCCCCAGTAGTCCTCCATCCGCCCGCCGCAGGAGAGCAAGAAGTTGCACCCCTTGGCGGTGTCCATGCTGCTGCCCCCGCCCAGCCCTACCAGCAGATCGATCCTCGCCTCTCGCGCCACCGCCACGCAGGCGTCGACAACCGCCGTGGTCGGATTCTCCACCACCCGATCGAATCGAACCACGCTCAGTCCGGCCGCCCGCAAATGCACCTCGGCGCGGTCCACGTGCCCGGCACGCACGATCCCCGCGTCGGTCACCACCAGCACCCGCCGGCCGCCGTACTCCCGGCAAAGTTCGCCGATCCGGTTGAGGCAGCCGGCGCCAAACACGATTCGGGTGCGGGGCGCAAAATCGAAGCTGGTCGCGGCGGGCAGGTTCACGGGTTCCCATTCGCGTGGCGGTGGGGGCGGGTCGCGGTGTTGTGTTGGTTGTGGGGTCGGGGCCTGGCGGCCACGGGACCGTGGCCGGGCCGTTGGGAGCCCCTCCGGGGAGCATCTCCGGCGGCCGGCACCAGGCGGAGCAATTTCTCCGGAAGATCGCGCACAGCCGCCCCGGTCGCGGCGATGAATCTTTCGGTCGTCCCCTCAAGTGTTCAAGGGTCCGAGCGGCCCGTCCTCCCCCCAAACGAGCCGTTGGCAGGCCCGGTTCCCTGGAAGACGCTCGGAAGAATCACGCAAAACGGCTCCGGGCAAGCGATTTGTCCCTGGAGAGCGGGCGGATATTTGCCGGCCCGGACCGACAAAAATCCGACGCGGTGCGTGCGACCCCTGGCCAGTCACTTCGTTCGACGGCAGGACTTTGCGGCGTGGCCAGACTGGCCCGCCGTGCCGTGGGGACCCGACCGAATGGTCCGCCGGGCGTTTGGGAAGCGGACCGGAAAGGCTGATCTGGTTCCCAAGCTCCAGCTTGGGAACCCGCGGGCCGAGAGTTGACACTCCACCGCGAGCGAAGCAGAGCTTCGCAGAAATGCGGTCCCAAGCTGGAGCTTGGGACCGAGGCAAATGCGGGGGGCCCGAGACGCTCGGCCATGATCTGGTTCCCAAGCTCCAGCTTGGGAACCTGTGGGCCGAGAGTGTCGTCCCCTCGCGGGCGGCGGCACCGTGGCGGCGACTTACTTGTGCTCGCCCGACGCCTTATCGGCCTTGTACTGCTCGTAGACCAACTGGAAAACCTGGTTCGAATAGGGGTTGCGGCGATCGCCCCCCCAACTCTCCACAAACAACTGCTGCCGCGGAATATGCGAGTGGTGGTAGGGGCGGAAATAGTAGTAGCCGTGCATGGCTGGAAAATAAGGGTAGTGGAGCCCCATGTCGCAGCTACTGCACAAGATGTCGTCGACCTTGCCACACCCGCCACAGGCGTTGCCCGCGGCGCACTCCTCGCAGGCCACCTCCGGCGCGGCGTTGCTCGGATAGGGCTCGGTCAATTCGATCGGCTGGGCCACCTCCGGCACAGGTTCGCTCGGATCGGGTTCGGTCAATTCGATCGGTTGGGCCACGGGAGCCGAGGGGTCGGGGCTGACGTAGTCTGCTTGCTCCACGAGGACGCAACCGTCCTCGGCGGCCACCGGCGAGATCAGACCGAACACCGTGATGAAAACGACCGCCACGGCGATCATGGATACCGTACGCATTTCTCGGGCCCCCTCCATTTCAAAATGAGATCGAAACCGGTGGATCGTCGCACGACCCCGGCGCGGCCGTCGGCAGCCGTATCCCGAAAGCCCGGACTTCCGGCCGGAGGCCCCTCGTGCACCGGCCATGCAGGCATCAAGGGCTAAGGAAAGGTTGATTGTTCCCCCGATCGGGGGGGCGCCCCCTGGGCGCAACGCAGGCTCAAAAGCCCGCAACAGCTTTATCGGGCAAAATGGCGGGGGAGGTTCAACTTGAAAGGGAAAGTGAGTCTGGGCAATTTGGGGGCTGTGGAAGGATCGCCGGGAACCAGGAACCGCCTCGAGGCCGCACGGCTCGCGCTGGCCGGGTGGTGTCAGGGAAAGCTCACCGCGCTGAGCGGATCGCTGCCGGCAGCCCTCTCTTCGGCGTCCGTAAAGCCATCCCCGTCGTCGTCCCGGTCGGCGTTGTCGCCGATGCCGTCGCCGTCGCTGTCGCGCCACTCGGCCGGGTCCCAGGGAAAGGCGTCCCAGGGAATTGCGTTGGCCTGGGGCACCCCGTCGCCGTCCCAGTCCGGCTCCTCGTTGTCCGGGGTGCCGTCGCCGTTGCGATCGTCCGCCTTGCCGTCGGCGTCCAGGTCGGCGTCCAGCCGGTCCCCGATCCGGTCGGCGTCGGCATCGGCCCATTCTTCCCGTTCCAAGGGCCAAGCGTCCTCCGCATCGGCCACTCCGTCGCCGTCGTCGTCACGATCGAGCCGATTGGGCACGCCGTCGCCGTCGCAATCGGGCAGGTCCTTCTTCGTCACCACCAGCGCCAAATCGACCTCGAACGGCGGGGCCGCCACCGTATGCCGGCCGGCCGTCGCCCGGAAAGTCGCCAGAATCTCACCATCGGCCGGACGAATCCAATAGCCGGCGGCGGCCACCGGAATATCGACGGTCACCTCCAGCCGCTCGACCCGGCCGCGGCGATGATCCCAGCGGTGCTCGGCCGGCTTGCCTTCCTCGTGCAAGCGACGGCACTGGGCACACCCGAAGTGATGCAGATACGCGGCCAGACACCGCGGGGATCGCAGGCCGTAAGCCCGAACCTCGCCGGCCGCCGGCCCGGCCAGGGGCACCTCGACCGGCCGAACGTCCCGGTCGAGCAGGGCGGCACCGTCCTGCAAGACGCGCACGTACTGGCGTTCCTCGGGCCCGATCCAGATGTTCCGCACATGCCCGTCCTTGGCGTAGGAGGTTTCCCAGAAGATGAAGGCGATTTCCCGGAACAGGGCGGTCCACAGCCGCACCCTCATCCGCCGGGCCGAGCCGGGGTCCCAGACGCCGCCGATTCCCAGGCTGGAGAGGTCTTTCTTGCCCCGATCGTTGCCCTGCTCGCCGTAAATCACCGGCTTGCCGAAATGTTTCATCCGCCGAGCCCTCTCGGCGGTGACCCGATCGCTGCTCAACTCCGGCTCGTTGCCATACCAGTGGGGCGCGTTGATCTCGATCCCGTCCAATTGGGGGCGTTCCCAACTGGTGCTGATGGGGTGGTGGTAGGGGTCGATCGAGCGGAGGTAAGGGCACAGTTCCGCGTACCAGGCGTCGTCGGCGTGCTGTTCGTTGAGCAGTTCCCAGAAGTCGACGTAAGCCCCCCAACGATCGACCGAATACTTGACGATCCGCTTCACCCGGGCCATGCACTCGGGGTCTTGCGGCCGATCGTTGCACACCTTGGTGTAGCCGAAAATCCCGTAGAAGTTTCGGATGCCGTACTTGCGGGTGGTGGTCAGCAATTCGTCCACGAGGATCGCCTCGTTCCACAAGACGTGATCCAAGTCGGGTTGCCGGGGCCGCTCGGGCCGGGCAAAGACCTTGATGGAGTAATTGTTGGGAGAGAACCGCCAGAGGTTGAAGCCGGCCCGGGCGTGCCGGCCGAAGGTGGCATCGGCGTTGAGGGGTCCCATCGTGGGGCCCCGGGCGAAGAGGGCGCCCGGCGGCGGCTGCGGGCGGCGACCTTGCGGATCGAGTCGGAAGGGGCCTTCGATCGCCTCGGCGTCGAGTGCCGAGCCGTTGGCGTTGTTGTCGAAGACGCCGTCCTGAAAGCCGACGGGGAAAAACGGCGTGCCGTCGTCGAACACCAGGCGGAAGGGGTTCTCGCGGTCGATCCTCACGAAGCCCTTCTGCGGCACCCGGCCGGCGACGACCTCGAACCGGCCGGAGCCCTCCGCCGTCCCGCCGCCGGGGGCGCGGAAGATGTACGCATAGCGCCACCGGCCCAAGGCGTTCGGGGCAAAGCGTGCCTTCCAGAGGTCGGCCGGCTGGCAGGGCCACTCGGCCCGGACGCGGCCGCCGGGACCCCTTTCTCGCAGGATCGGCGTCTGTTTCCTCGACGAGCCGTAGAAGAAGCCGCCCACCGTGTACGTCTGCCCGGCGGGCGAATGCAACGTGACGTCGATCCGAACGTCCCAGGTGGGGTCCGGATAGTCGTTCTCATGCTGCCAGGTCAACTCGAAAACCTGGTAGGGCATCAGGCGGTCCGTGTTCTGCCGGCACGCGACCTGGACGGTTTGGGCCGGCGACCAGCTCGCCGCGATCCAGGTCGCCGCCACCGCCAGCGAAAATGGCCATGCCCGCTGTCGGAAAACGCTCATGCTTGTCTCCCTACCGAGGTCCTCGCTCATCGGACGCCCCTTTCAACCTACCGACAAAGCTAGTCGCGGCGATGCGCGTGTCAACAGCCCCCTGGCCTGTGTGCGGCGAATCGCTACAATAACGCCTTTCCGCACCGGGGAGAAAGTTGCCATGCCGGCGAAGGACCCAGTGGCACGCAAAACACCCTTGTACGAGTGGCACAAGGCCCACGGCGGGCGGATGGTCGAATTCGCCGGCTGGTGGCTGCCCGTGCAATACACCTCGATCATCGCGGAGCACCGGGGCACCCGCGGCGCGGGCGGAATCGCCGACATCTCGCACATGGGCCGACTGCGGTTCGAGGGCCCGGGGGCGGCCGTCTTTCTGGCCGAATTGCTTACCCGCAAGGTGGCCGATCTGGGGCTGGGACAGATCCGCTACTCGTTGGTCACCAACGACAGCGGCGGCATCCTGGACGACGTACTGGTGGGCTATTATCACAACGCCCAGGGCCAGCCCTATTACGTGGTGGTGGTCAACGCCTCGAACCGGGAGAAGCTGGTCCGCTGGGTAAACCGGCACCTGCCGCCCGAGCGGGCCCATCGGCGGGGCCACGAAGTGCTGTTCTCCGACGTGACCGAGCTTTGGGCGATGTTCGCCATTCAAGGCCCCCGGGTGATCGACCTTTTGCAGCCGCTGGTCGACGCCGACCTGGCCTCGATGCGCTATTACAAGGGGGCCCAGGCACGAATCCTCCATCCGGCCGCCCGCCGCCAAGGCGGCATCATTAGCCGCACCGGCTACACCGGCGAGGACGGGTTCGAGTTGAGCTTGGGGGCGGAGGTCGCCCGGGACGTCTGGGAGGCGCTGGTGGAGATGGGCCAACCGCTGGGAATCGCGCCCACCGGGATCGGCGCGCGAGACACCTTGCGGCTGGAGGCCGGGATGCCCCTTTACGGCCACGAGTTGTCCGAGCAGGTCAACCCCTTCGAGGCGGGCCTGGGGTTCGCCTGCCACCTGGTAGGCTACGACTTTCCCGGACGCGACGCCTTGAAACGGCTCCAACAACAACCGTTGCGGCGAACCCGGATCGGCCTGGAGTTGGCGGGCCGGCGACCGGCACGCCAGAACTGCCCCATCCTGGCCGGAGGGAAAACCATCGGACAAACCACCAGCGGCACCTTCGCGCCCACCCTGCAAAAGCCGATCGCCATGGGCTACGTCCTGCCGGAATACGCCCGCCCGGGCACGGACCTGGAGGTCGAGGTTCGCGGCCGCAGGCAGCAGGCGAGGGTGGTTCCGCTGCCCTTCTACCGACGCAAGTCGAAGTGAAGGAGCCGAAACGAATCAACACCGCCAAGGACGCGCCAACCTGGTTCCCAAGCTCCCGCTTGGGAAC
>CAYZWG010000002.1:36192-38311 GCA_964481605.1 uncultured Planctomycetaceae bacterium
AACCTGGTTCCCAAGCTCCCGCTTGGGAACGAGCGGCCCGAGAGTTTAACCTGGTTCCCAAGCTCCCGCTTGGGAACGAGCGGCCCGAGAGTTTTGCTCCACGGCAGGCGAAGCAGAGCTTCGCGGAAGTGCGGTCCCAAGCTGGAGCTTGGGACCGAGACAAGACGAATCGACACCGCCAACCTGGAGCTAGCCAACCTGGTTCCCAAGCTCCCGCTTGGGACCGAGATAAATAACCTGGTTCCCAAGCTCCCGCTTGGGAACCCCCGCACCACGGCTTTCCGCGACAGATACCAATCAAGCCGAAAGGAAACTCGACGTGACGCCCGAACAGCTTCTTTATGCCAAGACCCATGAATGGGTCCACCTGGAGCCGGACGACTCGGGGGCCAAGATCGCCACCGTGGGTCTTTCGGCGTTTGCCCTGGAGGCATTGACCGACCTGGTGTTTATCGAGTTGCCCGAGGTAGGCCGCCGGCTGACGGCGGGGGAACCCTTCGGCGAAGTCGAATCGGTCAAGGCGGTGAGCGACCTCTACAGCCCCGTCGACGGAGAGGTGGTCGAGGTCCACGGGGCCGTGGCCGATCAACTCGAAGGCCTGGCCGACGACCCTTACGAGAACGGCTGGCTGGTGAAGATCAAGGTCGCCGACGAGACGGCGCTGGCCAACCTGCTCGACTACCCGGCCTACCAGAAGCAGTGCGAAGAGGAAATGGCCGACGAGTAGATCGGCCCGGCCGGCCCCCCGAGCGAAAGGCCCATGCCTCATGCCCTACGTTCCCAGCACGGAAACCGACCGCCAGGCGATGCTCGAGGCGATCGGCGCCGCCTCGGTCGACGAGCTATTCGCGATGATCCCGCCCGAGGTCCGCTTGAACCGGCCGCTGGCCCTGCCGCCGCCGCTGGTCGAAATGGAGTTGGCGGCCCACCTCCGCGGTCTGGCCGGGCGAAACACGGTCGCCGCCGACTCCGCCTGCTTTCTCGGCGCCGGCAGCTACGACCACTTCATCCCGGCGATCGTCGACGCGGTGGCCTCGCGGAGCGAGTTCTACACCTCCTACACCCCCTACCAGCCGGAGGCCAGCCAGGGCAACCTGCAAGCGCTGTTCGAGTACCAGACGCTGATCACCCAACTGACCGGCATGGACGTCTCCAACACGAGTCTCTACGACGGCGCCACGGCGGCGGCGGAGGCCGTGTTGATGGCCCAGAGGGCCACGCGGCGGGGCAAGGTGGTCGTGCTCGAAAGCGTCCACCCCGAATATCGCCGCGTTCTGGCCACCTACCTGGCGAATCTCCCCACCGAGCTGGTCACCCTGGATACCCCCCTCGGCTCGGCCCCGGCCCAGCGGCTGGCCGAGACGGTGGACGACCAGACCGCCTGCCTGCTGGTGCAGCATCCCAACTTCTTCGGCTGCCTGGAGGACGTCGAGGCGGCGGCCCAGGTGGCCCACCAGGCCGGCGCCCTGGTGGTGGTGGCCGTCGATCCGGTCAGCCTGGGGCTGCTCACCCGGCCGGGCCGGTACGGCGCCGATATCGTCGTGGCCGAGGGCCAGTCGCTGGGCTGCCCGATGAGTTTCGGCGGGCCCTACCTGGGGATTCTCGCCTGTCGCGAAAAGTTCGTCCGCAGCATGCCCGGCCGCCTCGTCGGCCAGACGGTCGATCGCCGCGGCAAGCGCTGCTGGGTGCTCACGCTGCAAACCCGCGAGCAGCACATCCGCCGCCAAAAGGCCACCAGCAACATTTGCACCAACCAGGGGCTGTTGGCGCTTCGGGCGGCAGTCCACCTGGCGGCCTTGGGCCCCCAGGGCTTGCGCGGCGTGGCCGAGTTGTGCCTGAGGAAGAGCCGCTATGCGGCCGCGCGCCTGGCGGAGTTGCCGGGCGTGGAGCCGGCCTTTGCCCCGCCGACGTTCAAGGAGTTTGTCGTTCGTCTCGGCGGGCGCGACGTGCCGGCGCTGGTCGACGCCGCGGCCGACGAGGGAATCCTGGCCGGTGTGCCCCTGGGGCGATGGTATCCCCAGTGGCACGATTGCCTGCTGATCGCCGTGACCGAAAAACGCACGAAGTCCCAGATCGACCGCCTGGTGGAAGTGGTCGGCTCCTCGTAGGACCGGCCTTG
>CAYZWG010000002.1:38411-41230 GCA_964481605.1 uncultured Planctomycetaceae bacterium
AGTCCCAGATCGACCGCCTGGTGGAAGTGGTCGGCTCCTCGTAGGACCGGCCTTGTTGGACAGCGTCGCTTTGGCGAAGGTCAAAGAACGTAAAGCGTTGGGATCTCAGGCCTGAACCCCCACCGGCCCTGTGCCGGTGGGTTGTGGGTTTGGAAACTACCAGGGGCCGCCCCCCCCCCGACGGTTCCCCGTGACCTCACGCAGGGAGGGAGACGCGTATGGGCGTGGTAGTTCTCAAACCCGTCTTCCACCGGCACAGGGCCGGCGGGGAGAAGCCCAAAGTGGCGCTGTTCAACTTGGGCATTCGTTGACAACCCGGTTTTCGGCTGGCCCTACGAGCGAGCCTTTTCCATGCGAAACCACCAGACTGCCCAGCTCTTGTTCGAGAAATCGCGTCCCGGCTGCCGGGCGGTGCATATGCCCGTGGCCGATGTGCCGGCCGGTTCGGTTGAGGAACTCCTGCCGGCGGGCGCGCTGGCCGCGTCGCCACCGCCGCTGCCCGAGTTGACCGAACCGGAATTGGTGCGGCATTTCGTCAACCTCTCGACAAGAAACATGTCGGTCGACACGCACTTCTACCCGCTCGGCTCCTGCACGATGAAATACAACCCCAAGCGGAACGAGGCGTTGGCCGCCGAGGCGGGGTTGTTGCACCTGCACCCCTACCAGCCGGAGAAGACCTTGCAGGGGATGCTGGGAATCCTCTATCACTGCCAAGAGATGCTCGCCGAGATCAGCGGCCTGGAGGCGGTCACCTTGCAGCCGGCCGCCGGGGCGCACGGCGAGATGACGGCCCTGTTGGTGGCCGCGGCCTATTTTCGCGACACGCGGCAGGACCGCGACGTGGTGCTGATTCCCGACGGCGCCCACGGCACGAATCCCGCCAGCGCCGCCATGGCCGGCTTCCAGGCCGTGGAGGTCAAGAGCACCGCCGCCGGCCTGGTCGATCTGCACGACCTGGGCGCCAAGCTCGACGACCGCACCGCGGTGTTCATGATCACCAACCCCAACACCCTGGGAATCTTCGAGCGTGAGATCGCCCAGATTACACGAATGGTCCACCAGGCCGGGGGGCTGGTCTACCTGGACGGGGCCAATATGAACGCCATTCTGGGCATCACCCGGCCGGGCGATTTTGGCGCCGACATGATGCACTTCAACCCCCACAAGACCTTTAGTGGTCCCCACGGCGGCGGCGGTCCCGGGGCCGGGCCGGTCGCCGTGGCCGAAAAGCTTGCCCCCTACCTGCCCTCGCCGCTGGTCGTGCGGGAGGGAAACAGCTTTCGGCTCGACGACCGGCGGCCCAAGTCGATCGGCCGGGTGCGAAGTTTCTTCGGCAACGTGGGGGTGCTGGTGCGAATGTACGGCTACCTGCGCACGCACGGGCCGGAGGGCTTGCGGCGGGTTTCGGAAAACGCCGTGCTCCATGCCAACTATCTCTTGAGCCGGCTGAAGCACTTCCTCCCGGTCCCCCCAGGCGACCGCTGCATGCACGAGTTCGTGGCCTCGGCCGCAAAGTTGAAAAGTGAGCGGCAGATCACCGCCATGGATATCGCCAAGCGGCTTCTCGACCACGGCTTCCACCCCCCCACCGTCTACTTTCCCCTCATCGTCCGCGAGGCACTGATGATCGAGCCCACGGAAACCGAGAGCAAGACCACCATGGACGCCTTTGCCGAGGCCATCTTCCGCATCACGGAAGAGGATGCCGAGCTGTTGCACGACGCCCCCCACACCACCGGCATCAGCCGGCCGGACGAGGTGCGGGCGGCGCGGCAGCCGATATTGACCTGGCGCCCCCCAGGCGATTGACGCCCCCCAGGGCGGGTGCCTCTCCCCAGCGAAAAAAAACGACAGCCATGCCCCCCAGCGAATGCCGACTGATCGTTGATCCCCCCGCGCCCGGGGCATGGAACATGGCGGTCGACGAAGTGCTGCTCGACTGGACGGCCCGAGCGGGCAGGTGCTGCTTACGCTTCTACCAGTGGGATCCGCCCACGCTTTCGCTGGGATACTTCCAACTCCCCGCGGATCGATCCGTCCACGGGGCCAGCGCCGAGTGCGAGTTGGTGCGGCGGGCCAGCGGCGGCGGAGCCATCCTCCACGACCGGGAGTTGACCTACGCTTTCACCGCCCCGGCCGCCCACCCCCTGGCCCGGCGGCGGCGGTACCTCTACGAGACGATCCACCACACCCTGATCGAAGTGCTGGCCGATTTGGGCGTGGAAGCGGCCTGCTCGGCCGGCTCCCGGGAACCGGCCGCCCGGCAGCCCTTTCTCTGCTTCCAGCGCCGCTCGGTGGGCGACCTCCTGGTGGGCGACACGAAGATCGCCGGCAGTGCCCAGCGACGTGTCCGCGGGGCCGTGTTGCAGCACGGCAGCGTGCTCCTGCGGCGTTCCGCCTGTGCCCCCGAGTTGGGTTCCCTGGAGGAAGCCGCCGGGCTGGTCCTGACGGCCGAGGAGTTGATCGAGCGTTGGCTGCCCAAGCTCGGGGCGAGTCTCCATCTGAGCTTCCGACGCGACCCGCTCGACCGGCCTCAACGCCAACAAGCGGCCGCCGTCGCCGAGGCCAAGTACGCGGCCGCGGCCTGGACCGAGAAACGGGCGCGATGACCGGCTCAAGCGGCTCTGGTTCCCAAGCTCCAGCTTGGGAACCCACCGGTCTGGAATGTGAACCCACGCGCTTGAGTTTTCCTTCAGAACCTCGCGAAGCAGAGCTTCGCCCAGGATGCGGTCCCAAGCTGGAGCTTGGGACCGAGTGTGACGCTGGAGCTTGGGACCGAGTGTGACGCTGGAGCTTGGGACCGAGTGTGACGCTGG
>CAYZWG010000002.1:41330-45616 GCA_964481605.1 uncultured Planctomycetaceae bacterium
GCTGGAGCTTGGGACCGAGTGTGACGCTGGAGCTTGGGACCGAGTGTGACGCTGGAGCTTAAACCTTGTTCCCAAGCTCCAGCTTGGGAATCCTCGGGCCTGGAACGCAAACCTATCCCCTTTCGCCGCCGTTTTTTGACTCCGTGCCCGCTTGCTGGTACGATCAAGGTCGGGTTGATCGGCATCGTCCGAGACGCTCCCGCGTTGCGTCCCCACGGTTTCGGCGATCGGACCGCCCGTCGTTCAGGTTTGTCCCCGCACCGTCCTCATTGGGGGTTGGGCTTGTTTCGTCGGCAGTTGGACGTACATTGCATCCATGGGAAAGTGTCGGTTGTTGCCTAGTGCAATCCAGTGATACCCCTATGCGGCGGGGTGAGCTGCGGGCGTTCTGTGCGTGTAAATACTCGCCCAACCCGTTCGTAGTGCCCCGATTCATCGGAGCCCTGCGTCTGGCTCCCGCAACAGACCGCATGAATGCGGTCACTACGAACTCGTTGCGACGGTGTCAATCAGCCTTTGCCCGGCGGTGCCTGGCTATGGACGTCAAACTCGTCGTCACCAGCGGGAAACACCAGGGGCAGGTGGTGCCGGTAGCCCGCCCCAAGTTTCTTATCGGCCGGGCCGACGACTGCCATCTCCGCCCCCACAGCGACGTGGTCAGCCGGTATCATTGCGTCGTGCTGGTCGAGCCGGGCTTTGTCGTGGTGCGGGATTTCGGCAGCAAGAACGGCACCTTCGTCAACGACGAGCAGATCATGGGTGAGCAGGAACTGAAGAACGGCGATCTGCTTCGCGTCGGCCAGATCGAGTTTCGCGTCGAGTTGAGCGTCGACGTGGGTGGTCAAGCCAAACCGCAGGTGGCCGATCTTCGCGAGGCGGCCTCGCGGACGGTGGCCACTGAATCCGATCCGCACTGGGACATCAGCGATTGGCTGATGCAGGACGACGCCAGCGGAACCGTGCTGGGTATGTCGCCCAAGCGAGGCACCACCTCAACCGAGCCCCCACTCACCCCCAAATCGGATGAAGACACCAAAGGTGAGGAGAGCGAGACCCAACGGCCGAAGAAATAGGTAGGAATCGCCCTCCGTCGGGTTGGGCGAAGGGAGCGGGCGGATCGAGCCACGACGTCGGTATCCCCCGCACTCCACCGGCACAGAACCAGCGGGGAAGAGAAAGCTTGTTTCTCGCCTTGTGCGAAGAAGTTTCCGCGTAAGGATTGACAAGAGCCGGTCGCTGGACCATTCTCAAACTCGTCGGTCGGCCGTGGCCGAGGCGCGGTGGTGATTGAGGAAGCGGCGTGAGAGCAACGCACCAGCCCAAGAAGAAGGCTGCCCTGCTGGGGATCGGCTTGGATCATGACGACGGCCACACGCGCCTCACACGGGGAAAGAACTTCCTCCTCTGTGGCGGAAGCGAACGGACCCACGCGGTAATGCAGGAGACGGCGGTCAAGATCAACGAACACTTGGACAGCCACGGCAAGCGACTCGAAGACGTCTCGGTGCGAGAGTTGCGAGACATCTGCAAGGACGTGGCCGATTCGATCGGCAAGTAGCGATGGCGGGGGGTTGGCCCGCGGCGGATTCGCTTGCCGGTCGGGAATGTCGCGATACGGGGCGAACGTTCGATCACTCTGGAGAACATGGCGCAAGTACGATGGAAGTAAAGCTCGTAGTAGCCAACGGCAAACACGTCGGTCGGGAAATCGCCATCAAGGGTCGAAAGTTTTTCATTGGCCGGGCGGAAGACTGCCATCTTCGACCCAGCAGCGATTTGGTCAGCCGGCATCACTGCGTCATTCTCATCGAAGACCAAATGGTTTCCGTGCGGGATTTCGGCAGCAAGAATGGCACCTTCGTCAACGGCGAGCAGGTGATGCCGGAACGGGAATTGAAACCGGACGACCGCCTGGCGGTGGGACAGCTCCAGTTTGACGTGCGGATCACCGGACAGGAGGTGGGCCCGCCGAAGGCGGAGGAGAAGAAGCCCGCCGCCGCTGCCGGGAAGCAAGATCCGGTCATCGACGACGAGCTCGATGTGAGCCAGTGGTTCGGCGACGGCGACGCTTCGGCCGCCACGGAAACCAAGGTGGCCGATGGAACCACGGCCCAAAAGACCCCCACCGAAGATACCGTTCAGACCGAGCCCGTCAAAGACGCCGACCCGGACGACGACGACGAGGATACCCACGACCTGACCGAGGCGGAGAAAGAAAAACTGCGTCGTTCAAAGCAGATCGTGGGCGTCTCCAAGTCGCGCCAAGAGAAGCTATCCGCCGCCACCACCGAGGAGGCCGCGTCCGAGATGCTGAAGAAGCTCTTCAACGGGCGGCATTGATTTTCGTGGCGTGCATCCAGCGGTGCCGGAACGCCCGCCGGCATCGCCATTTTGTGCAGGCTCCCAGGGGGCCGCCGCAGTGGCCGGCGGCCTTTTCTCTTGGCCCGGTCGCCTCCTCTCTTGCCGGTAGCGGGGGTCGGCAGACGGCGGGCGTTCCGCACCACACCACGGGGTGCGGCAACGGACTTCCGGAGGTTGTTCGAGGTGGTGGTTTCAAGTGGAAGGTTTTGAGAGCCTGTAGGCCGGATCACGACCCGGCATTGTAGAACCGGTTCTTCGTGCTCTTCGCGGGCTTCGTGGTGAAATGGTTCCCGAACCCGCGATCACCGCGGACAGTGTTCACCACGAAGCCCGCGAAGAGCACGAAGGAAGTAGCGCAGGTAGCGTGGCGTTTGAGTTTTTCCAAGCCGTGGAAGCATGGGGAGAATGCGAGGCGCGTGGGCCGGGCCGCCACCGCCGCTTTGGGCAACCCATTTCCCCCCATCGCTAGCTGCTGCCCTGTAAAAAAAGTCCATTCCTGCGCCCCACACCACGCCCCGCACGGGGCAAATCGGGTTTTCGGCGGCCAACCCTCGGATGGGGACCTCCGTCTCCAGGCGATGACATCGCGCGGCGCAATCGAATCCTCTGCCCCAGCGGTAAAACGCGCAATATCCGCACCATTTGCCAAAACCCGCCATTTTCTCCAAGCGGTCAATTTTCTCACCCCCGGCGGCCGATCCAGCACACCAGCAGGACGCGCTTTTCGTTCCGGTTCGTGTACTGATCGTCAACCAGTTTCCTGCCCAGGCCAGAACCAGGGGGTGCCCGTGGTCCGCACAAAGAAGAAACCCGCCAAAACCACGTCCAAGGGCAAGCGTTCCGCTACCGCGAAAAAGCCGACGCCCACCGCCAGCCGCGCAAAAACGAAGCCCGGGGCCGCCAAGACGACAGCCAAAAGGACCGCCAAGGCCGGCTCGCCGAAGACGAAGACGACGTCCGCCAGGAAGCCGGCCAAGCGACCGGCCGAAACGATCGCCACCGTCGACCCCCGGCGGACCAACGACCGCCGCGCCGGCACCGACCGGCGGCGGAAGAGCGAACCAGTGGCCGTCCAGCGTCGC
This sequence comes from uncultured Planctomycetaceae bacterium, assembly GCA_964481605.1. Classification (GTDB taxonomy): domain Bacteria; phylum Planctomycetota; class Planctomycetia; order Pirellulales; family Thermoguttaceae; genus CAYZWG01. The sequence continues at coordinate 44,774 of CAYZWG010000002.1, forward strand.
AAGCTCAAGCGTCGGGCCAAGGTGAATCGGCGCCGGCAGATCGACCCCACCACCTGCGAACGCGACTACACGCCGGAAGAAGTGGAGTTCATGAGCGCCCTGGAGAGCTATAAGCGAACCAGCGGGCGGATGTTTCCCACCTGCAGCGAGGTCCTCGAAGTGCTGAGGAAACTGGGCTATGAAAAGAGACCCGCCCAGCCGGCCGAAAACCAGGTGGAAGCGCCCGCCGCCGAGTTGGTCGCCGGCAGCAGCGAGCCGTCGACCGGCGTCTCCGTCACGGCGACCAGCGCCTGAAGGCGGCGAAAGTCGACCGCGGCGGGCCGCAAGGCGACGGGCGGGATAGAATGTATCGGTGACTTGCCTCTTGCCGCCCTCGGTCCCGATCCATCCCCACCCGCCATGAGCCCCCACCGCATTCGGCTTCGCCGGCCCTGGACATGCTGTCGATCGCCCGGGGGAACCGTCTGGCGGCGGCGATTCGGGCGTCCCACGGGAATCTCGCCGGAGGACTCGGTTTGGCTGGTGGTGGCCGGTCTGGCCGCCCAAGCGACCGTAAAGCTCAACGACCGGGCCTTGGGCAGGGCCGGTCCCGGCGGATTGCCCACCCGCTTCGAGATCGCCGATCGACTCGCCGCCGGCAACCGGCTCGCGCTGGAGTTCGCCCCAGCCGGGCCGGCGGGGGCGGAAGACGACGCCCCGCAAGGTGAAATCTACCTGGAGATCGGGCCGCGTGGGGAAAAGCCGCCCGTTTGAATTCTCGTGTCCCCCGCAGTACGGTAGGGGTGGCTTCGTTCGGCCCGGGTCTCCCGAGTTTCGTTCGGCGCGGGTCTCCCGACCCCGCCG
>CAYZWG010000002.1:45716-48420 GCA_964481605.1 uncultured Planctomycetaceae bacterium
CAACGCCACGTCCTGCTGTTGGAACAACTGCCCCCTGGGAGAAAACATGAAGGCGACCGCCTGCCCGCGATCGTGTCGAGCCGGCGTCCCGGCCGCTTTGTTGTGCGTGGTGCTGCTGGCCGGGAGCGGGTTTGCCGCCGGGGTGAACACGCTCACTCCCCGGGAGCTTGCCCAGGGCTGGATCCTGCTCTTCGACGGCCAGACCCTTTTCGGCTGGCGGGCGTCGAGCGAGGCCAACTGGCGGGTGGCCGGGGGGGTGATTTCGGCCGACGAGGGCCAAAAGGGCCTCCTCTACACCACCAGCCAGTTCGGCGACTACGTGCTGAAGGTCGATTTCCGCAGTGGGGCGGGCGCCAACAGCGGCGTTTTCTTGCGCACCAGCCCCCACCCCACCGACGTGACCCGCAAGTGCTACGAGTTGAACATCGCCGATGTTGCCGACAACCCCTTTCCCACCGGAAGCTTCGTCCAGCGGCGACGGGCCCAAGGCAATCACGACAGCACCGACTGGCAAACTTTCGAGATCACCGCCGACGGCCCACATTTCCTCGTCCGGCTCGACGGCCAAACCGTGCTCGACTACACCGATCCCAAGCCCCTGGGACGAGGGTTTATCGGCCTGCAGTTCAACACCGGCAAAATCGAGTTCCGCAACGTCAAGCTCCGACCGCTGGGCATGAAGCGAATATTCAACGGCAAGAACCTCCAGGGGTGGAAGACCTTTCCCCAACTTCCCAGCGTCTTCTCTGTCACGCCCGAAGGCTGGCTCAACGTGAAAAATGGGCGGGGGATGCTGGAAACCCAGGCCCAGTATGAAGACTTCACCTTGCAGTTGGAGGCGATCGTCAACGGCACGGACCTCAACTCGGGCATCTTCTTCCGCTGCATTCCCGGCGAAACCATGAACGGCTACGAATGCCAGATCCACAACGGCTACCTCGACGGCGACCGAACCAAGCCCAAGGACTGCGGCACCGGCGGAATCTTCCGCCGCCAGAACGCCCGAAAGGTCGTCGCCAACGATCGCCAATGGTTTCACCAGACGCTGCACGTCGACGACCGGCACATGGCCGCCTGGGTCGACGGCTACCAGGTGTCGGACTGGAGCGATCCGCGCCAGCCGGACGAGAATCCCCGCCGCGGGCTGCGGTTGAAGGCGGGCACCATCCAGATTCAAGGCCACGACCCGACGACCGACTTCTCTTTCCGAAATATTCGCATCGCGGAAATCCCGCCCCGCTGACAGCAATACCGTTGAGCCAGGCCAGCGTAGTGCTCGGTCCGGGTCTTCCAGCGTTCGGCGCGGGTCAGGAGACCACGGTTGGAAACATCTTCAAGGGCCGCTGGACGCTCGTAAATCGTAACTCGAAGCGTAAGCGAGGGATTGCCGGCTGATGATTCTCCCTCGCTTGCGCTTCGGGTTACGATGGCTTCGCTTGCGCTTCGGGTTACGATGGGCGCCGCTGGACGAAACGAGGAAAACACAAGCATTTTGCGACTCGCAAAGATGTTTACCGCAGTGGTCCGCGAGACCCGCGCCGAACGCCGGCCTGGGCCGGCGGCGGCTGAATCATCACGCCCCCGGTCGTCTATAGGGGCTTTTCCGCCTGCGTGCCGGGCCCATTTCGGCGGAAGTGTCCACCGCCGGCGGAGGGCCGGCTCGAGGCGCCGCGGGGCGAGTCGGGGGCCCGGAACAGGCCAGACGAAGGCGGCAAATTGCCCATTTTCCACAGTTTTTCCCGCACAACCCAGACTGTCGAACCGCGCTCCGCGGCGGCCGCAATCGCGCTTGACCCGCTGGACCGTCCGGCCGTATTGTATACCCTTCGTATTGGGTTCGCCGTACGCGGCGGCTGGACTGGGGGAAGCCAGGTCTGTTGGAAGGGGAGTTACCCATGACACTCGAAGAAATTCTCAAATCCAAGGGAAGCATCGTTTACACGATCGAGCCGGACGCCACGCTGGAACAGGTCGTGGCCAAGCTGGTCGAGCACAACATCGGCTCGCTGCTGGTCTGTGAGCGTCACGTGGCCGAGGGCGAGAAAGTAGTGGGCATCATCACCGAGCGCGATATTCTTCACGCCTGCGCCTCACGGAACCAACCGCTGGCGTCGACTTCCGCGGCCGAAGCGATGAGCACCACCCTGATTACGGGCAGTCCCTCCGAGGCCGTGGAAGAAGTGATGGGTCTAATGACGACGAACCATATCCGCCACATGCCGGTCCTCTCCGAGGGGCGGCTGGTGGGAATGGTTTCGATCGGCGACGTGGTCAAGGCCCAGCACGATCATCTGGCGATGGAAAACCAGGCCATGAAGGACTACATCCAGAGCTGACCGCCACAGGCACTCGCATTGCGGGCGTTATCCAGGAAGATACCCGCAAACCCCCGCTGATCGCCGTGATCGCGGGGCGTCCTTCTGCTGCCGCGGTGCATTCCACCTGGCGCCAGCGGGCTCTCCTGCCCCCTCCACGCCACCAGCCGTTGCTGGCCCCAGGCGGGGGACATTCTTGACCGGGCCGCGTGGCGACCTAGAGTTTGAGGGACGGTTGCGCGCCGCCGGCAGCCCCACGCCAAACGCCGTTTTGGGAGGGCGAGGCTCCCGCCGAGCCGTGGCGACGGGAACGTCCTCATTCCCCGGCTCGGCGGGAGCCTCGCCCTAGGGTGACAAAAATGTAGCGAATCGTGGAGCATTGGCCTGCT
>CAYZWG010000003.1:0-18460 GCA_964481605.1 uncultured Planctomycetaceae bacterium
AAACAAAAACGGAATGAACGACTTTCAAAAACAGCAGGGATTTTCGTCACCCTAGGCGCGTCCTCCCGTTGTGCGCACGAATATCCCCCTCCTGTTTACCTCGGTCGGCCGACCGTCGTCTCCGCCAAGAAACGGCGACGGCCTCCGCATGGTTGCCGGAGGCCGCTGCCGCGATCGGGTGGTCAGGAGAAAACGGTCATCTTCGCACAGCTTTAGTACGACCCGGAGAGACCTGCAAGGAACAGGTGGGCCGTTCCACTGTTGCGATTCACCGATTTGTCTTCGTAATCGAAGAAGTTGTAGCGGAAGAAGCAGGTGAACGAGTCGCTGAGCAAGTAGTCCACCCCGGCCGTAAACCGCGTTGTTTCCACCAACACGTCGGAGAGTCCCGGCAGATCGGACCAGTCGGGAGTCACGGGGAAGTCGGGGCTCTGGCCGGCGCCGGCGAGATTGTAGGGGTCGGCCGAGGGCGAAACAAAACTGTTCCGACTCCTGCTCCACTCCACGTTCCCCATCAGGGTCAGGCAGCGCGTGTAGTCGTACCGGGTCCCCACGTTGACGACCTGGCTGGTGCCGCCGTAGTCCCACCTGGTGGTGGCCGGGTCCAGGTAGTGACGCCAATAGGAGCCCTTGTCTACCCAGCGATCGGTCTGATCTCCCAGCGTAATGTCCTGCGAAATCCAGTTGGAAAAGTAGCCGTAGCCACCCGACACGGACCACTTCGAGGTGGGAGCATACCAGGCGGTGGCGATAATCGGGTAGTTGTCCTCCTCGAAGTTGGCCCGGTTCGAGGTCTGCGATCGGTTTTCGATCCCGAAGGTGGCGCTGACCAGGAAGTTGTCCGACGGATACCAGGTACCCTGCAGATCCACCAGGTCGACACTGTCGGGCAGGCTGCTGTTGGTGACCCCGTTGGGTTCGTGGGCCGCAAAGATCGGATTGTCGATGTTCTGCCTGGTGTAATACAGCTTCGTCTCCAGGGAAGAACACCACTGCATGTCGGCACCCACCTTGAAGGTGTTGTAGGCGGTCACCTCCTGGGTGAATACCTGGTCCGGATGCGTGGTCTCATGGTCGGTGAAGTCGCGGTGAACACCGGTGTAGTCGTAGCTCCCGGTAAAGGCCAGGCGACGCGAGTTGAACCAACGCCATCTTCCCTTCACGCCGGCCGACGTGCGGTCGCGGTTCCAGGGGTGTTCCAGGCGGTTCAAGCCGGCGTCCGGTTGTCCCGACGGAACGACCTCCGTACCATCCAGGGCGAAGAACGGGGCATCCTGGTTGCGCTCATCCAGTTTCTTGGCGTAGCCGGTCACCGACAGTCCGTCAATCGAGTGGTTCGTCAGCCGCAAATCAAAACCACTGTAGCGGCGGTCGGTTTCCCGGTTCTTGTTGTGGTTGTTGCCGGTGAACAGGAGGCCGTAGAAGCCCGTGTTGTCGCTCACGTCCAGGCCGATCTTCAGCCGGTCGATCTCCGTGAAATTCTCCGGCACCACCGCGTATGCAACGACCGAGCCGGCCGCCGTGCCGCCCACCGGAAGCACACCGTCGCCCACGCCTCCAATCGAGCGGTTGACGTTGTTCGTGGTATGGTTCCGGGTGACCAGGTCGTCGTCCTGGCTAAACCCTCGCATCACGCGGGAATACTCCAAGGTGAGCGGACCGAACCGCCCCTCCAGAACCGGCTCGATTTCCGTGGTCAGCCAGTCGATCCTTTGCCGCTGGCTGAGCACGTGGCAGGCGCGGGCACCGGCGGGAACGGCAGGGTCGGTGGCAATGCCCGGCCCCGTCACACCGCCCACCACGCCCGTATCGACCACGGCACCATTGAAGCAGTGAGATGCCGCCCTGGCCTGGCGCTCGCCCGACTTCCGCATTCCCCAAAGGTTGAGCCGCCACTTGATGTTCTCCGTGAAATTCCCCTTGAACTTCACGTCCAACTCCTGAACGCGAATGGCGTAATTCTCACCCACGTTGAGGTCCTGGCTGAGAAACGTGCGGTTGAGGTCGCCCGGGTTGGTCAGCGCCCCTTCCTCGGCGTCGAATTTCGGCTGCGAGGGGAAAATCCCCAGGAAGTTCTCCAAGGGATCGTGGTCCAGCCGGTGGAGAAACCGCTGGTACTGGACGTCGGTGGTCAAGCCGGGGCGATAGTAATGCCCCCCCACCTGCGTGGTTTCCAGGTCGGTCCCCGTGGCGAAGAAATCGAACGTCGACTCCCCATTACTGGCCAAGCCGTCGATGTCCCAGAACGGCGAGCGGTCGAGGTCCTGCCATTCGCCTATCTTGGTCAGGTCGCCGTCGATGCTCGTGGCCCACCAGCCGAAGCGTCCGATCACGCTCGAACCGTAGCCGGCAGGCGATTGGCCGCGGGCTACCAGTGGAGAGCCCTCGAGGTAATCCGCCGTGCGGTTGGGAAAGAGAATCGACTCCTTCACGGCGGGCTGTGCATCCGACGCTGTCGCCGGGTTCTGGCCGTCCGCTCCCCACGCCCCTCCAGGCACCAGCACGGCGACCGCCAGGGTGGCAATCCTTGCCTTCCATTTCATCATCCGGTCCCCCCGGGTATTGTTGGACTATTGTTGGAGTTTTCCAGCGACCACTGATCCGCGTTATCGGAAGAAGGTGCGCCGTCGGCTATTCGACGGCAGGTCGCTTCCGTGAATCTGGTTATGGCACTGCGTGCAATCCGTGAAGGTCCCGGCACGCACCGTGGCGTAGAGGTCGGGATTGCGGTTGTCCTTGCGGTGACCGGTATGGCACCGCAGGCAGAGGAACACAGTAGGCTGACGCAACAAGTTGTTCTCCACCGTACCGTGCGGTTCGTGGCAGATCGTGCAGTCCTCGGTCACCGGTGGGTGCTCCCACACGAACGGCCCGCACTTCTCCATGTGGCACTTGTAACACACCTCGTTGACCGACACGCCCTTGAGGTTGTCCTCCATCTGCCCGTGCGCGTCGTGGCAGTCCGAGCAGACCATCTTGCCTTCCTTGATCGGATGGTGCGAAGGCATGCTGTTCTTCCCGTAGATCTTGGCGTGGCACTTGTAGCAGACTTCCGGTTCCTGCACCGCCATGGGAAGACGCTTGGGACGCCGCACGTCGGTATGGCTGACGTTGACCACCCGGGGAACGCCACTGCTGGGGTGCGGATTGTGGCAGTCCGTGCAGGCCGTGCCCACCAGGCTGTGCGTCGACGAGTGCCAGGCCATCACGGGAGCCCCGTTGCCGTGACACTGCAGGCAGAGGTCCGTTCGGGTTTCCTCGCGGATCTTGCCATGCGGATCGTGGCAGGTCGTGCAGTTGAAGCCGTTGGGACCGCAGATCTGGTGCGGTCCGGCAATCTCCTGCATCTCTTGCATGTCGGCGTGGCACTTGTAGCAGACGTACGGTGCCACGGCGTTGAGATTGTTGGAACTCCCCGCCAGCGAGGAGCGCTGGGCAGGCTTTTCGTATGCGGTCAGCGTGATCGGCCGCCCGTTGGAGTCCAGCATCGCCGCCCCCGGCTCGGTGGTCGGGGGGGTTCCCGCTGGAACGTTGTAGTGCGACGTGTGGCAGTCGACGCAAGTCACGCCGTTGTGGGCGTGAACCGAGAAACGCCATTGGGCACCCGGCTCGCAGGCGTTATTCTCGTGGCATCGCAGACACAACTCCGCGGCCACCGCCGGATCTCCCGTCTTGAAACTCTGGATCAAGCCGGGCTCTTTGCCCCGTGTCTCCAGATGGCGGCTGGCCGGCCCGTGACATGCCTCACACGACTGCCCCTCCTGGTGCAGACCGCGATGGACATTGTTCTGGAAGCTTTCCGCGTAAACCTGGTGGCAGGTCAGGCAGAGTTCGTCGTCGTTGACGTACTCCGCTCCCGGAATTTCGGGAACAGAAACCTGGAGCTTTCCGTAGGATGCTTCGTGGAAGAAATTGTCCCCCCTGGGGGGCCCCGGATCCAGGTTGGGCTCCATGCGTCGCGTGGGTTGGTGCGGCGACCTGCACGCCCCAAATCCCAGCAACACAAAGCCCAGTGCAGTCAGCCCAACGAGCGAATACCGCCATGGACGCCTGGCTTGCGTAATGACACCCACGACTTCACCTCCTTGCTCGGGTTTTGAAATGCCCGTTGTCGTCTCGTAGGTCCGTTGGTCCTCATGACCGAACCGAGAGCCAATTGGGTTTGCGTGAGAAAGTAACTTGGCCCTTGCCTTAGATCACCAACAAAGTGATGGTTCTCGCTTTTTTGCAGCTAAAACTGACGAAAAACACTATATTTCCCCTTCGTATGCTCTCTTGTTCGCCTTTTGGAAGGTCGACACTTAAGCTGTTTTTCAACAGAGGTGATTGTTTCTCGATTTCGTGCCCGCTCCCGGTTGCAACGCTAGAAAAGTCGCCCACCCTGGGCGTGCCGGGATTTACGTCCATTCTCCGCCGCATCGCACGCGGGTGTCCACTTGGCCCTCCGATGCCGTTCCTGTTGCCGCGAGCTCTCGACCAAGTCAAGCATTTGCTTGCCCTCGGGGCGGAGTTCTGGCCGGGCAGCTTCTCAACCTGCCGAAGGGTTTTTCTTTCGCCGGACGCCCCCCAAAAAGAATTGGTTGAGTCAAATACATTATTTATTAAGTAATGTATATCGGCTCCACCGGCCCGGGCAGTCCTCGCCATGCCTGTTGCTTGTCGCGTTATGGCAACCGCGCTATACTCCTACAGTGCATCTGTGAGGAAAAAGGGATCGCTATGTGCCTCGGCGGGGGGCAGACCCTCGCCACGGCGAGTGTCGCGGCGTCCCGACAGACTCTGGAGAGGCTGCCATGCGCTGGGCGTTGCTCCACAGCGCGGCGACGTGTGCCGTGCTCTCGATGACCCCCTTGGGCCTCTCGGACGAGAAGGGCCGGCCGGCCGAACCCCCCAGCGGTCCCTTCGGATACTCTCTGATGGCCACGGCCGATCGCTCGCCACTGGACCTCGACTTCGTTTTCCTCAATCGGGATTGCGCGGTCTGTCACCCGCGGCAGTTAGAAGAAATCGAAGGCTCGATGCACTCCGTCTCCCATACGGAATCGTTTTACCGGAGTTTTGCCGAAACGGCGCGGCAGGAGGCGGGTGACCGAATCTACGCCTTTTGCTCGGGCTGTCATGCACCGGCCGGCGTCGCCTCAGGGTTGATTCCCACCGAGGTCGACTCCGCCTTGCCTCCCCAGGCCACGGCCGGCGTGGCGTGTGACGTCTGCCATCAAATCTGCGCGCTGACGGGAGTGGAAGGTCCCTGGAAAGAGCCGGGCAACGCTTCCTTTGTGTTGCAACTGAGCGAAACCAAGTATGGGCCACACGAAACGACCTTGGAAAACCGGAGACACACCGGGCAGAAGCTCGATTTTTTCGCCAAGTCCGAGTTCTGCGCCAGTTGCCACACGGTCATCCATCCCATCAACGGCTTCGTGATTGAGCATACCTACGGGGAGTGGAAATCGAGCGTTTATGCGGAGCGGGGGATTCAGTGCCAGGATTGTCACATGCGCTCGGTGGAGGACTCGCTCCGGGTTGCCCAAACCCTGCGGCCTGTGGAAGTGACGGGGCAGTCCGCCGAAAATGGCCCCATTCGTCCGATCTTTCCTCACTATTTCGTAGGTGGCAATGCCAACGCCGATCGCCTCGGGGGCGGTGCCCTTCATGCTCAAATGGCCGAGGCACGCCTGAAGATCGCCGCCAAGATCGAGTTGAAACTTCCCCGGCGGGCGGAGCCCGGTCGGGCATTCAAGTTGGATCTGCTGGTCCACAATGTGGCCGCCGGACACAACCTGCCGACCGGCGTGACGGAGTTGCGGCAGATGTGGGTCGAACTGCGGGTGACGGGTCCGGACGGGACCGTGTTGTTTGAACGGGGTGCCTTGGGGCCCAGCGGCGAGTTGCCACCCGACGCAATCGCGTTCGGCGCCGTGGCCGGCGACGCCCAGGGAGAGGCCACGGTCAAACTGTGGGAAATGGCGCGGTTTCTCCGCAAACGCACGATTCCTCCCAAGGCATTCTCCCGGGACACCGTGGAAATCGTGCTTCCCAGCGACCTTTCCGGCGAGATCTTGGTCGAGGCCAAGCTGTTTTACCGTTCGGCTCCCCCGGCGGTCGTTTCCCGGATCATGGGGAAGACGGCCTTTGTTCCCAAGATCGTGGAAATGGCCTCGGCCAGGGGGCGTGTCCCGGTGGGGCCCTGACCCGTGTGTCGTTCAGGCCACCGGGTGCCACTCTCTAAGTGGTTCCCTGGCAACGGGATACGGCCTCGGTCCGGCGAGAAGGCCGGCGGCCGGGGACAAGAGAGTTGCCATTTACATCTCTCGGTGGTTTTCGCTATCATCACGCCTCCTCGGACAGAAAACCGGCTGGATCGCCGTGGAACGGGTGTGTTTTTCGCCGTTTCGGGTGCTCGGACCGGGACATTGAAATCGGACACGAGTGCCTCGCGGCATTGCCCGCGCGGGGGAAGCCTGCCGCCGCCGGGGTTGCGTTGGGCCGCCCGCAATGGTCTTCCTCACGCTCCGGTCGCCGGCGATCAGGCGGGGATTGTCGCCGGCCGATTCGATGTCCTCCTGTCGGGGAGAGATCACCGCGGGTCCGGTCAGAAAACAGCACACCGTCGGTTGCACGGAATGCCTGATGAGACTCCAAGTACTCGGCTGCAGCCACCACGAAACTTCGATTGCGCTGCGTGAGCAAATCGCGTTCAGTTCGGACCAGGCCTGTTCGGCCTTGGGGCAACTCCAGCGGGAGTTTCCCCACCTGGAAGCGGTGTTGCTATCCACCTGCAACCGCGTGGAACTCTATACGGCCATCCCCACGGGGAACATGCCCAGCGCCCGCCAACTGGCCGGCTTCGTGGCCAAGTTTCACGGCTTGAATCCGGGCGAGATTGTCGAGCAGTTGTACGAGCGCGAGGGCCCGGAGGCGATCAAGCACCTTTTCCTGGTGGCCAGCAGTCTCGACAGCATGGTGGTGGGAGAGCCGCAGATCGTGGCTCAAGTCAAGGCTGCTTACCGGCTGGCGACCGAACAGAAGGCGACCGGTCCGCTCACCCATTCCGCCTTCCAGGCGGCCTTTCGCACGTCGCGACGGGTGGCCTCGGAAACCGGTATCCACCGGCATCGTGTCAGTATTCCCAGCGTGGCCGTGGCCGACTTTGCCAAGCGCATCTTCGAGCGATTCGACGACAAGAAAATCCTCTTGATCGGTGCCGGCGAGATGGCCGAGGAGACGCTGGAGTATCTGCGGGCGGAAGGGGCGTGCCGGGTCACCGTGGTCAATCGCGGCCCGCAGCGCGCCCTGGTGCTGGCCCGGCGGTGGAACGGCACGGTCCAACTCTGGGAAAAGCTGCTGGACGCCGTGGCCGAGGCCGATCTGATTGTGAGCACGACCAGCGCCAAGCAGGCGATCGTCACCCTGGAGGATTTTCTCGCCTTGGAAAAGGCTCGCGGGCAACGGCCCCTGCTGATCGTCGATCTGGCCGTGCCTCGCGACTTCGATCCGGCCATTGGCGACCGGCCGGCCGTCTATCTCTATTCGATCGACGATTTGCGCTCGGCATGTGAAGCCAACCGGCGGCGGCGGAAGAGAGAATTGCCCCGAGCACTGGAAATCATCGAAGACGAAGCCGCGCAGTTCATGACCGCCTTGAACCACCGCGCCGTGGGACCCGTCGTCCAGCGACTGAGACAGAAATGGCAAGAAACCATGGAGCTCGAGTTGCAGCGCCTGTCCCACAAACTGCCGGAGTTGGACGACAAGGCACACCACGAAATCCACCGCGCGTTCGACCGCCTGCTCAACAAACTCCTGCATCCCCCCTTGGAATCGCTTCACCAGGGGGCACGGCATGGAACTCCGGAAATACTATTGGACGCCGTCTCCCGCTTGTTCCGCCTGAAGGACTAACCTAGATCATCTCCGCTTCTGCCCGTCCACCGGTGGGCGACAACGCTCCAACTGATATTGCCCAAGCTGGCTGGATTCGCTAGACTCGCCCGTCCGCCTCTTGTTTTCTCCCCGTGGCGAAAAGGATTCGCTTGCCCCAAAAGGGCGCGAAGAATCGTATGGATTCAGGCCGGAAAACCGATCGGCAAGAGCCGACGTCTGCTCGTTCGGATTCGATCCTTGGACGCATGGGAATCCCCTTCCGCTGGAGGCGGCGAGAAACTCGCGGCACGCCGGTATCGGCCCGGCTGGGCCAGTTTCAAGTTCTGGGATCGCTGCGGCTGGCGGTGATCTTGATCGTGGCCTTGGCGGCCGTATTGGCTTGCGCCACCGTTCTAGAGGCAGCGCGAGGCCGAGAATACGCCCAATGGTACGTTTATAAGAGCGATGGGTTCATCGCCTTGCTGGCATTGTTGGGCCTGAATATCCTGGCCGCCACGGCGATGCGTTTTCCCTGGAAGCAGCGGATCGCGTTTTTGGTAACGCATTTGGGATTGTTGCTGTTGCTGGGTGGCTCCATCCAGACCTTTCTCGGTGGAACAGACGGTCGCCTCACGATTGTGGAGGGCGAGGCATCCAACTCCATCCTCATTCCAACGCAAACGGAGTTCGCCGCCGTTTGGCCGGAAAGCGACCAGTCACGTGCCGCGGCCTTCATCTTCCGCCCCGGCCCCGTCGACTGGCCCCAGGGCAAGACACTCGACCTCGGCCAACTGAACGGAGTCCATCTTCGGGTCTTGAGGTTTCTGCGGCACGCCCGGGTGAAACGCACCTGGGTTCGAGACCCTGCCCGGACCGGCGACCCGGCAATCGAGTTTGCCTTGCACGGCTCCGACGGGAAGCAAATCCGCCAGCAGTGGCTGGTGGCCAGCCCGTTCCGCGGCGCGTCCAAGATCGGCCCCGCCGAGTTTGAGTTCCACCAGGCGCCGGCCAACACCATGGCGGACGATTTCCTCAACCCCCCGTCGGTCGACTCCGAGAAACTCGGCGTCCTCGCCATCCACTACGACGGCCACACGAAACGGGTTGCCGTGGAACAACAGATGGGAAAGCAGATCCCCTTGGAGGGCGGCCAGGTCTCCGTGGAAATTCAAGCGTACTTGCCCAATGCTCAGCCGGACGGCAACGGCGGCTTCCGCACGGTGGGCGAGGAACCCGTGAATCCCATGCTCGAGATTCTCGTCCACCTGCCCGGCGAGGACGCGCCGCAACAACAAATCGCCTTTGCCTTGCATCCCCTGCTGAACTTCGACAGCATTCACGGGGGGAGTTGTCCGGTCAAGTTCTGGTATCATCACGCCGCCGTTTCCGCGGAGTCGAAAACCGAATTCCTGCAGACGCCGGACGGAAAGCTGTTCTGCCGCACGGGCATCGACGGCCGCTACGAATCGCGCGGCCAGGTGCGGCTCAACCAGCGGATGCCCATCGCCGCCGGCTTTCAAGTCTCCCTGCTGAAGCACTTGCCGTCGGCGCGCGAGCAGGTCACGTTCGAGGGCGTTCAACTCGCCGCCGGGGCAACCCAGGCACCGGAAGCGGCGGCACTGGTCGAAATCCAGGCCGGCGGGATCACCGAAAACCAGTGGCTCAAGCGGCAGGACCCTTCCTTTGGCGAGCGAACGATTTCCACGCCCAAGGGGCCTCTTTCCCTGCAATTGGGCTACGAACGCCTCCCCCTCCCCTTCTCCCTCGAATTGCTGAATTTCGAGCGAAGGAAGAACCCCGGGCGAATGGGCGACGCCGCCTTCAAGAGCACGGTTCGCCTGGTCGATCGGCAACAAGACCTCGACACCCGGCGCGAAATCTCCATGAACGAACCCCTCACCCACGGCAAGTTCACCTTGTATCAGTCGGGATTCGACGAATTGCCGTCGGGCAAGCAGGCGTCCATCCTCACCGCGGCCTACGACCCGGGAAGAAGCTTGAAGTACCTCGGCTGCCTGATGATCTGCCTGGGCTCGTTCGCCATGTTTTACGCCCGCGCGGTCCGTTGGTTCAAGATACCCTGGCCCTTTGGGCGGCGATCTTCGGCCGGAAAGGGCGACGGCCAACCCTCGTCCCGGAAACAGCCCGGTGTGTCCGGCCCAAAAAGCCGAACTGCCCATCGACCACCTGAAGCAGCCAGGTCGCGAGTCGCCTAGAGCGAAGCCCGGCCAGGGGCGACGACGGGACGACACGTACCATGCGTTTCCACCAATCAAGACGGAGAAGTCCGATGCGTTGTGCGATTCTTGCCTTGACTTTCCTCCTCAGCTCGAGCCCGCTCGCTCCGGCGGCAACCGCGCCCGGCGGTCGCTGCGATTGGGACCAGTGGCGCGGTCTTCCCGTTCAAGACGGCGGGCGCTACAAGCCGCTGGACAGCCTGGCCTGGGAAACGCTGCGGATGATCGCCAACCGGGGTAGTCTGCAAGATCCGCAGTCGGGCGAAAAACTCGAACCGGTGGCCCTTTACCTCACCATGCTCTTCCAATGGCAAGGCTGGGACGCTGCCGCCGACCCACACGCGGGCCCTTCCCCCGCAGTCTCGCCTTACTTCGCGCACCACGCGCCCGACAAGTGGGACCGTGCTCCCCTGCTGCGCGTCGATTATCTCGCGCTGCGCCAGGCGCTGGGACTTGCCCCGGACCAGAAGCACGTCTCTCCGCTGGAAATCAGCAAGGCCACCATCACCGATCCCCAGACCGGGGTTGCTTCCTCCTTTCTCCACTGGACGGAGCAACTGCGGAGAAACCGGCAGCAAGGGTTGACTACCTTTGAAAAGAAGGCCCTCCAACTTGCCGACAAGCTCTGGCTATACGAGGACCACCGCATGGGACGCCGGCTCCGCCTGCTGCCCTTGGGCGGAAGCGAGGATGACGAGTGGGTGTCGGTCCAGTTCCTCCTGCAAACCACCTTCGACGATGCCCTCGATCCTTCGGGCAAGATGCGGCAGATTCAGCAGAGCCTGCGAGAGACGCGGCAAGCACTGCTCGCCGGGACGCCGGCCCGATTCAATGCCGCCTCGCGAGACCTGATTGCCCGGGTCGAGGCGCTGGGACCCCGGTTGGGCTCCTATCCCCAACGCAAGGTAATCGATTGGGAGGTGAGCTACAACCGCTGGGCCCCCTTCCGGTTTGCCTGGGCATTCACCTTGCTGGCCTTTCTGGCGGTGTTGTTGAGCATGGGTACCGGCTGGAAACTCTTCTACCGGGGTGCTCTGCTGGCTCACCTGGCCGGAGTGGTGGCGATGTTCGTGGGCTTCGGTATGCGGATGGCGATCTCAGGACGAGCACCGGTGACCAATATGTACGAGTCGGTGATCTATGTTGGGCTGGGGGTCGCCGTGTTGGGAATGATCTTCGAATTGGTCTACCGAAAGAAGTACATCCTCGCCGCGGCGACCGCGGTATCTACGCTGACACTGGTGCTGGCCGACAACTGTTCGATCTTGCTCGACCCCAGCCTCCGGCCTCTTCAGCCCGTGTTGAGAAACAACTTCTGGCTGGTCATTCACGTACTCACCATCACGCTCAGCTACGCCGCGTTCGCGCTGGCTCTGGGCATCTCCAACATCACCCTGGCCTACTTCCTGGTTCGTTCGCAGAATCGCCATGCCATCAACGCGCTCAACCGCTTCACCTACCGGTCGCTCCAGGTGGGCGTGCTCTTGTTGGCCATCGGCACGATCCTGGGTGGCGTCTGGGCGGATTACGCCTGGGGACGTTTCTGGGGCTGGGACCCCAAGGAAGTCTGGGCACTGATCGCCCTGCTGGGCTATCTCGCCTTGTTGCACGCCCGCTATGCCGGCTGGGTGGGTCAATTCGGCCTCCCGGCCTGGTCCATCGCCTGCTTCTCCCTCGTCGTGGTGGCCTGGTACGGCGTCAATTTCGTGCTCGGCGCCGGCCTTCACAGCTACGGGTTCGGCGGCGGCGGACAAGGTTACGTGGGCGGCATCCTGATCTTCCAGTTCCTTTACGTGGGACTGGCCGCACTGCGATACCGGAGAAACAACACCGGGCCGCCGGCAGCCAACCGTCGCGCGGCAGACTCTCGGCGGCGGCCTGCCACGCCCTCTCTCCGCCCCCGCGCGGAGAAGGTCGCTTGAGAGCGGCGAAGACATCGCAAAGCCCAACCAGCGGACACAACGCGGAAGCTCTTCTCAGCAAACCCGTGGAACAAGGTCTTGGTAGGACAGCGCCCAAACTGGCGCCGTTCTACTAGGCCCGAAAAGTTGCCCGCATCGGTTTCATCACAAGAAGGCCAAGCAGCTTCGCCCGCTCGCAACTCGTTTCTGCAAAAGCACCTCGAAGAAGCGTCGCCGCGCCGTGCGGAAAGGCGATGCGGACGCTCATCGAGCGAGTGGACCGCCGTGCGGCGAAACCGAAGTAATCGTATTGGCCCGTTCCGGGACGGAGTCTTAACGACCCAAACCCCTTCAACGAAAATGCTGAAAACGTTACTCGTACCGCTGGCGGACAACCGCCTCGGAATGGCTCCGAGACCCGCAAACGGTGACACGATGGGAACGATTCGGGCATCTCGACCGTTACCATTCTCTCCAAAGCCGCACCGTCTCACTGGGCCGAGAGCCAGTCCAGCCCCAGGTCGAGCGCCACGGCCGAATGCGTCAAGGCCCCCACGCTGATTCGGTCGACGCCCGAGGTGGCGATCGCCCGCACGCTCTCCAGGCTCACCCCTCCCGAGGCCTCCAACTGTACGCTCCGATTCACGGCGTCCCGGCGGGAAACGGCCTTGCCCAGTTGGGACGGCGTCATGTTGTCCAGCAGCACCAGGTCGGGTTCCGCCGGCAGCACCGCGTCGAGTTGTTCCAGCGTGTCGACTTCGATCTCCACAACGGCCCGGTGCTGGTCGAAGTCGTCGGCCCGGCCGGCGAGAAAACGCCTCGCTCGCCGCACGGCCTGGGCGGGGCTAAACCGGGCCCCACCCTTGGCGCCACCACCCAAGGCAAGGTGGTTGTCCTTGATCAGCACGGCATCGAACAAACCGGTTCGGTGGTTGCACGCTCCACCGCAACGGACGGCGTACTTCTCCAGGCGGCGCCAGCCCGGCGTGGTCTTGCGAGTGTCGTAAATCCGCGCCCCGGTGCCGGCCACCGCCTCGACGTAACGGCGGGCCAGCGTGGCGATGCCCGACAGCCGGCCGAGGATATTCAGCAGGGTCCGTTCCGCGGCCAGCAGCCCCCGGGCCGGGCCGTGGAGGCGGGCGACGCATTGGCCGGTGGCGACCGTGTCGCCGTCGCGGGCCTGGGGCGTCCAGACGAGCCGGCGGTCGAACGCTTCCACGATCGCCGTTCCGCCTTCCAGCCCGGCGATCACCCCCGGCCGGCGGACCACGACCGCCGCTCGGCCCCGGGCATCCTCCGCCACCAGGGCCAGCGAGGTGCAGTCGCCCCGCCGGCCAAGGTCTTCGCCCACGGCCAGTTGCAGGAGTTGGTGCAAGCTTGCTTCCAGCGGGCCGTCCCAAACCGACTGGCGAAAGTCGAGCGACAAGCGGCACCTCCCTCGAACGAGTGGATGAGAAATTCGCAACACCCACCTCCAGCCTATCGCGGCAGCCCGGTTTCCGCAAAGGCTCGCTCGGGCTCGACGTGTCTGGAGAAGGGTGCCTTGGGCGGCCATAATGGTGGGCGGACTGTTTGCCCCCTTCCAACCGAAACCGGCCGACGCCATGCCCGCTCACGATTCTTCTGGCGATCAAGCGAACGGTGCCCGGCAGCCCGTCTGGCTGCTGCGGCCGAACGACCAGGTGGCGGTGGCCGCGCTGGTGGTCGTGGCGGGGCTGGTCATGGGGGGCTGGTACGGATGGCATCGGATTGGCGACGGCCGGCTCGTCGAGTTGGATCGGGCCACCCCGGGGACCGTGGAATACCTGGTGGACGTGAACCAGGCCACCTGGCCCGAGTTGGCCCAACTGCCGGGAATCGGCGAGAACCTGGCCCGGCGGATCGTGGAGTCGCGGCGGCGGCAAGGGCCGTACCGGTCGGTCGAGGACCTGGAGCGGGTGCGGGGGATCGGCAGCAAGACGGTCCGGCGGTTGCGGCCCTACCTGGTCGAACCCTCGGCGTCCGTCCGTCCGGAGGTCCCGTGAAAGCGGGCCGCCTGCCGGCGGCGGCGTGGCATTTTGGCGCCAGACCTTGGGCAACGCCCCCGGGCTGCCCTACAATGAGGTGTTACCCACCCCGCCCCACCCGAGGAGTGTTCGCTCGTGTTTCAACTCGCAAGCCCGTTCCAGCCGGCCGGGGATCAGCCCCAGGCGATCGAGGCGCTGGTGGAGGGGATTCGGGCCGGCCGAAAGCAGCAAACGCTGATGGGCGTGACCGGATCGGGCAAGACGTTCACCATGGCCCACGTGATCCAGCGGATGCAGCGGCCGACGCTGGTGATGTCGCACAACAAGACCCTGGCGGCGCAGCTCTACTCGGAGTTCAAGGAGTTCTTTCCCCACAGCGCGGTGGCCTACTTCGTCAGCTACTACGACTACTACCAGCCGGAAGCCTACATCCCCCAACGCGACATCTACATCGAGAAGGACGCCTCGATCAACCAGGAGATCGATCGGCTCCGGCTGGCGGCGACCAGCGCGCTGGTGAGCCGGCGCGACGTGATCATCGTGGCCAGTGTGTCCTGCATCTACGGGCTGGGATCGCCGCAGGACTACCGCTCGATGATGATCGCCTTGAGCATCGGCCAGGAGGTCGATCGCGACGAGATTCTGGCCCGGCTGGTCGATATCCAGTATGAGCGGAACGACGTTTCCTTCGAGCCGGGCAAGTTTCGCGTGCGGGGCGACTGCGTGGAGGTTTTTCCGTCCTACGAGGAATTCGCCCTGCGGATCGAGTTCTGGGGCGACGAGGTGGAGCAGCTCTCGCTGATCAATCCGACCAGCGGCGAGGTGCTGGAACGACCGCCGGAACTCTTTATCTACCCGGCAAAACATTTTGTCCTGCCCGACGAGCGGATTGCCGGCGCCGTGGAGGAAATCCGCCAGGAATTGGACCGCCGGCTGGCCGAGTTTCGCAAGCAGGGCAAGCTGCTGGAGGCCCAGCGGCTCAGCGCCCGCACGCGGTTCGACGTGGAAATGCTCCAGGAGGTGGGCTACTGTCCGGGCATCGAGAACTACAGCCGGCCGCTTTCGGGCCGGCCGCCGGGCTCGCCGCCCGATACGCTGTTGAGTTTTTTCCCTGCCGATTTTCTGCTCTTTGTCGACGAGTCCCACGTCACCGTGCCCCAGGTTCGGGGGATGTACGCGGGCGACCACAATCGCAAGGTGACCCTGGTCGAGCACGGATTTCGGCTGCCCAGCGCGCTGGACAATCGGCCCCTGCGATTCGACGAGTGGGAGGAGCGGATCAACCAGGTGGTGTTCGTCTCGGCCACGCCCGGGCCCTACGAGTTGGAAAAGACCGGGGGCAAGGTGGTCGAGCAGGTGATTCGCCCCACCGGACTGCTCGACCCGCAAATCGAAGTCGTTCCGGCCCGGGGCCAGGTGCCCCACCTGCTGGTGGAGATTCGCAAGCGGCGGGAAGCGGGCGAGCGGGTTCTCGTCACCACGCTCACCAAACGGCTGGCCGAGGACCTGGCCGACTATTTCTCCCAGCAGGACGTCCGCTGCAAGTGGCTCCACAGCGAGCTGGACGCCTTCGAGCGGGTCGAGTTGCTGCGCGACCTGCGGCAGGGACATTTTGACGTGCTGGTGGGGGTGAACCTGCTGCGCGAAGGGCTCGACCTGCCCGAGGTCTCCATGGTGGCCATCCTCGACGCCGACAAGGAAGGGTTTCTGCGGAGCGAAACCGCCCTCATGCAAACCATCGGACGCTCCGCCCGAAACGTCAACGCCAAGGTCATCCTCTACGCCGATACGATGACCAACTCCATGCAGCGGGCGATCGAGGAGACTCGCCGGCGGCGAAAGATGCAAGAGCAGTACAACCGGAAACACGGCATCACCCCGGAGACCATCCGCAAGGGCATTCGGGCGGGAATCGAGGCCGAGGCGTCCGCCCACGCGCAGTCCAACGCGGCGGTCGGCCGCACCGACGAGAACCAGTACATCACCGAGGAATACCTCAGCGAGCTGGAAGCAGAAATGCTGGCGGCGGCCGAGGCGCTGGAGTTTGAGCGGGCGGCCGCCTTGCGCGATCGCATCGAACAGCTACGCCGGCAAGTGGGCAAACGGGCCGACGAGGTGGAAATCCAACACGCCACGCGATCCGAACGGGGCAAACGACGCCGGAAAAAAGGATCTGGCCGCGGCCGAATCCCCAAGCCGGAAAAGCCGGGTTGAAGGACCCTGGGTGCCGTCAGGCACGGGAGGCGAGGATTGCGGCGTGCCGGACTGCCGCTCGTGCGCGGCATGGTCGGTGAGCCTGGTGAGTTATCACCAGGGTTGCCGCGGCTTCGCCGCCTGAGATAGGCGAGCTATCAGGGCCACCCGCCAAGCCATGCCTCCGGGCCCTGTTCCAACCAGTATATTGCAGCTACCCGCTGCCCGGCGCTGGGGCCGGCTCGGCTTGGGCCATCCCGGGGGCCGACCGCGAGGGCCCGGCTTTTTCCAGTGCGGCCACGATGTCCTGCACCCGGTAGCCGCCCATAAATCGTGTCGGCTGGTTGGGATTCTCCGCCGGGAAGATCACCAGCATGGGCACCTGCTTGGCGCCCAACAGCTCCATCATCTCGGTCACCTCGGGGGGCTGATGGGTCCAATCCGCCTTGAGCGGAATCACTCCGTTTTTCTTCACCAGGCGGCGGACCTTTGAAGTGTTCAACACGAGCTTCTCCAGTGTCTTGCAGGTCAGGCACCAGTCCGCCGTAAAATCCAGCAGCACGGTGTTTCCCGCCGCCACGTTCCGCTCGAAGCCAGCCCGCGTGAACGGCTGCCACGGCAGCCTGTTCTCGTCCCGGTGGGTCTTTTCGCCGGCCACCAGCGTGGCCTCCTCAAAGCGGACCTGCATCACCCCGGCCAGCCAGCCGAAGGTAACCAGCCACGTCAATCCAATCACGGCCGCGGCGGCCAGCCAAGCCCGACTCTTCACTCCGCGGTCCGCGGTGACCGGAGTCCGCCCGATCCACCAGCACGCCATCCAGATACCAAACAGCAGCCCCACCGTGGGCACCACGTAGGGCCAGGGAATGAACGTGAGCAGAAAAATGACCGTTCCCAGAAGCACGAAGCCCATCACCTGCTTGAAGGTATCCATCCACGCGCCCGGCTTGGGCAGGAAACGGATCAATTCGGGGAAAGCCCCCACCACGAGGTAGGGGCTTGCCATCCCCATCCCCACGGCAACGAAGACGGAATAGATCACCATCGGCGGCTGGGCCACCGCCCAGGCCACCGCCGGGGCCAAAAGCGGCGCACTGCACGGGGTCGCCAGCACGGTCGTCAACACTCCCTTGGCAAAGGCCCCCGCCACGCCCTCCTGCTGGGTCAGCTCAACCGCCCTGCCGGAGCCCGCGAAGCCGGGAATGGGAATCTCCCAAACATCCAGAAAACTCAGCCCCATCGCAAACACGATCGCCGCCAGGGTGATGTTGAAGCCCTGGTAGCTGAACAACTGCCCCCAGCCGAATCCCAAGAACGCGGCCAGAGTCGCCAGCACGAGAAACACCGACAGAAGCCCCATCGAATACCAGATGTTCAGCCACAAGGCCCGCCCCCGACTGTGGCCCGACTGCTCCATGAACGACAACAGCTTCAATCCGATCACCGGCAGAACGCAGGGCATCAGGTTCAAGATCAGTCCGCCCAGGAACCCCAAGACCAGGGCCCGCGGCAGACTCAATTCGGACGCCGCAACGGTCACCGAGGTTGGGTCAAAAACGCTCCCGGCGGAGGTTCCCGCCGCCGGTTCGTCGTCCACGGTGGCCGTGCCCGGTGGCTCGGCGGCCGGTCGGCCGCCGGCCGCGTCGAGGGGCACCTCCGGCGCCGGCCCCAACCGCGCGGCGAAGGCGAAGTCCTGGGGCGGAAGGCACGTGTTCGCGTCGCAGGGCTGGGCCTTGATCGAACCGCGGATTTCCACGCCCGCCGGCTCCACGCCCGCGGCGATCTCGATCGGAGCCACCCACGTCACCTGGCCGTAGTGCGACTCCACGATCAGCCCGTCGAACACCTTCTCGGCCTTGCGTTGCGGCTGGGGATGGGCCTGGAAAGGCCCCCGCACTTGGTAGGCGTCGGACGGATCGAGCTTGATCTTCGTGGCCTTCGGCCCACCCGATTTCTGGGTGATCGAGTAGATGTGCCATCCTGGTTCCGGCTTGGCCGTAATATAGAGTCGGCCGGCCCGCTGGCCCTCGGCAAGGCTGAAGACGGCCGAGACCGAGACCTTGGCGGCGGTGTCCGCCGCGAACCCCGCGTCGAAGCCCAACTGGGCCAAGGCCGCCGGCCCGGCGAACAGAATCGTCCCCATCGTCAGGAAGATGACCGCAAAACCTCGAAGCCAAGCACTTCGCATGGTACCTCCATCCCTTTGGGTCGACGCACTGCGTTCGCACTCCGTTCGGCGCGGGTCTCCCGACCCCGCCGA
>CAYZWG010000003.1:18560-33499 GCA_964481605.1 uncultured Planctomycetaceae bacterium
GGGTCGACGCACTGCGTTCGCACTCCGTTCGGCGCGGGTCTCCCGACCCCGCCGAAACCGCCGACTACAGCCGGCCCTACGGGGGCGACAACGGTGCCGATTGGGAGACCATCGGTCCTCCTCGCGGCGGGGTCGGGAGACCCGTGCCGAACAGGTCTTCTCGCGGCGGGGTCGGGAGACCCGTGCCGAACACTGGCATATCCCGGCTCGCCTGTATTATTCGGCAGAATCGGCCGTGCGGACACCGCCGCCCGCACCGGAGCCGGCAAACAGGGTCCCCCAACCGGGCCGACACCTTGCCCGATCGACCTCTGGTTGGCATGCACGCGGAGCGCACCCTACACGGACAGCAATCTCGCCAGCCTCTCCAGAATCCCGTTGAGCCGCGCCGCGATCGTTTTGTAGTCGTCAAACGACCTTCCCTGGAGGTAGATCCACTCGGCCCAATTCCATCCCGACATGAGTACCGTACTACGGTCGAAGGCCACGACCAGTTCGCGTTCGTCGTTGCTGAGCGGTCGCTCCGCCTGGTACGCCTCCAGCCCCGACTGCCATCCGTCCGCGTCGTCGCCGGCCAAGCTGCCCAGCAGCCGGGCCACGTCGGCGGCCACGTTGTCGGGCTGCATCGAGCCGAAATCGACCAGTCCGGTGACCTCTTCGCCGTCAAACAGCAGATGGTCGCACCAGACGTCGCGGACACAGGGCTGGATCAGCCCCGTTCGCCGCGACGCGCGTTCCAAGGTGGCCAGCACCTTGCCCGCCGAGGGCCGGCCGAGGCGAACGATCTCGCGCAGAAGGGGGCCCAGTTCATGTTGGGTATCCGTCCGCATGGCGGCCGCCAACTCGTCGAGCCCCCCGTCGAGCCAGCGGCGCAATCGCACGAGCCGCTCCCCAATGCCGGGCGACGGGGCTCGCGATCCCCTCTGGGGAAGGGGGAACGTCGCCGCCGCCAGGTGTAACTCGGCCAGCGCCCGCATGGCCGCCCGCAACTTCCCCTCGGTCGGGTGGTCGGCAAAGTCGGCCACCCCGGGCATCCACGGGCTGAGTTCCCAGAAGTATCCCCGGTGGCTGACAAATCCGCGACCTGCCCCCGTTTCTCGGGGCACCGGAACCAGCCCGAATCCTTCCCGGGCGACATGCCAAAGAACAGCCTGAATGAACTCGAGCTGCTCCCGGGGGGGATATTCTCGCGGCCAGCGGCGCAGGCAGAGTGTGCCGCGGGCCGCCTCGACCCGCCAAAACCGGGCGCCGCTGAATCCGCCCGCTCCGCCCAGGGACTCCACCCGGATGGGCTGGCAGTCGTCAGGGTAGGCAGCCAGTACGAGCAGGTGTTCCGATTCGGCCGCCATCCGATCCATTCCCCCCCCGGCGGGAATATCGCTCTCTTTGCGGCCTTCCGCGGATCCACCGCCGGCGTAATGTTCTTGAGCAAGCGGAAGGCTGCGAGCGAACGACGTTGCGACGAGACATCGGCCGTCAATTCTAGCGGTCCGCACGGCACCCGCCAAGCCCGGCAAGCCGCGCAGTTCCGGTAAAGTGGGGTATATTTAACGAGACACGAATCCCACCTGCCCCTTTTTGGCACCTCGCATCGGCACCGGATGCCCCCGCCCGCCACCACCCCTCCCTCCGTCTATCGAGCACAACGATGACCAACGCAAAGCTCTTTTTCCGTGTCGGCTCCTTCCTGGTCCTGGTGATCGCCGGGTCGCTGGCCCTGGCCGACGACTCCCTCGGCGGAGGGGAATCGAAGAAGAACGCGGCGCCGGCCGCCGATTCGGCCAAGGCCACCCCCGAGAGCAACACCGACAGTGCCCATTCCTCCAAGTCCTCCAAATCGTCCACTTCCTCGAAGCACCCCCCCTACGCCGAGGTGCTCAAGGACGCCAAAACGATCGAGGGCTTGGTGAAGCTGCACCGCAAGGGGACCAAGCTCTACGGGGAGCTCACCTCCTCGAACCTGAACAAAGACTTCATCGTGCTGATTTCAATCGCCCGAGGCATTGGCGAAACCCCTCTTCTGGGCGGGATGACCTGGGGGGTGGGGGACGACTGGATTTGGCAGTTCCGGCTGGTCGACGAGCGGATTCAGATTGTCCGCCGCAATGTGCGTTTTACGGCGGCCAAGGGCAGCCCCGAGGAAAAGGCGGTCCGCCTGGCCTATACCGACAGCGTGCTGTTCAGTCTGCCGGTGGTCACCAAAAGTCCCTCGGGGGCCTACCTGGTCGATCTCACCCCGGTGCTGATGAGCGATCTGCCGCAAATCTCGGCGGTGTTGCGGGGTTTTTCCTTCTCCCGCGACAAGTCGACCTGGGCCTCCATCAAGGGCTTCAAGGACAACGTGGAAATCGAGGTCGCCGCCACTTACGCCTCCGGCGGCTCGACCTCGTTCGATACCGTGGCGGACAGCCGCGGCGTGACGATCAACGTCCACTACTCGATCAGCCTCTTGCCGCAGACCGGCTACCATCCCCGCCTGGCGGACGATCGGGTGGGCTACTTCGTGACCGCGCTGAAGGACTACTCGAAGAACGACCGCGAGGACCGGTTCGTCCGCTATATCAACCGCTGGGACCTCCGCAAGGCCGATCCCTCCGCCCAGCTCTCCCCGCCCAAGAAACCGGTCATCTTCTGGATCGAGAAGACCGTTCCCTTCAAGTATCGCAAACCCATTCGAGAGGGCATTCTCGAATGGAACAAGGCCTTTGAGAAGATCGGTTTCGCCAACGCGATCGAGGTCCGCCAGCAGCCGGACGACGCCGACTGGGAACCCGAGGACATCAACTACAACACGTTTCGCTGGATCACCTCCAGCGCCGGCTTCGCCATGGGGCCCAGCCGGGTCAATCCGACCAACGGAGAGATTCTCGACGCGGACATCATCTTCGACGCCGATTTCCTCCAGTTTTGGAAGCGGGAATACGAGATGCTCACCCCGGCCAGCCTGACGACCGTGCTGGGCGGGCCCATTGATCCCGCCTCGTATCGCCGGCAAATGCTCCTCGCCGGGCGCCATACCGGCCATCGCCAAGGCTGCCACCAGTGCCAAGGCATGGCCTGCCAGTATGCCTTCGGCGCCATCTTGCTCGAATCGGAAGCCGCCGAGCCGTCCAAGGAGAAGGCCAAGCAGCAGCTCGACAAGCTGATTCGCCAGGGGCTGAAAGAAACGGTGATGCACGAAGTGGGGCACACGCTCGGCCTGAGACACAATTTCAAGGCCAGCTCCTACCTCGATCTGGACCAGATCAACAATCCGAAAAAGACCGGCCAGACCGGCCTGGCCGCCTCCGTGATGGACTACCTTCCGGTGAACCACGCCCCCCAGGGCAAGCCGCAGGGCGATTTCTTCAGCACCACGATCGGGCCCTACGACGAGTGGGCCATCGAGTACGGCTACCGGTCGATCAAGGGCAGCGGATCGGCGGAACGGCCCGAGTTGCAAAAGATCGCCGCCCGCGGTGCCCAACCGGGACTCGACTATGCCACCGACGGCGATGCCCGTGGCTTCGACCCCGACCCGCTGGTCAATCGATTCGACCTGGGCAGCGACCCGATCGCCTTCGCCCGGCAACGCGTCGAGGTGATCCACCAGGTCTGGCCCACGCTGGTCGAGCGAATGACCGAGGAGGGGGAGGGATATCAGCGGGTCCGCCGCGCGTTCAACGTGTTGTTGGCAATGCACGGCAGCGCCATGCACTTCGTGGCCCGATTTGTGGGCGGACTCTACGTCCACCGCGATCACCAGGGCGATCCGCAGCACCGCGCTCCGTTCGTGGTGGTGGAACCCAAGCGGCAGCGAGAGGCACTGAAACTACTCACCGAGGAGGTGTTCGGCCCCCAGGCCTACGATTTCCCCCCCGAGTTGTACAACTATTTGGCCCCGTCCAAATGGTCGCATTGGGGAACGCGGGAACTCGACCGCGTCGACTTCCCCATCCACGATGTCATCCTCAGTTGGCAGAACCAGGTTCTCAACCAGTTGCTCTCCGCCACCACGCTCCAGCGACTGATTGACTCGGAGCTGAAGGTTCCCGACGGCAAGGACGCCTTTACCGGGGCCGAACTGCTGGAAGGGCTGACCTCGGCCATCTTCCGGGAAACGGAAAAACTCGGCGGCGGAAAATTCACCAATCGCAAGCCCGCCATCAGCAGCCTGCGACGCGCCCTCCAACGCGACTACCTGGAGCGGCTGTCCAACCTGGCGCTGGGCAACAGCTCCGCCCCGGACGATCTTCAGGCGGTGGCCTACGTCGAGCTGAAGGCCCTCCAGGCCCGCATTCGCAAGGTCCTCTCCGGCAAGGCCCAGTTGGATACCTATACGCGGGCCCACTTGCTGGAGACGGCCGACCGAATCGGCAAGGTCCTCGATGCACGGCTCCAATTGATGCGTCCCTAAGCCTGTAGGCCGGGTCGCGACCCGGCATGGGATCGAACATTCGGCGCGGGTGGCCCTGATAGCTCGCCTATCAGGGCGGCGTAGCCTGTAGGGCCGGCTGTGCGGAGCCGAAACGTGGCTGTCGCTACGAAGCCCGGCAACCGGCCGGCACAGCCGGTCCTACGCCTCTCGTGCCTCACGGCACCCCGATAGCAGAGCTATCGGGGCCACCCGCGGGGGCGATTCGGGGTTTGCCGCCGGCCGGCGGCAGAGTATTCTTATCGGGGAGCCGCCGGTCCGTTGCCGACCACCGCAGGAGGGAGATGGCGCCGTGAAAATGCTGATCGCCGTGATTCAGCCCACCAAGCTCGACGCGGTGCGCGAGGCGTTGGAGAAAATCGAGGTCCGGCGGATGACCGCAACCGACGCGCAGGGCTACGGCCAGCAGCGGGGCCGCACGGCCACCTATCGCGGCCACGAATACCAGATGAAGCTGCTTCGCAAGATCGCCCTGGAGGTCGTGGTCAACGACGACTTTCTGGAACGCACGATCGAGACGATCTGCAACGTGGCCCGAACGGGGCCCGAAGGAACCATCGGCGACGGCAAGATCTTCGTCTTGCCCACGGCCGAAGCGATCCGACTGGACGACGGCACCCGGGGACCCGGCGCCGTGTGAGGCAACCCCCGGCGTGCGTTCCGCGCTGGCTTGCTTGCACCGTATGGGGTCTCAGGCCCCGCCTGGCTGGTCTTCCCCGCCACCTTCCTCTTCGGCCGAGTCGCTTTCGGCGGGTTTCTCCGGTTCCGCGGGAGCGTCCTGCTCGTCGGCGGCCACGGGCGCGCCGGCCGCGTCGGTCTCGATCGGCGGCAGCGCGAAGTCCTGCTCCTGGCCCTCGTCCTCCAGGTAGACCTCGTCCAGATCGGTGTCGTCCACGTCGCGCCGCAAGAGCAGGTAGATTGCCGTGGAGGCGGTGAAGAAGAAACTATAGAGGTAGCCGGCGGCAAACAGCTTGGCGCAGTCGCTCCAGAAGCGGATCAGGCCCGCGCCGGCGATTCCCACGCCCCGCGCCGGCTGGCCTCCGGCAAACAGGAACTCAACCCGGGGGATCGGCGAACCGGTCAACACGAAATGACCCTGGCCGGAGCCCCATTCGGCCGCCCAATAGGTCAGCAGAACGACGCCGGAAGCGAAATTCGAGACCACGATCCAGCCCAGGGTTCCCACTACCGCGGCCATGATCGCGTAGCACAGATAGTGCAGCGGCCGCTGAAAAACATAGGCATAGGATCGACTCAGGGCGTCGAAGCTGTCGGTTCCCTCCGTGCTGATCGCGGCAAACATCAAGGGCCAGCCGAACCACACGCCGACCAACAAAAGGACCAGCAGGGCCACGGCGGCCAGCAACAGCGGCCAGACGATTCCCGCCACCAAAAGCCCCAGGTTCAGCCGCAGCAAGAAGCCCAGCAGGCCGATCAGCACGCAGGCCACCCACACGGCCAGAAGAGGCAAAAGCGGCGCCCAGAAAAAGGCCTTCCACTTGCCACAGGCAAAGCGCAGCATCTCGGCCCAACCGATACGCTCGCCACTGGCCAGACGCACCGCCGCCACGCGGCTGACGGCGCCGCCGGCGAAGGCCCAGATCGCCAGCGCCCAAAGCCCGCACAGCAGGTAACATGCCATGGGGACCGCCCCGGCCGGCTCTGGCGAGTCCAGGTTGAGCCGAAACGTCCGCCCAAACGGCCGGCTCAACTGTTCCCACGTGCCCAGCATCGGATCGGTCGAGCGGGCCATCAGGCCGCCGGCTCCCGAGAGGTCGGGCCAGAGGCCCCGCTGGGGCAATCCCACGCTGTCCGGCACGAGGTCGGCCGCCGTGGTCCAGGGGCACCCCGGGCCGGCTCCAACCTGCTCGGCAATCTCCGCCTGGCCGGAAAACATCCAGCCGAACAAGGCCCAGCCGCTGGCCGTCAGCACCAATCCCAGCGCCGAGATCAGCAACACGCGTAGTCCGGCCGCGATCCGCACGCTGCGGCAAATGCTGGTCCACGGAAAGACTTCGTCCCAGGCGACCGCCCGCAGCGTCCCGCCGTCTTCCTCGATCATCGTTCCACTCCCCCGAGAGGCCAAGATGGGTGCGATCTCCCGAAACTCCCGGCATTATACGGCGCGTGCCCGCCCGTGCAACCACGCGCACGCGGCACCGAAATCGGCCCCGCGGCGGCCCCCTGGCAAAGCCGGATCGGGTGCAGGAACGGACTTTTTTTACAGGGCGGCAGCTAACGATGGGGAGGGAATGGGTTGCCCAGAGCGGCTGCGGAGGTGGCGGCCCGGCCCACGCGCCTCGCATTTTCCATGGTTGCTCGGCTTGGAAAAACTCAAACGCCACGCTACCTACGCTACTTCTCTTCGTGTTCTTCGCGGGCTTCGTGGTGAAATGGTTGCAGAACCCGTCATGATCGCGGGCAGTGTTCACCACGAAGCCCGCGAAGAACACGAAGGACCCGTTCCGCCTGGCAAGGCCGGGTTGGGCGGCGGACAACGAGATTGGCGCGCTCGGACCGTCCCCGTCGGCCCTCGGCCGATTGCATTCGTCCGCCGCGGAAGTTTCCAGATGGGTTCGGCGCGGGTCTCCCGACCCCGCCGGCCGGCCGCCGGTGCTACCGTGCGCCTTTGGGCTGGCCCGAGGCCAGACGGCGCAAGAACTCGGGCGAGACCTGGTCGAGCACCAGCACTTCGCTGGGGGCGTCCGGATGGGCGCGCGAGCGGATGATGCAGATGACCTCGGCGCCTTGGGCCTGGCGGTGGCGAATCTCGCTCAGCGCGGCCTGTTCTTCGGGGCCGAGCGCCGCCGGCTCGAGCCCCGACGGAAGCGGAGCCCCTTCGTCGGTGGTCCGCTGGATGATGGTCTCCGGCGCCGGCATGGTCTTGGCCATTTGCGGAGGCGCGACCGGTTGGAGCGGGGCCTGGGCGATGAGGTTGCGATCCGCCCCCTCCAGCACGTAGGCCAGGTTGGCCTTTTCCAGCTCGGCGTGGATCGAGGAAACCGCCGCGTAGAGTCCCTCGTCGTCCTGCGGATCGGCGGCATTGCAGACCCCGATCACGTAGCCTTCCGCCGAGAACAAGCCGCCCCCGCTGCGACCCTGAACGGGCAGCCCGCCCACCTCGACATTGGGCGGGCCGAGGTACTTGTCGATCGCGCTGACCCGATTGTGTCGCAGCGTGGGTTCGCCGCCGTGATTGCAGCCCACGTTGGCCACCGTGTCGCCGACGCCGATGGTGTAGCCCCGTGGGGCCACCCGCGCGACTCGCACCGGACCCGGCGCGCGAATAAAGAGCAGCCCCACGTCACGCTTGTCGTCGTAGGAGAGAACGTGGCCGGGAATCCCCTTGACCGGCTCGGGACCAAACAGGTCGACTTCGATCCGTCCCGTCCCGTCGTAGTCGCGAAAGATGTGTCCGCAGGTCAGGATCAAGGCCATTCCGTCGCGGGCGTCCACGATCGTGCCCGTGCCCAGCGAGGGGCCCTGGGCGTCGTAAACCCGCAGGCGGACCGTGGCCGCCAGCAGGTCGTTGTCGCGGACGGCGGGCGGCGGGTCGGGTGCCGGGCCAGGCCGATTGGTCTCCGTGGCGGCGGCGCTGTCGTTGGTGTGCGGATCGTGCGAGGGCCCCGGGCCGGCGCTGCCCATCGCCAGGGGGCCGGCGCTGCGTTGGGCGGGAATGGCAATCGGTACCGCGCCTCCGCCCGGCATCGAGGCCAGGACAGTGGGCACGTCCGGCTGGCCGGAGCGGCGAGGTTTCCGGCCCAGCCGGCAAAGCCGCTCCAACTCGGCCGTCGACGTCACCCCCAGCGTGCGGCCGACTTCGCGACCATCGACCAGCATCACGAAGCAGGGGATGCGGTCGACGCCGAAACGGTCGGCCAGCCCGCGCTGGCGATCGAAATCGACGCGGCGGACCGGATAGCCCATTTCTTCCAGTCGGCCAACCACGGGGGCCATCTGCTGGCAAGGCCCGCACCAGGGAGCCGAAAAATCCAAGAGCACCGTCTGGCCTTCACCCGGTCCGGCCAGCGCCAACGCCAACACGGTCATCTGCAAAGTGGTCATCGACCATCTCCCTCGCCGTGGAATCGCCGGCGACGACACACCGGCGGATCCGCATGAAAGGGCAACAGACGGCCGCCACGACACGAAGACGCGGACCGTGGGGTTGATCCGGCGGCGTTGCAGATCACGAGGCTCGATCGGCCTGAGCCGGTCCTCGTCGAGAACGCCGCCTGGGCAACGTCCCTGTCACCTTTCCTGATGCGGACCGGCGGGCGCCGCTGTTGCCGGGGCCGAATCCCTTTCGGTCCCGGAGGACCACCGCCGGAAGGCGGGGCCCGCGGTCGCTGCGATCCCGGTTCGAAATCCCTTTCCTTTTGGCGGCCAGGGGCCGCACGGCTGCCGGGCAGAACTACCGCGGCAGCAACACGGGCAAGCTTGCCCGGGCCACCCCCGTGGTGCATCCCGGCAAAGCGGCCCATTCTGACCCGAACGGCCGTTTCAGACAATCTCAAGTTGGCCGAATTTGGACGGCGGGGAGGAAAAAAGCGAAAAAAACTCCCGGCGGCCTTCCTCTGCGTTCGTCCCGCTCCCTTGTTCCCGGCCTGGGAACCAGCAGAAAACCGCGGTTCACAGACCGATTGGTGGATCGATGCAACTCTTTTTATTATAATGGGTTGCGACGACAGGCCGGCCCTTGCAAGGTACACCAGTGGAACGAGTGGAGGGCAACCACCGTTAAAGAAGATAGGCCGACAAACGGCGCGGGCGTCATACCCACGTCCCGGGAGGGCACGTTGTGAAGCGTCGGAAAACGGGCATGGTTCAGTTCCCGTAGGGCCGGCTGTGCCGGCCGATTGCCGATTTCGCAGCGCCAGCCACGTTTCGGCTCCGCACAGCCGGCCCTACGGGGCTTGGCACCCTCCGAAGTCGCGGCCGATGAACCAAGTTTCTTGGGATCCATCTGGACGGTCTGAGGTAACAAGCTCGCCAATAGGAAAGGATGGGACCGTGATCCGACGTTACCGATGGCCGGTATCGGCAGTCCTCTGCCTGCTGGCCGGTGGGATTGCTTGGGTGGTACCGATGCTGGTCTCGTTCGGCGACGGCAAGCCCGGCGTGACGACGGTCGCCGAGACCGGCCCCCCAGCGACCGCCTATGCCGACGTGCTGCTGCGCGGCGTGCCGCACATCCACCAGAAGCCCGACTTCTGCGGCGAGGCCTGCGCCGCCATGTGGCTGGGCAAGCTTGGCCGGGCTGTCGACCAGGACCAGGTTTTCGACCTCTCGGGGGTCGATCCACGGGAAGGTCGCGGGTGTCGCACGCGGGACTTGGCCGCCGCGCTTGGAGCCCTCGGCTTTGCCGTCGGACCGGTCTGGTACTCGGTGCCGGCGGCCGGGAGCGAGGCGACGTTGGAAGCCCTGTGGCGGGGGCTTTACGCCGACCTGGTTGCCGGCGTTCCCTCGATCGTGTGTATGCACTATGATGATCGTCCCGGTTCAAGCGAGCACTTCCGCCTTGTGTTGGGATACGACCGGCAGCAGGACGCGGTGATTTTCCACGAGCCGGCCGAGGTCGACGGCGCCTACCGTCGCATGGACCGTGCGACACTGTTGCGGCTTTGGCCCTTGAAATACGACCCTCGCCGGTGGACCGTCGTGCGGCTTCGGCTGGAGGCGAAGCGGTCGGTCCCGGTGGCTGCGACCCACGGGTTCACGGCCGCCGACTTTGCCCAGCACATGATGAAACTGAAGCCGAAGATTCCCGGCGACGATTTCACCGTGGTTATCCAGCCGCCGTTCGTGGTGCTGGGCGACGAGTCGCCCCGGCGGGTGCGAGAGCGTGCCGAGCAGACCGTCAAGTGGGCCGTCGATCGGCTCAAGGAGGCCTACTTCGAGAAAGACCCCAAGCAGATTCTCGATATCTGGCTGTTCGCCGACAAGGCGAGCTACGAAGCCCACACGAAAGAGATCTTCGCAGAGGAGCCGACCACGCCGTACGGCTACTTCTCGGCCGCCCAGGGGGCCCTGGTGATGAACATCGCCACCGGCGGGGGCACGCTGGTCCACGAGATCGTGCATCCCTTCGTGGCGGCCGACTTCCCCGCCTGCCCCGCCTGGCTGAACGAGGGGCTGGGCTCACTTTACGAGCAGTCCGGCGAGGTCGATGGAAAGATTCACGGATATACGAACTGGCGACTGGCCGGGCTCCAGGACGCCATTCGCCGCGGTCGTCTTTCGCCGCTGGAGACCCTCTGCTCGACCACCCTGGACGAGTTCTACCGCGACCCCACCGGCACCAACTACGCCCAGGCCCGGTATCTCTGCTATTACCTGCAAGAGCACCGTCTGCTGAGGACGTTCTATCGCCGGTTTCGGTCCGGCGCCGAGAAAGACCCCACCGGCTACCGAACGCTGGCCGCGGTACTGGGCGAGGAGGAGATGCAGGCCTTCCAAAAGAAATGGGAGGCCTACGTGTTGAAGCTGACCTTTCCGTAGGGTCGCGTTTTTTCCTTGTGGCCTACCCGCGCTGGACGCTCGGCGGGCGACTCGCGGAAAGACTCTACCTGTCGCAACTTGTTCAACATCAGTTCGTTGGGTTGCGAAGGAATCCGCCCCACGGGCCTCACACAGCTACCGGAGTTGGAATTCTTGGAGCACGCAACGCATCCGATGGGGGGAAGGAAAGCCTTGACGTGCGTGCCTCCCCGCGCTCCCGGGCGGCAGGTTTTCCGCCCCAATCCGCGTTTTTCCCTCGACGATGTACCCCAGAGAACCGTCAAGCGCAAGCAGGCCACAAGGGAAAGTTGCCGGACGCCAGAAACGCACCGGCACCAAGACCGCAACCCAGCAAGTGCGGCAAGGACTGACCGACCAACCAGCTTGGCACTGGGGCGGCACGTACGCATCCCAGCATACCGCGCTCAATCGCCGCCGGCAAATGTCGCCGGCACCGCCACCACCACGCGGAACCCCACGTTGTAGACCCGCTGCCAGGCCGGGTAGCTCAAGCGGAACGCCGACCGGCAGCGCCCGGGACGATCGTGGAACGAACCGCCGCGAACCACCTTCCGCCCCTGGGGCGCGACGGCGTTCCGCCCGTCGTCATCGCGGTAGGGATAGGGCCGGTAGCTCGAAAGCGTCCATTCCGCCACGTTGCCGTGCATGTCGTACAGGCCCCAGGCGTTGGGCCGGTAGCCGCCCACCTCGGCCGTGGCGACCGCGCCGTCGTCAAACCGCGTGTCGGCCGGAATGTCTTGCAGCACGACCACGCCCCCGGTGGTCGAGTAGAGACGCTCGATCGCCCGGTCGGCCATGTTCGCATGGGAAGAAAAATCCTCCTCCAGCCCGCCATAGTTCAACGGACCGGCCGTGCCCGCGCGGCAGGCGTATTCCCACTGGGCCTCGGTGGGAAGCGTAAACGTCATGCCCGTCCTTGCCGAGAGCCAGCGGCAAAACGCCATCGCCTGGTTCCACGACACCCGCGCCGCCGGCTGCCGGGCCTGGTCCATGCTGATGCCCGGGCCGTTGGCGTCCAGCGACCGCTTCATGAACAGGCCGGAAAAGTGCTCCGGGTCGAAGCGGCGAAACTGCCGGTTGGTGATTTCGCAGGCCCCCATCCAGAAATCCGCGGCGATGGCGACCGGCTCCGCCGGGTATTCGTCGGCACAACCGTCCACGGCGCCCATCACGAACCGGCCCGCCGGCACCCGCACCAGTCGCAGCGTGACGCCGTTGCCCAGGTCGATCGTCTTTTCGCCCGGTCCAGCCGCCGCCTGCCGCCGCCGTGCCGCCGTGGCGTCGAACGGCCAGCCGGCCAGCTTGACCAACCGAGGGCCGCGTTTCGGCGCCGGTGGTGGCACGATGGGCTCGATTTTGGACCGGGGCACCGCGGGCACGACCTCGGGATCGATCCGGGGACCGCCGTGGCGTTGGGCCAGTTGTCGCCGCCGCCGATCGGCCGCGTGGGGAATGGCGCAGACGTCGCCCCAGGTGCCGTGGCACGGTCCGTTCAGGTCGATCCAGGTGACCAGCCGGTCCCAGGCCTCGCGGTCCAGCTTGACGTGGTGATGGCCCTTCTCCAGCATCTGGACCAACTCGCTCGTGTCGGCATGATACTCGCCCGGTACCAAGAGCCCCACGGTGTCCTCGATGTTGACCCGGCGAATGTAGGGGATCAACGCCTCGTAGGCCGGGGTGTAACGCATTCGCCTGTCGCCCAACAGCTTGTTTTCCGGCCGGCAGGCGGCAAACTTCTCGCGCAACTCGGGTTCCATCCGCTCGGCCCCCAGCTTCGACAGCGGCCGCCCCTGGTAGTCCCGCGCGAACCGCTCGCCGCGAAGGTCCGCGATGGTCGAGCCGTCGTCGCGCGGGCGGCCGTCGTGGCAGCCCACGCAATACTCGTCCAGCACCGGCTGCACTTCCCGCTCGAAGTCGAATCCTCGCGCCGGGCCATACCAGGGCTCGATCTCTCGCGGCGTGGCCGTGGCGGCCGTCTCGTAGCGCACCCGCGGCGCGTCGCTGGGCTGCTCGTGGCAGCCCACGCAGGAGGCCGTCTCGCCGGGCATGGCCGTGTACCAGCTCCGCATCAACTGGAGCGCCTTGCCCTGGGCGTCCAGCGGCTGCACGGTGATCGGCGTGTTGGCCGGCACCCGAAACACCACCGAGCCGTCGGCGCCGACCGGCACCGTGCCCAGAATCCGCATCGCCTCCCAGGGGCCCCCCCGCCCGATCTTGTCGGGGCCGGCCATGCCGGGGTAGCCGAAATGGTAGGCCGCCACCCGCAACCGCTTCACCGTGCCCCGGGGCACCCCGGCCAGACCCGGCCCCGCGTAGACGTCGTGCAAATAGACCACCGCGTCGTCCCGGTCGAGATCCACCCGATCGG
Organism: uncultured Planctomycetaceae bacterium; assembly: GCA_964481605.1. Classification (GTDB taxonomy): domain Bacteria; phylum Planctomycetota; class Planctomycetia; order Pirellulales; family Thermoguttaceae; genus CAYZWG01. The sequence goes on from CAYZWG010000003.1 coordinate 31,865, forward strand.
GAAGGGCCGGCGGCCGGGGCCGGGGCCGCAGCGGGATCGGCTCGAAAAAATCGAACCGCGGATCGACTTTCAAGGGCAGCATGTTGTCGAACACGTCGACCAGGTAAATCCCCCAAGACGCCTTGGCGTGCGGCTGGGCCGCGGTGAGAAAGTATTTCTCGCTCAAGGGATAGGGATGGAGGAACTTGGGCCAGCGCGGACCCACCAGGTTGTCGCGGATGATCGGCTCGACCGGCTCCCCGCGGTGCATCATCCGGGCGACGATCCCGGCGGCCTCGTGCCATCCCCGGCCCACGTCGAGCACGACCAATTCGCCCATCCGCCTGGGGCCGTGATAACCCGAAAGGATCGCCGCCAGCTTGTTGGGACTGCCCGCTATGGCGCGGGGAAAATAAAGCGCGTTGGGATAGTACGAATTACTGCCGTAGACGGCCCGCTGCGAGCTGCCGTCGGGGTTCATCACCATCAACAGCCGCGGGTAGATGTGCATCAGCCCCGTGTAGTCCCAACGGCTGTAAATCACCTGGCCGGTCGGCAGCACGGCCGGGTGGAGATCGATGTCCTGGTCGAAACACAACTGCCGCACGCCCGAGCCGTCGGCGTTCATCAGGTAGAGACTGCACGCCCGCTGCTTGCCGTGCCAGCAGGGCACGCCGGTGAGCGAGGCGGTGGAGGCAAACACGATCCGGCCGTCGGGCAGGTAGCAGGCGTCGAAGTTGTCCACGCCCGGCTCGGACGGCGAAACCTGGCGGAGGCCGCGGCCGTCGACGCCGATTTCGTAAACCTCCCAACTGGTGCCATTGGGCATCGTCAAGAGCAGCCGGCTGGCGTCGTAGTCAAGGTCGATCTCGCCCACGTAGAAGCCGCCCGCGGGGCGGTAGAGCGTCGTCAGCGCGCCGCCCGGCCGCACCGGCTGGAGGACCGCGATCTCGTTGTCATAGCCCTGCTGATCCAGGCAGGAATTGCACTGGTGATTGGTGGGCAGCCCCAACTGGCCGCGCCGCCGCTTCAACACGAGAAGCTTGTCGAAATCCAACAGCGGATTGGCCAGCAGGGCCTCCTCCCTCAACCGGCCCAGCGCTGCGGACGCCACCGCATCGCCCGACCGGATCGCCTTGCGGATCGTCTCCAGCCGCTTCCGGTAGGACTCGCCCCCGGCATACTCGCCGCCGAACGTGTCGACGAGATCGGCGATCGCCAGCCGCAGCGATTCGACCTCCTTGCCGGCGGCAAGATCAGCCGCCTCGGCCGGCCAGCCCGGCAGCCACGCGCAGCTCGCCGCAATCAAGACGCCTGCCCCCACGAGGCGGACAGCGGAAACCGACACCCGTCGCACAAGAACCGCCATGAGCGAGAATCCTCTCTTCCGGTCCATGCTGCGGCTTCCACGCAGAGAACGAACATCGTCCCCTGTATCGTACGGTGTGCCGGCCGCTTTGCCAAACGAGACGCCGTCGCAGACGAGCCTTGCATCTGGTTTTTCGGCGGCCATAATAAGGGGATTGATCGCGACAAGTAGGGCCGGCTGTGCCGGCCGAAAGGCAAGTTTCACGCACTCAGCCCGTTTACGGCCGGCACGGCCCCCCTCCCACTGAAGAGCGAAACGAGGCAACCCATGCGAACCCCCAGAATCAG
>CAYZWG010000003.1:33599-34704 GCA_964481605.1 uncultured Planctomycetaceae bacterium
CCCCCCTCCCACTGAAGAGCGAAACGAGGCAACCCATGCGAACCCCCAGAATCAGCATCCTGGCAGTCGGCACGTTCGGTCTCGTGTTGGCCGCTTTCCTGGCCCAAGCGGTCTCCGCCGCCGACCCTTGGGTCGTGCTCCAGGGCAAAGCCGGCCCGGGACAAGGCAAGCACATCGTGCTCATCGCCGGCGACGACGAATATCGTTCCGAGGAGGTGATCCCCGCCTTGGCCCGGATTCTCGCCGCCCGCCAGGGCTTCACCTGCACGGTCCTGTTTGCCGTCAACCCGCAAGACGGCACGATCGACCCCAGCGTGCTGGACAACATCCCCGGACTGGAAGCGCTCGACTCGGCCGACCTGATGGTCCTCTTCACCCGTTTCCGCGAGCTGCCCGATGCGCAGATGAAACACATCATCGACTACACCAACTCGGGCAAGCCGATCATCGGCCTCCGCACGGCCACCCACGCCTTCTATTACCGCAAACATCCGGAGAGCCCTTACGCCAAGTACAGCTTTCGCAGCAAGGACCCCCAGGGTGGCTGGGGCCGTCTCGTGTTGGGCGAGACCTGGGTCAATCATTATGGGCACCACAACCACGAGAGCACTCGCGGCCTGATTGCCAAGGGGATGGAAAACCACCCCATCCTCCGCGGCGTCGACGATATCTGGGGCCCCTCCGACGTCTACGCCCTGACCACCCTCTCCGGCGACAGCAAGCCGGTCGTGATGGGCCAGGTTCTCTCCGGCATGTCGCCCCACGACGCTCCCAACCCGGACAAGAAGCTCGTGCCCGTCGCCTGGATCAAGACCTACACGGGCGATCAGGGCAAGACCGCCCGGGTATTCACCACCACCATGGGCCACGCCGGCGACTTGAAGAGCGAAGGCTTCCGCCGCCTGTTGGTCAACGCCTGCTACTGGTGTCTGGGGATGGAAGCGAAGATTCCGGCCAAGGCCAAGGTCGACTTCGTGGGCAAGTACGCCCCCAACAAGATCCACCTGGGCGGCTACAAGAAAGGGCTCAAGCCCTCGGATTATCAGCTTTGAGCTGGTTCCCCAAGCGATGCGTTGTGGCCGGTCTCCTGACCGAGCCACCGGCG
>CAYZWG010000003.1:34804-39812 GCA_964481605.1 uncultured Planctomycetaceae bacterium
GTCCCTCCGCCGAAAACGCTGTTTCTGCTTGCCGTTTCGGGTATAACAGGAGGCACCCGCGTTGCCGGACGGTGCCCGGGGCCGCCCGGCCGGACAAGATTTCACGCCTGCTCAACCGAGGGGAGATCGCATGGTGCTCGTCGCTCGACATCCAAAACCGATGGAAACCAACCGTGGCCGCCGGGTTTTTGCCGGCTTGTTGATCCTGCCGATTGCCCTCGGCCTGGTGCTGGGACTGGCCGGCGGCAACGTCCTGGGCGACGACTGGCCCACCTATCGGCACGACGCCGCCCGCAGCGGCATCACGGCCGAGCAACTCGAGCCGCCGCTTGCCCAGTGCTGGGTGTTTCGTGCCCGCCTCGCCCCCCAGCCGGCCTGGGGCGACCCCAAGCCGGAGCCGGTCGAGGGATACCGGGAACTGCGGCGAATCCACTTCGACGACGTCTACCAGGTGGTTGCCGCCGGGAACGGCGTGTATTTCGGCTCCTCGGCCGACAACAAGGTCTATTGCCTGGACGCCGCCAGCGGCCGGATTCGCTGGACGAAGATCACCGGCGGGCCGGTTCGTCTGGCCCCGGCGGTGGCCGGCGGCCGGGTCTACGCCGGCTCGGACGACGGCTGGGCCTATTGCCTCAATGCCGCCGACGGCAGCCCGGTCTGGAAGTTTCGGGCCGCCCCGGAAAACCGCCGGGTGCTGGGAAACGGCAAGATGATTTCTCTCTGGCCGCTCCGCAGCGGCGTGCTGGTGGACGGCGACCGGGCCTATCTGAGCGCGGGGATTTTTCCCGCCGAGGGCGTCTTCTTCCATGCCCTGGACGCCACCAGCGGACGGAAGGTCTGGTGCAACGACACCACCGGCGAGGATTCCCAAAGCCGTATCTCCCCCCAGGGCTACCTGCTGGCATCCAAGTCGATGCTCTACGCTCCCATGGGCCGTGTCTCCCCGGCGGCCTTCGATCGAAAAACCGGCGAGTTCAAGTTCTCCACCTATTTCGGCAAGGCGGTGGGCGGTACCTATGCCTTGTTGGCCGACGGGCAGATGTTCACCGGAACCGAGCAGATGGTCGGCTACGACGGCACGACCCGCGATCGTTTCGCCGCCTTTGCCGGTCGCAAGCTGGTGGTCACCCATCAGGTGGCCTACGTGGCCGAGGATGCCCGCCTGGTCGCCCTGGACCGAAAAGCGTTTCCCCCGGCCGGCCGCCGGCTGGAGTCGGCCAGGTCGCGGAAAGACACCCTGGCACGGTCGATTCGCGGCGCGCCCAGCGAAGCCCAGAAGAAGCAACTGGCCGAACTCGACGCCCAGGTTGTCCAGGCCGAGCAAGCCTTTGCCAAGACCCAACTCTGGCAATTGCCCTCGGACTGCCACGAGGAGCTGGTGCTGGCCGGCAATGTCCTCTATGCGGGCGGCCAGAACCGCCTGATCGCCGTCGACGCCTCCCACGGCAAGCAGCTCTGGGAAGCGAAAATCGAGGGCAAGGCAAAGGGCCTCGCCGTGGCCGGCGGAAAGCTCCTGGCCAGCACGGACCGGGGCCTGATTTATTGCTTTGCCAAGCCCGACCAGCCAAAACATCCCGATGTGACGCAGCCGGTTGACGACAACCCGTTCGGCGATTCCCCCTTCGGCGGCCAGATGGCCAAGGCGGCCGAGCAGATTCTTCAGCGGACGGGGATCAGCCGGGGATATTGCCTCGTGTTGGGCCTCCAGACCGGCCAATTGGCCCTCGAACTGGCCAAGCGGAGCGATCTGACCATCTACGCCGTGGACGACGACGCCGAAACGGTCGTCGCCGCCCGCCGGGCCATCGACGCCGCCGGCCTCTACGGCAACCGTATCTGCGTCGACCGCTGGCCGCTGGACGCCGTCCCCTATGCCGACTATTTCGCCGACTTGATCGTCTCGGAGAGATTGCTGGCCGGCGGGTCGCTCGATCTCGAGCCGGAGTCGGTCCTGCGGATGCTCAAGCCGCTGGGTGGAACGGTCCTCACCAAGCTCGGCCCCAACGCGGCCGGCGACTTGCAGGAAGCTCGCGATTGGCTGGGCGAGTCGGACTTCGCCCGCCAGTTTCAGCCGGCCGTAAACGGCTCCTGGCTGAAAATCACCCGCGGCGCGATCCCCGGCGGAGGCAAGTGGACGCACCTCTACGGCAACGCCGGCAATTCCGGCAGCGGCGACGACCGCGCCGTCAAGTGCCCCCTGGGCGTGCTCTGGTTTGGACGGCCCGGACCCGGCGAGATGGTCAACCGCCATCGCCGCGCGGCCAGCCCCCTGGCCATCGACGGGCGGCTCTTCGTCCAGGGCGAGAACGTGGTCATGGCCTACGACATGTACAACGGCCTCAAGCTCTGGGAGCGCCACATCAAGGGTGCCATCCGTGCCAACGCCTCCCACGACGGCAGCAACCTGGCGCTCAATTCCGGCAGCCTCTTCGTCGCCATCGGCGGCGAGTGCCTGCGGCTCGATCCGGCCACGGGCAAGACCGCGGCAACCTATCCCCTGCCCGGCAAGGACAACGCGTCGCGACGCTGGGGCTATACGGCCACCGCCGGCGACCTCCTTTACGGCAGCCGCATGGTGGGCGGCTACGCCAGCGACCGCCTCTTTGCCATCGACTATCGCAACGGCCAGACCCGCTGGACCTATGACGGAAAACACATCGGCAACAACGCCATCGCCATCGGCAACGATACGCTTTATCTGGTCGACACGGACGTCACGCCTGAGCAGCGCCAGGCGGCCATCGAGGCCCAACGGCAACGGATCGCCGCGCTTTCCGGCGACCAGCGCCAGGCGGCCGAAAAAGCGCTTGAGAAGGCCGACATTCGCAAGGTCGTGGCCTTGGACGCCCGCACCGGCCAGGTCCGCTGGCAGCAGCCGGTCGACGTCACCCATTGCGGCGGAGGCACGCTCTCGCTGATCCAGTCGGGCGACGCCCTGGTGATTTTCGGTGTCTATCTCGACGGCCATCTCTGGAAGCAGTTCTTCGCCGGCGATTTCGCCTCCCGCCGGGTCACCGTCCTCTCGGCCAAGGACGGAAAGTTCCTCTGGTCCAAGGCGGTCGGCTACCGTGTGCGACCCCTGGTGATCGGCGACACCCTCCACACCGAACCCTGGGCGTTCGACCTCTACTCGGGCAAGGAGAAGACCCGGGTGAATCCCTTCACGGGCCAGGTCGACCGCTGGCAATTCGCCCGCTCCGGCCACCATTGTGGTCTGCCCATCGGCTCGCCCAATTGCCTCTTCTTCCGTTCCTACAACCTCGGCTACTACGACCTCGTCCACGACGACGGCACGCGGCATTTCGGCGGCCAGCGACCCGGCTGCTGGATCAACTTCATCCCCGCCGGGGGACTCGTGCTGATGCCCGAGGCCAGCGCCGGCTGCATGTGCCCCTTTCCCAACATGTGCAGCGTCGTCTTCCAGCCCACCCAACAAGCCAAGGCCTACACCCAGTACAGTTCGCCGGGACCGATGACGCCGGTCAAGCGGCTGGGGATCAACCTGGGCGCCGCCGGTGACCGCAGCGACAGCCGGGGCAACCTCTGGCTGAGTTTCCCCCGCCCCTTCCACGGCCGCCTGGTGACCTCGCTGGACCTGCCCCGCGCGTTCTATGCCGGTGGTAAGTTCACCCGCCGCAACTCGACTTACACCGCGATTTCCGGCAGCCACGACGGCTGGCTCTTCACCTCGGCGGCCTATGGCCTCCGCCAGTGCAGCGTGCCGCTGTTGGAGCCGGGCGACGGGCGGGCCGAGTACCGTGTGCGGCTCGGCTTTTGCGACCCCGACAACGACCAGCCCGGCCAGCGCGTGTTCGACGTGAAGCTCCAGGCGCAGACGGTGCTGGAGAACCTCGACGTGGCCAAGGAAGCCGGCGGACGCGATCGGGCCCTGGTCAAGGAGTTCGACGGGGTCGAAGTCGACGGGGACCTGCGAATCGAGCTGGTGGCCAAGACGTCAACCCCGGCGCCCCGGCAGGCTCCGCTTTTGCAAACCATCGAAGTCATTCGCACCCGCGTCACCAGCCTGGGTTGCGCCGTGCCCCGGTTCCAGTTGAGCGATCTGGGCCCCAAAGCCCGCTCCGATTTGCAACTGGCAAACTTCCGCCGGACGGACTTCGACGGCACGCTGCGGATCTCCGCGCCCAAGGGACTCACCGTCGAGCCGACCACGACCTCGCTCCGCTTGCCCAGCGGCCGGCGCGAGGCGTTGCCGGTCGAGGTCTCCGTGGCCAAGGGCGTTGCGGCGGGGAACTATCCGTTGAAGCTCGTGCTTCTGCGTGGCGACGGTTCGGTCGAGCTGGAACGCATGATCCCGGTCGAACACCTGGGCCGACGCGAGCGACTCGTCGTCCCCGCCTGCGAGGACGCCGGTGTGCACGCCCGCTATCCCGACGTCAACAAGGGGGACACGGCCGTGGTGTTCGTCGACGGCGGAAGCAGCAAAATGGGTGACGAAGCCCACGCCCTGACCTACCTCAAGTTCCGCTTCGACGTGCCCGGCAAACCGGCATCGGTAAGCTTCCGGATTCAGGACGCGGGCAATCCCAGCGGCGACGCCGGCCGCATCTGCCTGGTCGACGGCCCCTGGAGCGAGAAGACGCTCACCTACCAGAACCGTCCCCAGGCCGGCCGCGAAGTGGGCCGCATCGGCCCCGTGGCCGAAAACGAACTGGTGGTTCGCCCCCTGCACGTCGACCTGGGCGGAAAGAAGGAATTGAGCCTGGTGCTCGATCCCACAAGCTGCGACGGAATCGACTACCTCACCCGCGAAGGCGGCAAGCCGGCCGAGTTGGTGATCGAGTACGAGCCCCGCTAGGCCACGCGCTTGCCGTTTTTTCGGTCGCGCTGTGCGCGGGGGAGGGCGAGGCGCAGCGTTCGGCGCGGGTCTCCTGACCCCGCCGAAAAAGGACCGATGGTCTCCCACATTCACCGCTTACGCAAATCAAGAGAGACCTTAGTATTACTGCGCAGGGTCGGCCGTAGTAACCGGCTCGTTCTCGTTCCCAAG
>CAYZWG010000004.1:0-39536 GCA_964481605.1 uncultured Planctomycetaceae bacterium
CCACGCCGAACGCCGAGTCCTTTTTCGGCGGGGTCGGGAGACCCACGCCGAACGCCGAGTCCTTTTTCGGCGGGGTCGGGAGACCCACGCCGAACGCGGAACGCCGAACGCGCTCCACGGCTCGGCGGGAGCCTCACCCTCTCATTTTTCCGCAACAAAAACTAGAAACGTACGTCGATCGTCTTCTGCTGGCCGGGGTCCAACGCCGGCAGGTCGCCCAGCGTGGTCACCATGCCGCTGGCCGGCTCGCCCACCTTGACGGTGTATTTGCCCTTGGCAAAAACCTTCGGCCGGAAACTCGTGCCGTGGATTCGCAGCGTGTAGACGATCTCGTTGTTCGCCTCGTCGATCACCTGGACCACCGGATCGGTCATGCGGTGGACCCGGATCGTGGGCAGATAGGCTTTTGCCCGGCGATCGTAGTTTTCCTCCTGGTCGATCGTGCGGGGCCAGCCCGGGTATTGCACCGCGGCGGGGTCGCGGGGATTCTCGTCCAGCGGCCAGCACTCCAGCGTGATCCGGCGGGTGGTCTTGTCGAGCCGCACGATCCCATAGCCGGAGGCTTTGGCGCGGGCCACCGCCACGGGGTCCCGGCGGGCGGGCTGGTCCGGGTGGGGCGGGTCGGGGTTGGCCACCGCCCAAACGGTCATCTTGTTGCCCAGCCCGTCGTGAAACCGGCCGGTGTACTCGGGCATTCCGGGCCGGCGGTCGGCGCCCGGCTGCAGCGGAGCCCAGACACGCGGATAGCCGGCCGCGATCGAGGGCACGCAGAACGACCAGGCGGCATCGTCGAAGTCGTCGATCCCCTGGTGAATCAGCGAGGCCAGATGCTGATCGCCGGCGATGTGCAGGGCAAAACCCTTGCGCAGCTCGGCCAGCGCCCGGTTGCGGCCGGTCTGGGGCCAGCCGTTGCAGTCGTAGTCGGCCACCAGGCGGGTGCGGTTGCCGCCGTGCAGGCTGCACGAGCCGCAGAAGATGGTTTGCGACAGCGCCAGCTTGAAATCGGCGCCCCGCCAGTCGGCCGCCCAGTCGGCGAGAAACTTCCGTTGCCGCCGGCCCAACAGCACCGCCCCCGGCAGGTCCGCCGTCTTCGGGTCAAAGTGGGGGTCGGTCACCCAGTCGGGCCGGCCGCCGGTCGGTGGGCAAAGACCCCGCGGGCCCGACTTCCACTTGCGGTCCTCGATCACGGCAAAGCTGATCCGGCCGTAGGTCATCGCGGTGTAGTAGACCGTGATTCCCTGCTCGATCGGCGTCGGGTCGTAAGGGTCGGGCAGGTGGCTGGTCTGCATGCGCTGGATCGCGTTGACCCAGGCGGGGTCCATCACGTAGCCGCCGGCGTCGTGCCGCTTCAACTCGACCTTCCGGCCGCCGGCGCCCCAGATGTTGGGTTGGTAGACGTCGTGGTCGTCGGGGATGGTGATCGAGGGGCGGTCGCGCATCAGGTCGCGGAACCCCCAGCCGAAGACGTACCACTTGCGGAGGTAGTCGAGGCAGGCCGTCTCGACCGGCTCGCGCTGGATGCCGTAGCCGGCGTTGTTCTCGTAGATTTGATCGCCGGAGAAAAACAACACGTCGGGGTCGTGCGCGGCCACGTTCGAGGCGATCACCGTGTTGGGAAAGGCGTAGTCCTGGTGACCGGTGAAGGCGGCCACCACGATCGTCTTCTTGTCGACCGGGTCGCGGCGGATCGTGCCACGATACTCGTGGTCCTCTCCACGAAAGGGGTAGACCAGCCGGTAGGGCGTGTCCCGCGTGGCGTCCCAGTTCGCGATGCGGAAGGTGGCCGTGCGGGCCAGCGGATCGATGGCCGCCCGGCCGATCGGTTTCCAATCGCCCTGGGGCGTTCGCGTCTCCAGCTTCACCGAGTGCGAATCGCCGGGGCCCAGCGGCGGCATCTGCGCCGTCAGCTTCATCACCCCACGGCTGAGCGTGTATTGGGCAAAGAGGATCGGGCCGAAGACCTGCTCCGGGTGGGCCTCCACCTTGGAGCCCTCGACCTTCCAGTCGGCAAACCAGAAGCGGACGTTGCCGCCCCGGGCGGTGCCCTGGCGCGGCTTGCCCTTGCCCCCCGCGCGGCTGCACAACAGGGCCACGTTGCCGTGGAGGGAGTCGCCGGGCAGCTTCTGTTCGATCTTGCCCAGCAACGTGCCGGACGAGGGATCCAGCGCCGAGAGCACCACCCGGCAGTTGCCGTCGTCGCCCTGGGGCCGGGCTTCCAGCCGCAGCTCGATGTCTTCCAGCGGCGCCACGCCGGGCGGAAACGCCAGCGGCTGGCGGGTTCTTGCGCTACCCAGGAGCAGCCTTCCGTCGGTGGTGATGCCGGCGGCAATCCCCCTGCCGGAAAGCAGGTTGTTGCGGTACTCCTCCAGCGGCCCTCGCACGGCGAAGCGGAAGCCCACCAGGCCGTCGTCCAGCTTGCCGCCGTCGCGGTCGAGACGACCCAGGCGAACGCTGAGGCGAAAATCGCCATCGTGCCGGGCGAGTTGGTGCGTCAACAGATGGACGTTGCGGTCGCCGCCGCTGACGAAGCACTCGATCCGGCCGTCGGCCAACCGCCAGTCTTGCAGCGGGTTGGCCCAGTACGCGGGCCCCAGCCAGGGACGCTGCACGTTTTTCGGCCAGTCGCTCTGAAAGGCATCGGCCCGGGCGGCGGACGGCACGGCCGCAATCGTCCACAGGCCCAGCACGATCAGCCAACACGCCGTACGTCGCATGGTATCGCTCCCCTCTTTCCTACCGTTCGGCGCGGGTCTCCCGTTCGGCGCGGGTCTCCCGACCCCGCCGCCGGCCTGACCGAAGGTCTCCCTGAATCCGCGTAAGCGCTGGACGTGGGAGGCCATCGGTCGAATTCAGTGCGGGGTCGGGAGACCCGCGCACAACGTGGCGGGAGACCCGCGCACAACGTGGCGCGGCGCGTGGTTGCCCCCACTTTCTTAGTTGAGGCCGTCGGGGGAGTCAACCGTCGCGCTGCCGCGTTTCTTGACAGGTTGCAACGCTACAGCCCACAATCAGCATGGAGCCCAATCCGCAAGGGAGGAGATTGCCGTGAATTGCAAGCGATGTTTTGTGGTCTGCTCGATGGTGGCGGCCTTGGCCGGGGCGGTTGCCGCCCCGCGGGCGGTGGCCGATGAAACGGGGCACCTGCTGGAGCGGATCGGGGTGAGGCGCGGAATCTGCGTGGTTCTGGGCGAGCCGAGTTGCCGGACGGCAATCCGGCTGGCCGGCCGGAGCGACTTGCTGGTCTACGTGCAACTGCCCCACGCCCAGCAGGTGGAGCAGGCCCGCCGGGCGGCCGAGGCGGCCGGGCTGGACGCCACCCGCTTGCAGATCGACCAGGGGGCCCCGGGCCGTCTTCATCTGGCCGATAACGTGGCCGACGCGGTGATCGTGCTGGGCCAGCGGGGTGGGACGCCGGAGGACGAGGTGCTGCGGGTGTTGCGGCCCCGGGGGCGGGCCCTGCTGGACGGGCGGCAACTGGTCAAGCCGGTCCCCGACGGCGTCGACGACTGGACGCATCCCTATCACGGTCCGGACAACAACCCGGTCTCGCGGGATCGCCTCATCAAGGCGCCCTACATGACCCAGTTCCTTGCCAACCCGCGCTATGGTCCCGCCCCGCAGGTGGCCGTGGCCGCGGGGGGCCGGATGTTCAAGGCTTTCGGCCACATTGCCTGGCACCCCCGCGAGGAGCCGCTGTTGAACACCCTGGCGGCGTTCGACGGGTACAACGGCACGCTGCTTTGGACGCGGCCCCTGGTGGAAGGCCTGATGGTCCACCGCAACACGATGATCGCCACGGCGGACGTGCTCTACCTGGGCGACGACAAGTCCTGCAAGCTGATCGACACGGCCACGGGCCGGACGAAGGGCGAGATTGCCCCGCCGGTCGAGGTGGCCGGCGGCACCTTCTGGAAATGGATGGCGCTGGACGGGGGCGTGCTCTACGCCCTGGTGGGCGAAGCCGAGCGGCGGGACGAGACGACGCGGTGGAAGCGGCTGGCCCACGGCTGGCCCTGGAACGCCGTCTCGGCCGGCTACAACCAGCCCAAGGACCCCTGGGGATTCGGCCGCAACCTGCTGGCCATCGACCCGAAAACGGGGGCCGTGTTGTGGCACTATCACGAGGACCAACCGATCGACGGTCGCGCCATCTGCACCAACGGCAAGCGGATCTTCGCCTTTCGGTTCGGGGCCTACCTGAGTTGTCTCGACGCCGCCACCGGCAAGGTTCTCTGGCGGAAGACGAAGAGCAACGCCCCCGAACTGTTCGAGGCGCTGGGCACGTACCTTCCCCGGCAAGGCTGGCAGACGAACTGGCGGACCACGGCCTACTTGAAGTGCAGCGATCGGGCACTCTATTTCGCCGGTCCCCAGATGGACAAGCTGCTGGCCGTTTCGGCCGAGGACGGCCACATTCTCTGGCAGAATCCCTACGACAACTTCCAGTTGATCCTTTGCCCCCACGCGCTCTATGCGATCAGCGGTCCCTGGGGCAACAACCTGAGCAAGAAATTCGATCCGCTCACCGGCGAGGTCCTGGCGGAGCTGGCGATCGGCCGCCGCGCCTGCACTCGGCCCACGGCCACCACCGACAGCATCTTGTTCCGAGCGATGGGGGGCTCGGTTCGCTTCGACCTGGCCAGCGATCGGCCGCGGTGGCTCTCGCCCATGCGTCCTCCTTGCCACGACGGGGTGACCGTGGCCAACGGCCTGCTCTATTGGTGGCCCTACGTCTGCGACTGCCAGTTGACGCTCAACGGCCTGGTTTGTGCCGGACCGGCCGGCAACTTCGACTTCACCCCGAAGGTGGACGAGGCCGATCGGCTGGAGAAAGGGCCCGGCGGAATCGATCCCGTCGAGACCCTGCTCGCCTCGGACACCGACTGGCCCACCTTTCGCGGCAACAACCGACGGACCGCCACCACCCGGGCCGTGATCCCCCAGTCCGCCCGGCTGCTCTGGCGGACCCGGCCGGCGGCGCTGGCGGGGGTGCGGCCCACGGCCCCGGTGACGGCCGCCGGGCTGACGCTCTTGGCCGGTTCCGACGGCGTCGTTCGGGCGTTGGACGCCCAGAGCGGACACCAGCGCTGGCAGGCGTACACCGGCGGCGAAATCCGCATTTCCCCCACCGTCTGGAAGGGCCGCGTGCTGGTCGGCTCCGGCGACGGCTGGGTCTACGCCCTGGAGGCCGCCACGGGCAGGCTGCTTTGGCGATTCCACGCCGCCCCGGCCGATCGCAAGATTCCGGTCTTCGGCAAGCTGCTCTCCACCTGGCCCGCCGCCAGCGGTGTGCTGGTCGAGGACGATACCGCTTATGTCGCCGCCGGCCTGGTCAACTACGACGGCACCTACGTCTACGCACTCGACCCGGCCACCGGAAAGGTCCGCTGGTGCAACGACACCTCCGGGCACCTCGACCCCCAGGCCCAAACCGGAGTGAGCGTGCAAGGCCATTTGCTGCTTCACGGCGACAAGCTCTACCTGGCCGGCGGCAACGCCGTGTCGCCCGCCGTGTACGATATCCACGACGGCAAGTGCCTCAACGATCCGGCGCCCTTGGCCGCCTGCCAGTCGACCAGCCCGCGCGGCTGGGAATTGTTTCTGATGGGCCGCCGCGTGATCGCCTGCGGGCTCCCCTTCTACGCCGATCCGGAACTGCACGTGTATGACCATACGGTGACCGAGAAGGCGTTCCATGCGTCGACCGGCCAGCACGACGTGGTCTGGCTGAACAACAACAAGTTGCTCTGCTACCAGCCGCTCGACGAGGACGCCTTGAGCCGATGCGTGACGGACAAGAAAATCCCCCGGCACATTACCCAGGCATGGGGACGATTCAAGGTTCCGCAAAAACCCCTCTGGCAGCACGACTGTCCGGGCAGTGTCGCCGTGGCGGTGTCCGGCGGAGCGGTGGTGATTGCCGACACCTCGCGGGTGGCGGCCCTGGAACTGGCCGGCGGCAAGCAGCTTTGGAGCCTGGCACTGCCCGCGCCGCCGGTGCCGTGGGGAATGGCCGTGGACCGCACGGGCCGCGTGCTGCTGACGCTGGTGGACGGCCAGGTGGTTTGCCTTGGCAACAAGTAGGGCCGGCTGTGCGGAGCCGAAACGTGGCTGGCATTGCGAAGCGCGGCAACCGGCCGGCCCTACGACAACTTTTCTCCCGGCACAACGCCAGGGGAAAAAACACAGCATGGGAGAACTGAAATGATCATCTCGGAAGAATCCCGGGGCCCCTTGCGGCCGTCACGGCGTGGTTTCCTCAAGACCTCCGGCGTGGCGGTGGGCTCCGCGGCCCTGGGCGGTCTGGCGATCGGCCGAAGTGCCCACGCCGCCGGCGGCGATACCCTGCGGATCGGCCTGGTCGGCTGCGGAGGGCGGGGTAGCGGTGCGGCGGCCAACGCGCTGGGCGCCGACAAGAACACCAAGCTCGTGGCCATGGCCGACGCTTTCGCCGACCGCCTGGAAGGCAGCCTGGAACGTCTCGCCAAGCTCAAGGGCGACCAGGTCGCGGTCGACCCGGACCACCGCTTCGTGGGTTTTGACGCCTATCGCCGGTTGCTCCAAAGCGGCGTCGACGTGGTGCTCTTGGCCACGCCGCCCCACTTCCGCCCAGCCCACTTGGAAGCCTGCGTGGAGGCGGGCGTGCACGTGTTTTGCGAGAAGCCGGTGGCGGTCGACGCCCCGGGAGTCCGCGTCGTGCAAGCCGCCTGCGACAAGGCCAAACAGAAACGGCTGAGCATCGTCTCCGGATTGTGTTACCGCTACCACCCGGGTGTGCGAGAGACGCTCAAGCGTGTCGAGGACGGCGGGGTGGGGCGGATCGTGGCCATCCAGGAGACCTACAACTGCGGTCCCCCCTGGTTCCGCAACAAGCCGCGGCAGTCGCCCTGGACGGAGATGGAGTACCAGATGCGCAACTGGTATCCCTTCACCTGGCTCTCCGGCGACCACAACGTGGAGCAGCACGTGCACAGCCTGGACAAGGCGGCCTGGGCGCTGGGCGACCAGCCGCCGGTTCGCGCCTGGGGATCGGGCGGGCGGCAGGTCCGCTCGGAGGACGCCATCGGGCAGATTTTCGACCACCACGCCGTGGTCTACGAGTTTGCCGACGGCGTTCGCGTCTATTCCCATTGCCGCCGCCAGGCGGGCTGCTCGAACGACGTTTCCGACCACATTCTCGGCACGAAGGGCCGCTGCGACGTGCTCAAGCACCGCATCGAGGGGGAAACACCCTGGCACTACGAAGGCCCCAAGGGCAACATGTACGACCTCGAACACCAGGCCCTGTTCGCCTCGATCCGCGGCGGCACCCCCATCAACAACGGCCTCTACATGGCCCGCAGCACGATGTGGGCGATCCTGGGGCGGATGGTGACCTACACCGGCCGGACGATCACCTGGGAGCAGGCGCTCCAGTCGCAAGAGAGTCTGGCGCCGGCCGCCTACCGCTGGGACGCCGATCCGCCGGTGCTGCCCGACAAGAACGGCAACTACCCCATCGCGGTTCCGGGCGTTACCAAGTTTGTTTGACGGCGGGGTCGACGGACCCGTACCGAACGCTGTTTACCATCCCAGCGGGTAGCCCAGGTTCTGGTGTGCTCATTCGATGGGTCGAGTGATGTGCGCTGACCTCTTGTGGCAGAGCCACACCGGTTCAAGAACCGGTGCTACCCACGGGGGTCGCGTTCGGCGCGGGTCTCCAGACCGCGTCCGAAAACCGAAAACCGGGCCTGACTCCGTGATCTTGCTGGACTGCCGGTGGGCGGATGTGGTAGGGTGTGAGCCGGTTGACCGCTGCCCTTTTCCTGTTGCGATCGTTGCCTCGTGCGCTCGTTGCCCCAACGCATCATTGATCTATGGATTGCCTGGCGGCTTCCCCTGCTGCTGTTGGCGGTGGTGTTGGCGACGGTGTCGTATTTTCCCGGTCGGCGGCTGGAGTTTGACCGCTCGATCGAATCCATGTTTGCTCCCCAAGACTCGCTGATGGGACCCTACCAGCGGCTGAAGCGGATTTTCGGGGGCAACGAGATCGTGCTGGCCGTCTACCAGGACGAGGAATTGTTCCACCCCGACGGGCGGGGCATCCGGCGCGTGGCCGAGGTGAGCCGGAAGCTCAAGGCGGTAGAGGGCGTGGACGATGTGCTCAGCATCGATCAGCCGCTGGGAACGGCGATCGTCGAGGCGGACAACTCCGCCGCCGGCCGTGCCCGCAAGCTGTTTGAAGGCTACACCCACAGCGCCGACGGAAAGATTGCCGCGGTCGTCTGCTTGCTGGCGCCGCAGTCGCGGACCAAGATCCCCCGCCAAGAAGTGATCGCGCGGATGCGGCGGATCGTGGAGACGCTTCCCCCGCCCCTTGCTCCCGGGATGCTGGCGGGTGAACCGGTGATGTTGGTGGACGGCTTTCGCTACGTGGAAGAGGACGGCGTGCGGTTGGGATTCACGTCCACCGTGCTGCTGGCCGCCGTGATCATCCTCTGTTTTCGCAGTCTCCGCTGGGTGATCGTGTCGGTGGCCGTGGTGCAACTGGCGATCGTGTCGACGCGGGCCACCCTGGTTTGGTCCGGGCTGCAACTGAGCATGGTCAGCTCGATGCTCACGGCCGTGGTCACGGTGGTGGGGATTGCCACGGTGGTTCACGTGATCGTACGTTTTCGCGAAGCCCGGCTGAGCGGGTTGTCGCCCCGCGATGCCCTCTCCCAAGCGGGGCGATTGCTGGCCGCGCCGATCTTCTGGTCATGTGCGACCACGGCGGCCGGGTTCGCTTCGCTGATGGTGGCCAAGGTGGGGCCCGTCCAGGACTTCGGCCTGATGATGGCCATCGGGGCGCTGTTGGTGCTGGCGAGCGTGGCCCTGGTGTTGCCGGGGTTGGCCCTGCTGGGCAGGTTCGATCGGGCTCCCCAGAGGGCATGGGGCGAAAAGCTGCTGGAAGGCCCCTTGAGCCGGATCATCGACCTGCTCCGGCGGCGTCCCAAGACGCTGGCCCTGGCGACGCTGCTGGTTGTCGCGGCGGCCGCTTCGGGGCTATTTCGCCTCCAGGTGGAGAGCGACTTCACGAAGAACTTTCGCGCCACCAGCCCGATTGTGCGCTCCTACGATTTCGTGGAGACGCATCTGGGCGGAGCGGGTGTGTGGGACGTGATTCTTCCCTCCCCCGAAAACCGCAACTGGGAATACCTCCACCGGGTTCGCCAACTGGAAGACCGCCTCCGCCGCGAGGTGGTGGTGGAAGACACCCAAGGGTCGCCGGCTACGCGGCTGACGAAAGTGCTCAGCATGGCCGACGGGGTGCTCGCGGCCGCGCCCAAGGATCCGGATCGGATGTCGCGGGGACTGCGTCGCAACCTCATGGTGCGGGTGGCCTGGCGGCATTTTGCCAACAAGATGCCTGTCCTCAAGCGAGCCCTGGTGGGAGAAGACCCGCGGCAGCCGGACCGGCATTTCGTGCGGATCATGCTGCGGGCGCGAGAGCGGCAGCCGTCGGCCCGAAAGCGGGCGATGATCGCCCAGGTCGAGCGGATCAGCCGCCAGGAGTTTCCTCCCCAGGGCGACTCCCCAGGGGCGGAAGTGACCGGTTTCTTCGTCCTCCTGGCCAACCTCATCGAGAGCATCATCCGCGACCAGTGGTTCACCTTTGGCGTGGCGGCGGCGGCCATCGGGCTGATGATGGTGGTGGCCCTCAGGAGCCCCGTGCTGGCGGCCGTGGCCCTGGTGCCCAACGCCTTGCCGATCCTCGTGGTGACCGGCTTGATGGGATGGCTGGGGCTGAAGATCAACATGGGGGCGGCGATGATCGCCGCCGTCTCGATCGGACTGTCGATCGATTCCTCGATCCACTACATCACCGCCTTTCGCCGCGCACGAGATGAGGGCATCCCCCTGGGCGAGGCCCTGGACGCGGTGCAACAGACCGTGGGCCGGGCCGTGGTCTTCTCCACCCTGGCGTTGATCGTGGGATTTAGCGTGCTGTGTACCAGCCAGTTCGTGCCCACCATCTACTTCGGGGCGCTGGTCAGCCTGACGATGCTGGGCGGCCTGGCGGGCAACCTGGTCGTGCTGCCCTTGTTGCTCACCCTGGTGACGCGCGAGTCGACCCCGGCAAGAACACGGTCCGCGTCTTCCGCCGCCGGGGAATGAAGAGGTCTCGCGTGGTCCGTTTTTGCCTGTTTGTACGCGGCGCGGTCCGGGTAGAATGCAGGCGGAAGGCCCTCGCCGGCCACCCGCCGGAAATGCCTTGTGAATGTCAGCACCGGGAGGCGAGAGATATGCTCAACCGACAACGCGCCGCCGGGTTCGGAACCGCCATCGCCCGGGCGGTTTGCTTGGGGATCGTGTTTTGCGGGCTTGCGCGGGGTGAGAGTGCGGGGAGCGAGGGGGGCGAATACCGGGTGGCGACCTTCCAGGCCGACATCACCATCCCCATCGGACACGCCTGCATGGGCGGTGGGATCGCCGATGCCCAGCGGATCGTCGATCCCCTTTGGGCCAAGGGATTCGTGCTCTTGGGGACCCGCTCGCCGCTGGTGGTGATCGCCCTGGATTGGTGCCAGTGCAACAACAATTCCTACGACCGCTGGCGCGAGGTGCTGGCCGAGGCGGCCGGAACAACCCCCCAGCGGGTGATGCTGGCCACCGTCCACCAGCACGACGCCCCCATCTGCGACCTCACCGCGCAGAAACTGCTCGATCGCTACGGGCTCGCCGGCTACAACTGCGACCCGGCCTTTCACGAGCGGGCCGTGCAGCGGACGGCCAAGGCGCTCAAATCGTCGTTGGCCACGACCCGCCGGGTCACGCATTTCGGCTTTGGGCAAGCGAAGGTCGAGCGGGTGGCCTCCAACCGCCGCGTGGTGAGCCCGCAAGGCGAGATCAGTTGGCGGCGGGGCAGCGCCAGCGGAAACCTCTACGACGCGCCCGAGGGCGAGATCGATCCCTGGTTGAAAACCATCAGTCTCTGGGACGGCAACAAGCCGGTGGTGGCCTGGAGCTGCTACGCCGTCCACCCCATGAGCTACTATGGCCGGGGCGGGGTTTCGGCCGATTTTCCGGGCATCGCCCGGGCCAGGCGGCAGCGGGACGACCCCGGCGTGTTTCAGATCTACTTTACCGGTTGTGCGGGCGATACCACGGCGGGCAAGTACAACACGGGCGAGCCGGCCAACCGGCCGGTGCTTGCCGATCGGCTCTATCGGGGGATGCGAGCGGCGTGGGAGGCGACCCGGCGGCGGCCGCTGGAGAAGGTCGAATTCCGCCTGGCCAAAATGCCCCTGCCGGCCAGGCAGGGCGGCAGTTTCACGATCGAAGCGATGCAAAAGACCCTGGCCGACCCCCAGGCCGGGCGATGGGAGCGGATTCGCGCGGCGCTGGGGTTGAGTTGGCGGCGGCGGGTCGATTCCGGCCGGCCGGTCGACGTGCCTTGTCTGGACCTGGGAGGCGGGGCGGCCCAATTCATGATCCTGCCGGCCGAGAGCTTCGTGGGATACCAACTCATCGCCCAGCGGCTGCGGCCCGACTCGTTCGTGATGGTGGCCGGGTTCGGCGACGGCGCGGCCGGATATATTCCCACCGACCAGTGCTGGAAGGACGGCTACCACGACAACTACTGCTGGGTGCCGCCGATGACCCAAACGCTGATTACCCGGACCATGGCCCAGGCGCTGGACGCGAAGCTTCCGCGGTGAGGGTGCCCAGCGGTGGCCCGACCCCGAACTGAATTCGCCGTAATCCACCGGCTTTGCCGGTGAGAATTGCACTGGTTTTGCGGTTTCCCGCGAGAATCTTCCATGTTTTTCACCACGGATGGCACGGATAACTCGGATCAACTCGATCATCAAAGTGATTTGCCATGTGATCCTGTCCTATCCGTGTCATCCGTGTCATCCGTGGTTTCCCAATAGATATGGAATTCGCAAGGGCAAGCCGTCTGGCTTAACGGCCCCTTTCAGGGGCCTTCCTCATACCCCCCGGCTCTGCCAGTGGTTCTGAATTCGGCCGATGGTCTCCCACATCAACCGCTTACGCAAATCAAGAGAGACCTTCGGTCGGGCCGTCGGCGGGGTCGGGAGACCCGCGCCGAACACGCGACCCGCGCCGAACACGCGACCCGCGCCGAACACGCTCACGCGGCCGGCTGCTTGCGGCGAAAGAGGGCCGACCAAGCCAGCGGGCGTTCCCGCCGGCCGTCGATCACGGCCTCGTCGAAACGGATTTCCCGCAGCTCCACCAGGTTCATCAGCGGGGCCAGTTCGCGGCAGAGGTCCTCGGCGGAAACCCGCGGCGGCCCGCCCTCACCGGGGCGAATCTCATTGGCGTTGCCCGCCAGCGTCAGGTAAATGCCCCCCGGGGCACTCACCCGCGACAAGGTGTCGAGAAAGCCGGCCAGGTCTTTCCGCCGCACGGCGTGGTAGACGCCCCGGTCGAAGACCAGCGGAAACGGCGGTCCCAGGTCGGGCAGATCGAGCAGGTCGGCCGTCAGCAGCGTCACCTCCACGCCCGCCTCGTTCGCCTTCCGCTGGGCCCGCTCGATGGCCAGGGGCGAAATATCCAGGGCGGTCACGTCGAATCCCTGCCGGGCCAGGAAGACGGCGTTGGTGCCGGTGCCACAGCCCAATTCCAGCGCGCGGCCGCGGGGAATCTCCTGCTCGCGAAGAACCCGCCGCAACTCGCTGGACGGCTGTTGGGTGTCCCAAGGGGTGTTTTGCTGGGCGTAGCGCTGGTCCCAATCGGGTGGTTGCTCCGGCATCGTCAACTCCACGTTGCGGGTGGATGGGAAAGGATCAGGAAAGCTCCGGCGGGCGGGGGTTCCCAAATTGTCTCGGTCCCAAACTCCAGCTTGGGACCGCAGCCGGGGCGAAATCCGCATCGCCGAACAAGGAGCCCGGGCGTCCGCCGGCGGGGGTTCCCAAGCTGGAGCTTGGGAACCAGATCGAGGGTGTCCGCAGTGTTCGGCGCGGGTCTCCCGACCGCGCCGAACGCTGCCAGATCGAGGGTGTCCGCCGGCGGGGCATTCCGCTTCGGACGACCGACTCGTGTCCATTCTAGCCCGCCCTCAGACAACGCTCCACCCGGCGGATGGCGTCGTCGACGTCGCAGGTTTGGTCGGCCAGATCGAGCGTCGTCCCTTCGCTCAGCCAGCACTCGACCCGCTTCTGGGCGGAGATCACCGTGCTGTGGCTGCGGCGGCCGAAGTAGTGGCCGATCTCGGAGAGCGCCGCCCGGGTGTATTTCCTCGCCAGCCACATCGCCAGCATCCGCGGCTGACTGACCCGCTTGCCCCGGCGATCCGATTTGAGCGTTTTGGGTTCCAGCCCGAAGGTGTCGCAGACGGCCCGGTCGATGTCGGCCAATCGGACCGGGCGGTTGCTCTGGCGGATGATGTCGGCCAGGGCTTCCTGGGCCAGGGCCAGCGAGATCGGCTTGCCCACCGCGCGGCTGGTGGCCTGCAAGCGGCAGAGCGCGCCGGAAAGTTCTCGGGCATGGTTTGTCAGCCGGGAGGCGACGAACTGGGCCACCTCGGGCGACAGCGCGACGCCCATCCGGGCGGCCATTTGGGCCAGGATTTTTCGCCGCGTGGCCATCCCGGGCGGATCGACGCGGCAGACCATGCCGCTTTCCAGCCGGGTAATCAGTTCGGGTCCCAACGGACTCATTTCGGCCGGGGCCCGGTCGGCGCTGAAGACAAGTTGGCGTCCCTCGCGGAGCAAGGCGTCGACCGTGTAGAGCAATTCCACCTGGGTGGCCCGCTTGCCGCAGAAGAATTGCAGATCGTCGATCACCAGCAGATCGACCTGGCGATACTTGCGGCGGAAACTGGGCAGCCCGCCGCCCCGAAGGGCCTGGAGGAAATCCGTGGTGAACCGCTCGGAGGAGAGATAGACCGCCCCGATGCCGCGCCGTCGCCGCCGGGCGGCGGTGCAGATGGCCTCCAGGAGATGTGTCTTGCCGACGCTGGTGGGGCCATGGATCAGCAACGGAGACAACTCGCCGGGCTGCCCGGCCACCATCTCCGCGGCAGCCCGGGCGAGTCGATTGGAGGGTCCCTCGACAAAGGAATCGAAATCGGCCAGCCGGCGGCCGGAGACCTTGTTGGCGGTGGCGGCAGCCGGCGGCCGGCTAGAGGAGCTCGCCGGAGGACGCTGGCCCGCGGCCGGCTTGCCATTGCTTGGCGGGGCGGGTTTGCCCATGCCGGGATCGACGCGGAAGTGCAGTTTGGCGGCCGGGCCGATCGTTTCGCGGCAGGCGCTTTCGAGTTGGCCGCGGAAGTTGGAGCAGAGCCAGTTCTTGAAAAACTCGTTGGGGACGAAGACGGTGAGGGTGTGGCCGGCCACATCAAGCCGTGTGCGGCCGCCAAACCACAACTCGAACCGCTCTTTTCCGACCCTGCCCGCCAAGGACAAACGCAAGGCGGACACGATTTCCATATCGTCCGTGGCCACTTCCCCAGCGCCTCCGGCGCGCACCCTCCCCGCAGAAGGATCACTCCTCGAAATCAACCGGCCCCCGACTAGCTCGGGGCCTTCTGGGAGAAAGAGCCGCGTTTTGCTCGACGGCAGCCTGCCGTCACGCTCCTCGTTGAGTTCAACCGATGGGTCTGATTTTAGCCATGCTAGCACTGCTGTCAAACTGTCGCGGCGGGTGGTGGGCCCGGTTTTTTTCTCCGCCCCACCACACCCGCCGGAATCCTCCGCAAAACCGCGGGATTTTCTCGCCTCGGCCCGGAAGAGTTTTCTTGCCCGCGCGGATTTCCACCGGGGAAAACCTGTTCAGAGCCTCGGCCACCGATGGCCCCACCCCGCCCGTAGGGCCGGCTGTGCCGGCCGAATCCCGACCCCGCCGTCAATCGCCGTTCGGCGCAGGTCTCCCGACCCCGCCGCTGATTGACGCCGTTCGGCGCGGGTCTCCCGACCCCGCCGTCAATCGCCGTTCGGCGCAGGTCTCCCGACCCCGCCGTCAATCGGAAGAGAGCACCTTGATGAACACCTGCCGCCGGTCCCAGCCGCGAAATCCGGCCGCCGCGTAGAGATCGTGGGCCGGCCGGTTGGCCGAGTCGACCGCCAGCACGAGCCGGCGGCGGTCCAGTCGTCGCGCGGTCCACTGGGCCCACTTCGCCAGGGTCAATCCCAGCCCCTGGCCCCGGCACTCCGGCGCCACGCCCATGTAGACCAGTTCGCAATTGCCGTGCTTGGGGTGGTCGGCCAGGATCAGGCAGCCCACGTCGATGCCCCCCCGCCGAGCGATCGACCACAACTCCGGGCGGAAGCATCCCGTCATGCGGTAGCCGGCCAGAACCTCGCCAGTCGGGCGAACGCCATTCAAGGCCGGGCAGTCGAGCGATTGGCGATAGGTGGCCTCGACCACTCGGCAGAGGCGGTCGAGTTGGTCCGAATCGACCGGGTCGAGTTTCAGATCACCGGCGGGCGCCTGGCGGGGAAATTCCGACTCCTCGGCCACCAGGTAGTGGAGCTCGGCCAGAAACTCGAACCCCGCCGCCCGGAGCAACTCCACGTCGGCCGCGTCGACCGGCGATTCCAGCACCGCGTGGACCAGCAGCACCCGGCGGGTTGCCAGCAAGCCGAGGGCCTCATCCAGCAGCCGGAGAGAGGTCTCCGCCGGTTCTCCGGGCACCAGACGGGGCGGCCAGACCATGGCCGCCCTGCCTGGATGCACCTGGGAGACGATCGCCCCCACCATGCGGCCTCCGCGGCGGGCCTCGAAAACCCCCTCGGCCGACCCTCCCGACCGGCGGAGGTTCTCCAGCACCGACTCCAGCCGCGCGGTGCGATCCTCGTCGGAAAGGCCCGAAAAGGCCTGCTGAAGGGCCTCGACCAAATTCTCACCGGCGACGGGGCGAATTTCCGGCGGTGCGGGCGAACTCATGGTTGGCATCCAGGCCCCGGGGATGGTTGCATGACGAAACCGGTCCATCGAGTATACTGAATATCGAAATCCACCGGGCGCGAAGGCCAGGGCAAGCGGGAATCGTCTCGGGTCTCGGCGGATGCCCACCCGCGGGGCCAGGGTGGTGGGGAGCCAGGTAGCCAGGTAGGGCCGGCGGGGAGGAGCCCTAAGTTGTCATCTTGGGGGGCGAGTGCAATGAAACGCATGGTGGTGATGGCCGCGGTTTTGCTGGGCCTGTTGCCGGGAGTGGCTTCCGCGCAGTCTGCCCTGGAGAAGCTCGAGGCGAGAATCCGGGCCCAACGGGAACGTCCCGCCCAGGCGGCCGCGCCGGGGCCGGTCGAGGCGGAAGCCGCCCGGGGCGACCAGCCCGCGGGCGGGCCCGGTTACCTGGGGCTGGTGGTCGAAGACGTTCTGCCGCTGGGACCGGGTGTGCGGGTGTTGGAGGTGTTTGCGGGGGGACCCGCCGATCGGGCCGGCCTGAAGGCCGGTGACCTGATCGTCGGCGTCGAGGGACACGGCATCCGAAAGATGGCGGAGATGGCCACTGTTTTGGAAAAGACCCCGGCGGGCGGGAAAGTCACTCTGGAGATACTGCGTGGCGACCAGCGACGGCAGATCGAGGTGGGCCTGGGCAAGCGGCCGGCCGCGGGGCGTCGCCCGGCGAAAATTTGGGACCGCCTCCTGCCCGGCCGATCGGGGGAACCCGGCAAAACGGCCGAAAACGCCGCCGGGGTCGACGTGGAGGTCGAAGAGGTCCCACCGCCCCGATTGGTTCCACCGCGGTTGGCCGCCCCGGCGGCGTCCGACCGCCAGCGGATCGAGCGGCTGGAAACGCGAATCGCCGCATTGGAAGAACGGCTCAAACGCATCGAGCAGTTGCTGCAAGAGAAGCAACGGAAGCAATAGGCGATGGAGTGGGCTCCCGACGGGCCCATCAGGCCTCGGCTCCGATCTGCTCGACCAGGCACCGTGGGGCCCCGATGTCGAGCACGTGGACCATGCCCAGGTAGCGATCGGCTCCGGGGGCGCGGAAGCCGGCTTTTCGGGCCACGAACGTGCAGGTGTGGGCGGCGCGGATGGTGTGGGCCGAGGGGTGGCCCGTGTCGCAATCGAGCCCGCTGGGCACATCCACGGCAAGAATCGCCGTGCCCGAGGCGTTCAACTGGTCGATCACCGCGTCCAGGGGGGGACGAGGGTCGCCTTGGGCCCCGGTGCCCAGCAAGGCGTCGACGACCCAGGCGGCCGTGTCGAGGTGCGACTGCAACCTGGCCGGCTGGTGGCCGCGGGGGAAGCATTCCAGGGGAATCCCGGCCCGTTCGAGGATTCGATAGTTGGCGGCGGCGTCGCCGGCCAATTGCGCGGGATCGGCCCACAGCAGCACCCGAACCGCCACCTCTCGCAGGTCGAGGTGGCGAGCGATCACGAAGCCGTCGCCCGCGTTGTTGCCCTTGCCGCAGCAGATCAGCACCGGCCCGTCGATCCCCAGCCGCTGGAGCCGGTCGGCCACGCCGCGGCCGGCGTTCTCCATCAGCACCATGCCGGAAATGCCGTAGTGCTGGATCGCCGCGCGGTCGAGCCGGCGGCACTGGTCGCGAGTCCAGAGGGTGGGGTTCACCGGGGGCGTCTCCTTGCCGGGTACGGCTGGCCGGGCGGGCTGAATCGCAACTTCCCTGCCCCGGCGGATTGATTTAGGATGGTTTCTGCAAGAGGAGCAAGATAGGAAGCTGTAGGGCCGGCTGTGCCGGCCGGTTGCGGGGTTCGCGGCGCCAGCCACGTTTCGGCCGGCACAGCCGGCCCAGCGTTCGGCGCGGGTCTCCCGACCCCGCCGAGAAAGGACCGATGCTCTTCGACATCAACCGCTTACGCAAATCAAGGGAGACCTTCGGTCAGGCCACCGGCGGGGTCGGGAGACCCGCGCCGAACGCTTAATTCAACGGGAGGTTTCTCGAACGGTGCCAAGATAGTTTCCGCAAGAAAAACAAGATAGGAAGATTTTCGAGATTCGTCACCCACCCACTCCGGGCGGAGTTTGCCTGATGCCGATTTACGAGTACGTTTGCCGCGATTGTGGACATGCTTTTGAGGCCTTGGTTCGGGGGCAAGAGCAGCCCTCCTGCCCTTCCTGCGGGCAAGTTCGGCTGGCCAAGCAGTGGAGCGTTCCGGCCGCCCACAGCGGGGGTGGATCGGAGTTGCCCTGCGCGGCCAGGTCGGACGGCTCCTGCCCGGCGTCGGGGTGCTGCGGCGGAGGGTGCGACCTGGGCGGCCCGTTCTAGGCTATTCGTATGCCCAGGGTTCGTTCGCGTGAGCCAAGCTTGCTGGGCGACGTGGAAATGATCCGCGGCCTCGCGATGGCCCGGCGCGTACAACCTGGCGGGTTACTCCAATGGATCAAGAACTTCTGGTAACCGCACGAATTGACGCGGGCGCCGACTTTGTCCGCGACTTCAACGACTACCTTTCCGTCGCCGTGGCTTGTTGGATCAATCCCGCCGAATCGGACAACTTATTCCTGTACATCGCCTCGGACGAGATTGATGACAGCAATTTCGACGTTGCCTATGGCGAGGTCTTGCGGAGACTGAGCGGCAAGAGAAGTCAGTGGCTTGATCCCTTTCAGGTCAAACTCGTCAATTCGGCTGATCCCATCGCTCGCGAGGCGATCGAGATTCGGGATCGGTATCCCGCAAGGAAAGTACCCACACGCTACACCGGTTCGTCCCTTGGCGGAACGAGCATTGATGGTGCATATATCTATCCGCCCCTATCCGCCATGAAATCCACGCCGTGAAGGGAATCCGCGAATAACGAATCGTTGGCCCGAGTGTTGGCGCGTCCCCCCCGCCGGCCGCGAGGCGACCTCGCTGATATTCCCTTCCGCCCGAAACGGCGGACCCCTTCCGCTCGATCCGACCTGTCGTTCCGCGGGGGATGGATTCTCCGGCCGGAGGAACCCGGCGGCAAGAAAACAACACGAGGACGAAACACCGCGCTGGGGCGGCGTTTCGTCCTCCTTGTTGTCGGCGGCCGGCGATCCCCCCCGGATCGCGAACCACCCGCTTGCAAGCCCCCCGGTTGCAAAATGATTTGCGGACAAGACGATTGCACGGGGGAACGTTGTGGCGGAAACATCCGGCGAGGTTTTCACCTCGAACCGACCGGATGGATCCCGAGCGACTCGACTCCTCCGGGGCAACTTTGAGCATACCGAAAAAACTAGGGGATCAGCAGGGCCATTCCCGTCCAGGCGCCCGCCTCGACCAACGCGGCACGCACGCTCAGCGGCAGGGGGTCCAGCAGGTAGGGCGTACAACTGCCGGGGCGATAATAGCCCAGGGTGTAAACACACTCGTCGGGCGGATAGAGGCCCATTTTGTAGGGCAGTATGGGCACGGTGAGGAAGAAGTGCGCGCCGGAGACCAGCGGCTGCACGTAGGGTCCCCAACTGTGGCCGTAGCGCTCCAACTGGGGATCGTCGAAGTAGGCCGGCTTGTGGCAGAGGCCGGAGGCCTTCCACATGAAGGTCGACGGCGCCCAGAGGCGGGGCTGGAACTCGCCACCCAGCTCGCACATCCGCGGAAGCATCCGATCCGACTTGCGCAGCCCCTTGTCCGCGCGAACCGAGGCATCGTCGGTCAACTCGCCGATCGGGCGGAGCACCTCGGACGGAGTCTTGCACTCCTCTTTCCCAAACTCGGGGCCGGCGGCGATCAATGCTTCCAACTCGCTGCTTTTCGGAGCGACCTGCTCGGACTTTTGCGAGGACTCGCCTTGCAGGGCCGGCTCCCGTGGTTTCGCGGCGGGTGCCCGGGGCGGCGGTGGTGGGGTGGTCTGCTCGGGCAGCGTCCGGGGGGCAGCCGGCGGGGGTGGTATCTGGGGGGCGGCCGGCGGCGGCGTCATCTTCGGGGCGGCCGGCGGGGGCACCTGCAATAGTTGGTCGCTGAGCGAGCCGGGCTGCGACTCGGTGGCCTGCGATAGCCGAATCGTATCGCCGAAAGGATCGTCAAACGGATCGACGGCGACCCGCTCGGCCGCGCGAAGAGCGGGACCGGCCGTGGTTCGGGTGTGGCGGATGGCGGCCTTGCCGGGGGTCGGATCGCCGGGAAGCCACTTGAGGCGGTGTCCCGACTTGCCCACCGAGTAGCCCACCTGAACCACGGGGGCGTCGTCGCCGGCGGTGACGTAATCGGCCGACCGGACCCCAGGCGAATCGGCCATCGCGGGCGCTGCCGCCAGGCATGGCAGGGCGGCGGCGCACAGCCAGACCGCCAAGCGGGCGGAACCGAGCCGCGCGTGTCCGGTCGCAACCGCCAGGCGATCAGTCGTCGTCGGCGTAAGGCGCGGAATAATTGGGGGCTTCCTGGGTGATGGCGATGTCATGAGGGTGACTCTCCCGCACACTGGCTGGGGACACCTGGATAAACCGCGCGTCCGTTCGCAGCGCATCCACGGTCCGCGTTCCACAATAGCCCATACCGGCTCGAAGCCCCCCAACGAGCTGGTACACAAACGGGCCCAAGGGGCCTTTGAACGCAACTCTTCCTTCCACTCCTTCGGGAACCAGCTTGTCCGACTCCGAGGCGACTCCCTGGCGATACCGTTCGCTCGAACCCTTGACCATCGCCCCCAGCGATCCCATTCCCCGATACACCTTGTAAACTCGTCCCTGAAAGAGAATCTGTCGGCCGGGGCTTTCGTCCAGGCCGGCAAATAGTCCTCCAATCATCACCGCGTGGGCCCCGGCCGCGACCGCCTTGGTGATGTCGCCCGAATAGCGAATCCCTCCGTCGGCGATCACCGGCGTCTCCGTCTCGGCGGCAGCCCGGGCCGCGCGGTGAATGGCCGTGACCTGGGGAACTCCCACACCGGAAACCACTCGCGTCGTGCAGATCGAGCCCGGGCCGATCCCCACCTTGACCGCGTCGACGCCGGCCTCGATCAGGTCGCGGCATCCCTCGGCCGTGGCCACGTTGCCGGCCACCAGGTCGATATCCCACTGCTGTTTTATTTTTCTTACGGTCTCCAGCACGTTGGTCGAGTGACCGTGGGCACTGTCAACCACCAGCACATCGACCCCCTGGCGAATCAGCCGGTCGACGCGATCGTAGTCGTGGACGCCGACCGCGGCTCCCACTCTTAGCCTCCCTTGCCTATCTTTGCAGGCCAGCGGGAAGCGTCGCATCATGTCGATATCTTTGATGGTGATCAGCCCCGTCAGTCTGAAATCTTCGTCAACCAGTAAAAGCTTCTCCACCTTTTTTTTCATTAAAACCTTCTCAGCTTCCGCAAGCGTTACGGTCCCCGTCGCGGTCACCAGGTTTTCGCGGGTCATCACCTCGGACACGGAGAGGTCCCAATTTTCGAGAAACCGCAGGTCGCGGCGGGTGAGAATCCCCCGCAGGAGGCCGTCCTCCTCGACAATGGGCACGCCGGACACGTGGTACTGATCCATCAGCTCGCGGGCCCGGGTTACGGTCGCATGGGGGGGGAGGGTAGCAGGGGTGGAGATAATCCCGTTGGCCGAGCGTTTCACCTGGGCCACTTCCTCGGCTTGCGATTCGGTGGACATGTTCTTGTGAATGAAGCCGATGCCCCCCTCTCGGGCCAGGGCAATGGCCATGGCACTCTCGGTCACCGTGTCCATGGGAGAACTCAAGAGGGGGATATTGAGGCGAATCCGGCCGGTCAGCTTGGAGCTCACGTCGACCTGCGAGGGGACCACCTCGCTGCGGCGAGGCTCGAGCAACACGTCGTCAAACGTCACGCCTTGACCGTTGAGCTTGTCGATCATCATCGGCGACCTACCTGGCGGCTGGGGGAGGGGGAGAATAATCTCGCCATTATCGGGGAAATGGGCGGAAATGCAATTGACGCACCGGGCGGGAGGGGCCGGGCGGGCGCGCAAAAAAAGCCGCCGGCGTCTTGGGCTCAAGACGCGGCGGCCTTGTGAAATCAAACCCCCCGCGGGATTGCGACCGGATGCGTCGCTGCGAGAAGAGCGAGGGCCCGGCGTGCTGCTGCACCAGCCGAAAAGCGGCCCCGGCTCACGCCAAAGGGTTGGCACCTCCGTCGGAATAACGAGCGGGAGGCTCGACACTTGATCGAACCAAACAGGCTAACGAGGTTGTCACCTCGGACCATCCAGATGTATCCCAAAAAACCTGACTCATCTGGCGCAACTCTGGGCACACCAAGAGGGCTACAAGGAGGTATCGGCACGCCGAACGTCGCTGGGCAATGGAATTCCACCTGTTTTGCGGGAAATCGTCCGGCTGACCGGCGTACCGGCCTCCATCACCATTCTACCCTACGCGGACGGCGGGGAAGGCCTTTTTTGTCACGACCCGACGGGACGGCCGGGAGACGCATCACCGGCACGCCGTTTGCATCGCCGGGCGACTACTTCGCCACCAGCCACACGTTGCGGTACTGCACCTTGTTGCCGTGTTGTTGCAGGTGAATCGCTCGCGGCCCGGGGCCCTCGGCCTGGCGTCCGGGGGTGTGCTTCAATTCGATGTTATCGTGAATCACCACCCCGTTGTGACGAATCGTGGCCCGGGCCGGCGCGGTCTTCTTGCCGCCCGTGTCGTAGCGGGGCGCGGTGAACTCAATATCGTAAGTCTGCCAGACCAGCGGCGGCAGGCACATGTTCACGTCGGGCCTCCTCACGTGGTAAATGCCGCCACACTCGTTGTCCGCCCCTTCCAGCCCGAACGAGTCGAGCACCTGCACCTCGTAGCAGTCGTGAAGGTAGACGCCGCTATTGGCGCGGCCCTGGCCCCGGCTTTCGGGCATGTAGGGAAGAAGGAACTCGAGGTGGAGCGTGTAGTCCAGGGGAACGGGCTTGGTGGTGGCGCCGGACCAGAGCGTGCCGGCCTTCTTGTTGATCCTGCCCTCGGTGAAGTGTTCCGTGCTGGTGCCGTCAAAGAGAACCAAGGCGCCCTGGGGCGGTTTGGCGCCCAGGGTGGGGCTTTTTCTTTCCGTGTGGTGCAACTTCGCTTCACCTTCCCCCGCGGTGTGGGTCACCGTCAACAGGTCGCCGGCGATGGTCACCTCGAACTCACCGCCGGCCAGCTTCACCACGTCGCCCTCGCGCTGGCCGGAGACCTCGGCCTTGCCGTCTTCCCGCGACCAACCGGCGCCCGGCAGCCCGCCTTCGTAGAGCACCGCCTGAAACTTGCCGTGACCCAGGGCAACGACTTGAGCCCCGGCGGGAAATTCTCTCCCGCTGCTGGTCACCGCCTTGCCCACGTATTCCCCTTGGACGGCATAGTCGGCGTCGGCTTGCGATCGGTCCGTGGCGGCCGGGGCCTTGGCGTGGTGTGCGGCGGTGGCCGAGCAGGCCAGGCCCAGCACCAGTGCCGGCAATGCCCAACAGTGAAGTCCTCGCAACATGGTTGTTTCTCCTTGTGGGTTGGGGGGAAGATCGGCTCGTGTGTTTTCGCGGCCGGATACGGACGATTATAGGGTGCCGGCGCGGGCGATGTCCAATTGGGCGGGGGCCTCGGGGGGGAGCCGACGGCGTCGGAGGGAACGCGGCGGCCCTCTTTTCACGACTGCCGCCGGGGCGGTATGATCCGGGGACCGATGCCGCTTGCGCGTCGAGCGCCCGAGGGGTCGGCCCGTGGAAAAAACACCTCCGTGGAGAGCGCAACATGCGAGCCCCTTTCGCCCGGCGGGCGGCCGCCGGTCTTGCCGTGACGATGTTTGGGCTGGTGGTGGCGGTTTCCGCAAGGGCGTTGGCCGGCGGCGGACCGGAAAACGTGCTGCTGGTGGTCAATCGCCAGAGCCGGGCCTCGTGTTCGATCGCCAACCATTATCTTCGCTTGCGGCGGATTCCGGCCTCGAACGTGCTCTACTTGCCCCGGCAGCCGGGGGCCGAGAAACTGCCGCGGGAGACGATTTCCGTGGAGGCCTTTCGCCAGAGAATCCTCTTTCCGGTGCTGCAAGAGATTCGGCGGAAGGAGGCCGTTCGACGGATCGACTACGTGGTCTATTCGGCCGACCTTCCCTGGCGGGTGAACCTGCGGTCGGATATCGACCACTTTCGCAAATCGCGGCCGCCCCAGCCGCCGGAGGAGAAACGGCCGCCGGGCCGGCAGCCCTCGCGCCGGCGCGGGGCCGTGGGAACCGCGCCGGGGGAGAGCGGCAAGTCGACCGGCCCGGCGGAGTTGCCCCCCTGGCCCAAGGTGCTCACGCCGCAAGGCTCGATCAACGGGCTGACCTATCTCTGGCAGGCGGTGGCCGCCAAGGCGCCGGCCGCCTACATGTCGCTCAAGTCGAATCAATACATGCGATTGCCCCGGGACGCCGGCCAGGAGACGGAGAGTCTTGGTTTTCAAAGCGGCTATCGTTTCGGCGCCGGTGGTGAGTTGACCTCGGGTTCGGGGCCCAGCTACCTGCTTTCCATGATGTTGGGCGTCACCTCGGGGCGGGGCAACTCGGTCGACGAGGTGCTCGGCTATTTGCGCCGCGCGGCGGCCGCCGACGGCACGGTTCCCGACGGCACGATCTACTACATGACCAACGGCGACGTCCGCTCGACCACCCGCTCGGGAGCCTTCGCCGACGCCGTCCAGCGGCTTGACCGCCTGGGGGTGAAGGCGGAAATCCTCAGCGGTGTGTTGCCCCAGCACAAGCCGGACGTGCAGGGGGCCATGGTCGGCAAGGCGACCTTCGATTGGGCGGCCTCGGGGAGCACCATCCTGCCCGGGGCCATCTGCGAACACCTCACCAGCGCCGGCGGGGTGATGTCGGCCGGTGCAGGGCAAACGCCCCTTTCCGAATTCCTCCGTTACGGGGCTGCGGCGGCCAGCGGCACGGTGACCGAACCCTACGCCTTGCAGGCCAAGTTTCCCCATCCCCTGCTCCACGTGCACTACGCCCGGGGCTGCACCGCGGCCGAGGCCTTCTACCAGTCGGTGTACGGTCCCTATCAACTGCTGATCGTGGGCGACCCCCTCTGCCGGCCCTGGGCCCGAATTCCGCAAGTGTCGGTCAAGGGCATCGACCCCGCCAAGACGCTGCGGGGCACGGTCACGCTCGAACCCTCGGCGACCGTGCCCGGCGGGACCGCCATCCACCACTTCGAGCTTTACGTCGACGGCGCCCGCGCGGGCCGCTGCCCCCCGGGCGGACAGATGCCGCTGGATACGAACGGCCTGGCCGACGGCTATCACGAGCTGCGGGTGGTGGCCGTCGCCGCGGGGAGCGTGCGGACGCAAGGACGGCGGATTCTGCCCGTGGTGACCGGCAACCACGGGCGGTCGATCAAGGTGTCGGTTCACGCCGACCAGCACGCGGCGGTCGGAAAGGTGGTGGTGCTGGAGGTCGAGGCGCCCGGCAGCTTCGGCATTGCCGTGATGCAAAATACCCGGCTCCTCCAGCGAGCCAACGGCGAAAAGGCCACCATCCGTATCGACACCTCCGAGTTGGGGAGCGGGCCGGTCGCGCTCGGGGTGGTGGGGATGGGCCTGGGCCGTGGGGACCACGACGTGATCGCCCGGCCGGTCGAGTTGGAGTTGGTGGCCGTGGACGAGGACGGATCGCTCTCCCCCAAGGACCCGAGGACGCAGACCCCGTGATTCGACGGCGAGATTCCGCCAGGTTGTCACCCCGGACGGTGCACATGTTTTCCAACACACCCGGCTCCTCCGACGCCACCTTGGGCCTGCCCGAGGACCCCGACGGGCCGGAAGAGGACTTTCCCGGCCACGAGCATTTCATGCGTCTGGCCCTGCACGAGGCGGAGCGGGCGCTGGCCGAGGACGAGGTTCCGGTGGGCGCGGTGATCGTTGACCGGGGGCGGGTGATCGCCGCGGCCCACAACCAGCGTGAACAGCTCCACGACCCCACGGCCCATGCCGAGATGATCGCCATCACCCAGGCGGCCGAAGCGCGGCGGTCGTGGCGACTGGACGACTGCGTTCTCTACGTCACCCTGGAGCCCTGCCCGATGTGTGCCGGGGCCATGGTTCAGGCCCGTATCCGCACGGTCGTCTACGGGGCGGCCGACCCCAAGGCCGGGGCGGTCGATTCGCTCTATCGGATATTGAGCGACCCACGGCTGAACCACCGAGCCGAAGTGATCGCCGGGGTGTCGGCGGCCGAGTGTGGCGAGATTCTCAGCCGGTTCTTCCGCCAGAAACGCCGGCAGGGAAAGAAATGAGGGAGAGGCAGGCCGGCGGGAGAATCCCCACCGGGCTTGCCCCGGTGGCTTGCGGGTTTGACAACTACGGCGGGGTCGGGAGACCCGCGCCGAACGGCGGGTGGCCCAGGTTCTTGAACCTGGGCCGGCGCAGCCGGCAAGAGGTCAGCCAGCGCGTGACGGCGCTCAGCCGGTGTTCCTATTCGATAGGTGGAGTGATCTGCCCTGACCTCTTGTGGCAGAGCCACACCGGTTCAAGAACCGGTACCACCCGCGAATACCCCTTTGCGCAACGGAAACTCAGTACGCCCGCGGCCGCACCTTTCCCTGCACCCGGCCGGGCAGACCCTCAATCCGGAGGAACCCTTCCGCGTCGGTCTGGTTGTAGTCGCCGCCCCCTTCCATCGTGGCGATCCCCTCGTCGTAGAGGCTGTTGGGGCTGCTCCGCCCCGCCACCTGGACGTTGCCCTTGTAAAGGTTCAACCTCACCTCCCCGGTGACCGGCTTCTGCGCCTGGCGGATCATCGCCATCAGGGCGTCCAGCTTGGCGTGGTACCAGAACCCGTAATAAACCAACTCGGCCACCTCCGGGGCAAGCCGATCTCGCAGGTGCATCAGGTCCCGGTCCAGGGTCAACTGCTCCACCAGCCGATGGGCTTGGTAGAGCACGGTCATTGCCGGCGCTTCGTAGACCCCGCGGCTTTTCATGCCCACGAAACGGTTCTCGACCATGTCGATCTGGCCGATGCCGTTGCGGCCACCGATCTCGTTGAGCGTCCGCACAATCTCGAACGCCGAAAGCTTCTGCCCGTTGACCGCCACCGGCACGCCGGACTCGAAAGCGATGGTGACCGGCTCAACCCGGTCGGGCGCCTGCTGCGGCCTGACGGTGATGCCGAAATCGACCGTCTCCACGCCGTTGGCCGCCAGGTCTTCCAGCTTGCCCGCCTCGTAGCTGATGTGCAGGCAGTTCTCGTCCGAACTGTACGGCTTTTCCACCGAGGCCTTCACGGGAATGTTTTTCTCGGCACAATACGCGATCATCTCGCTGCGGCCGGGAAACCGGCGGCGGAATTTCTCCATCCGCCAAGGGGCGATCACCTGGACCTCGGGGTCCAGTGCCTCGGCGGCAAGCTGGAACCGGCACTGGTCGTTCCCCTTGCCGGTGGCCCCATGGACGTAGGCCACGGCCCCAACCTCCCGCGCCACTTGCAGGCAGACCTTCGAGATCAGCGGTCGGGCGATCGATGTTCCCAGCAGGTAGACCCCCTCGTATTTCGCCTGCCACTGCATCACGGGGAAGGCAAAATCCCGGCAAAGCTCTTCCTGGGCGTCGATCAACCGGGCCGAAACCGCGCCGTGGTCGCTGGCCTTTTTCAGAATCGCCTCGCGGTCCTCGCAAGGCTGCCCCAGATCGACGTAAACCGCATGGACGGCGTACCCTTCGTCTTGCAGCCACCCCAGGATGACCGAGGTGTCCAACCCGCCGGAATAGGCTAAAATGCAGCTTGGCATGGCAGTATGGTCCCTTCTCTCGGGGAAACCTGTATTTTGAGCGACACATCCCCGTTTCGCAAGAGGCTCCGTCCCTAGGGCGGGTGCTCCGCACCCACGCGACGGTCTGGACTCCTCACTCCACTTCGTGAACGGCCACCGCGTTGTGCCCCTGGGCCACCAGGTGCGTGCCGGTCAACAACACCACGCGGTCGCCGGCGGCAACCCGGCCGTCGGCGCGGGCCTTTTCGACGACAAACTCCAGCAGCTTCCGCGCGTCGTCGGTAGGGGCGCCGGCCACCGGCACCACGCCCCAGTAGAGGCACATCCGCCGCAGCGTCGCCGCCGAGTTGCTGACCCCCACGATGGGCACGAAATTGCGGTTCTTGGAGAGCGTGCGGGCCGTCTCTCCCGCCGTGCTGGCCACGATCACCATCTTCGCCTCCAGTTCGACCGCCAGCCGCCCGGCCGCATGGGCCGTCGCCTCGGTCACCGCGTCGACGCCCTCGCCGGCAAGGTCCGGGCCCGGCGGCGGCCGCCGACGACGATAGAGTGGTTCGGTGGCCAACGCGATCCGGTTCATCATCTCCACCACCTCGACCGGATGCTCGCCGATGGCCGTCTCGCCCGAAAGCATACAGGCGTCGGCCCCGTCCAGAATCGCGTTGGCCACATCGGTCGCCTCGGCCCGCGTGGGAAGCCGGCAGTGGGTCATGCTGTCGAGCATCTGCGTGGCGATGATCACCGGTTTGCGACGCCGGTTGCAGACGGCCACAATCTCCTTTTGGACCACGGCCATGCGGGCAATGTCGATCTCCACGCCCAAATCGCCCCGGGCGACCATCACGGCGTCGGCCGCCTCCACGATCGCGTCCAGTTCGGCCAGCGCCTCGGGCTTTTCGATCTTGGCGACGACCTGCGTGGGAGCACCCTCGGCGGCAATAATCGCTTGCAGTTGGCGGATGTCGGCGGCCCGGCGGACAAAGCTCAGGCCGAGGAAATCGACGCCGCCGCGGGCGGCCCAGACGGCGTTTTCGCGGTCCACCTCGCCCAACGCCGGCACGCCCAGCTTGACCCCCGGCAGGTTGACCCCCTGGCGGCTACGGATCGGGCCCGGCTGCGTCACCCGGCAGAGGGCCCCGGCCGGGTCCACCCGCTCCACCACCAGGCCGACCGTGCCGTCGGCCAGCATCACGCGGTCGCCGGGCGCCAACTCGTCGACCAGCGGCGCGTAGGTGGTGGTCAATTCCTCCGGGCCGCCGGGTTGCTCACCGCGAACGAATCGGAACCGCTGGTCCATCGCGCACCGCAACTGGCCCCCGGGCAACTCGCCCAGGCGGATCTTGGGCCCCGCCAGATCGACCAGCACGCCCACCGCACGGCCCGCGGCGTCGGCCGCCGCGCGGACCGCCTCCAGCCGGGCGGTGTGCTCGCGACGATCGCCGTGGGCGGCGTTGATCCGAAACACGTCCACGCCGGCGCGGATCAGCCGAAGAAGAGTCTTCTCGTCCTGGGAGGCTGGTCCCAGCGTGGCCACGATCTTGGTCTGACTCGCCCGGCGGCCGGAGGCCAAGGCAGTGTTGTTCATCGGCGTCCTTTCGCTTCTTTTTGGGGGGGGCGGGCTCGAAGGAGTCCATCTCTCGGTCCCAAGCTCCAGCTTTCCCGATCTTGGTCCCAAGCTCCAGCTTGGGGCCACAATTTCCGCAACGCAAGGTCGGTGGGTTCCCAAGCTGGAGCTTGGGAACCAGGTTGGCGCGAGCTTGGGAACCAGATTGGCGCGAGCTTGGGAACCAGGCTGTCTGGAGCTTGACAACCAGATTGGGAAGTTGCCTCTCACGATACCCCAACGACGGCATGGCTTCCCAGCCCCCCTGTGGGATCATTCGGACCCGCTCGTCGAGGGCCTCGCCACCGCGCGGCCAGCCGGGGAAATGCGGAATCGCTGGCATCCGGGGTCGCCGCGTGGCTAAAATGGGGCCTTGGGAACGAACACGCCGGCGCGGGGAAAACCGAGCCGCCGCCGGTATGAGTGAATTTACCACCGGGAGTCTTTTGCGCGAAAAGGAACCTTGCATGAGCCCACACGAAACTACCCGACGTCGTTTTCTGAAAACTTCCGCCGCCGCGGCCGCCGCCACCCAACTGGGGCCCTATTTTTCCAGCCGCCGGGCCCGGGCCGAGTCGCCGAGCGATAAGCTCACCGTGGCCTCGATCGGCGTGGGCGGCCGCGGTACGGCCATCGGGATGCAGGCCGCCGCGCTGGGCAATACGGTCGCCTGTGCCGACGTCAACCGGCCACACGCCCAACGCTTCGCCGCCAAGATCGCCGAGCAGGGGGGCAAGTGCCGTGTCTACGGAGACTATCGCGAGATTCTGCAGCGCGACGATATCGACGTGATCACCTGCGGCACACCCGACCACTGGCACGTCAAGGTCGCCATCGAGGCCATGCTGGCCGGCAAGGACGTCTATTGCGAGAAGCCGCTCACCCTGACCATCGCCGAAAGCAAGTTGATCTGCCAAGTGGTGAAGAAGACCGGCAAGGTCTTTCAAGTCGGCACGCAGCAGCGGAGCGAATACGACAAGCGGTTCTTGAAGGCGGTAGCCATCGCTCGAAGCGGCCGCCTGGGCGACAAGCTGCACGCCCTCTCGTCGGTGGGCAACGCCCGAAGCGGCGGCCCCTTCGAGCCCCAGCCGGTGCCCGATGGTCTCGACTGGGACTTCTGGCTGGGCCGGGCTCCCCAGGTGCCTTACACGGAGAAGCGGTGCGTCTACGAGTTCCGCTGGTGGCTGGAATACTCCGGCGGCCAGGTGACCGACTGGGGCGTTCACCATACCGACATCGCCATCTGGGCCCTGGGCGGTGAACAGACGGGCATCATCTCGGCCCAGGGCACGGGCGAGTGGCCCGGCCTGCCCAAGGACATCAACCTCGTCGAGTTTCTCGCCGGCAAGGTGACGATTCCACCCTACTACAACGTCGCCAAAAGTTTCGACGTCGACATGGAACTGCCCAACGGCAACACGATCAAGCTTCTCAGCGGTCCCAACGAACTGGTGATCGAGGGAGACAAGGGCAAGATTCGCGTCAACCGGGGCAGCCTTACGGGCAAGCCGATCGAAGAGATCAATGCCAGCCAGAAGGACAAGCAGTGGCTGGAAGAAGAAGTGGCCAAGCTCTATCGGGGTATGCCGATCAACGGGCACATGGCCAACTTCTTCCACTGCGTGAAGACCCGCGAGCTGCCCATCTCCGACGTCCACACCCACACCAAGAGCGTCAACGCCTGCCACATGGCGAATCTTGCCATGCTGCTGAAGCGAAAGGTGAAGTGGGACCCGGCCAAGTACCGGTTCATTGGCGACGAGGAGGCCAACGCGCTGCTCAGCCGCCCGCGGCGGGAGCCCTACGCAATTCAGATGTAGGGCGGCTCTGGTACTACGGTGCAGGGTTGATCGTTGCGATTCTCCGCGAATCCCTGCGAAACCTACTCGTTACGAAGCTCCGGCTTCGTAACGCCACCCTCGCCACCCTCGCCAAGCTCTGCTTGGCCTGTTGACAGTTGCCGTAGGGCCGGCTGTGCCGGCCGGTTGCCGCGTTTCGCAGCGCCAGCCAGGTTTCGGCCGGCACAGCCGGCCCTCCGGAGCTACGATGGAATGCGTTCCCAAGCCGGAGCTTGGGAACGAGAGCCGGCCGGAGCTCGGGAACGAGAGCCTCTCCTCTTGCGCGCTTGCAAGCGTGCGGGTGGCTGCTTACACTGCGACCGAGAGCGTTTTTCCGCCGCCCCCTGCTTCCAGGCAAGCTCCCATGCTCGACCCTCTCTTTCTTCTCGGCCTGGGCATCGTCACGGTCGTCGGCCTGATTATCATTTTCAAGGTCAACGCCTTCGTGGCCCTGATCACCTCGGCGATGGTGGTCAGCCTGCTCTCGCCGGGGCCGATGGCCGAGCGGATTTCTCGCGTGGCCGAGGCCTTCGGCGATTCCGCCGGCAAGATCGGCATCGTGATCGCCATGGCGGCCATCATCGGCAAGTGCCTGATGGATTCCGGCGCGGCCGACCGCATCGTTCGCGCACTCTTGAAAGTGCTGGGCGAAAAGCGGGCTCCGCTGGCCTTGCTCTCCAGCGGGTTCGTGCTTTCCATCCCGGTCTTCTTCGACACGGTGTTTTACCTCCTCGTGCCGCTGGCCCGATCGCTCTGGCGGAGGACGCGGAAAAACTACATGATGTATATCCTCTCCATCGGGGCCGGGGCGGCGATCACCCACACCCTGGTCCCCCCCACCCCCGGCCCGCTGGTGATGGCCGACACCCTGGGCGTACCCATCGGCACGATGATTTTTGTGGGCGGGCTGATCGGCCTGGCCACCGCGCTGGCAATCATCCCCTTTTGCAGCGTGATGAACCGGTTGATGGATTTACCCATGCGGCCCTATAGCGGCGAGGAAGCGTTGGAGCCGCTGGAAGACGACCAACTGCCGCCCTTGTGGCTCTCCCTGGCACCGATCGTGCTGCCGGTGCTGATGATCTCGACGGACACGATCACCCAAACCCTGGCCACCCGCTTGCCCGCCAACACCGCCCTGCGACAGGCCGAGGAGATCACCGCGCTGGTGGGCAACGCCAACCTGGCCCTGCTCGTCTCGGCGGCCATCGCCATGCTCGTGCTGGTGGTCTACCGAAAGCTTTCCTTCGCCGAGCTGGCCGGGAAGACGGAGACCGCGCTGATGTCCGGCGGGGTGATCATACTCATCACCGCCGGGGGCGGGGCCTTCGGCGCCATGCTTCGCCAGGCCGGCGTGAAGGACTCGATCCTCGACATCTTCGGCTCCGAGCCGGAGAACTTCGGCCTGTTGATGCTTGCCCTGGGCTTCAGCGTGGCCGCCGTGATGAAAATCGCCCAAGGCTCCAGCACCGTGGCGATGATCGTCACCTCGGCCATGCTGGCCTCCATGGCCGGCACGGGCAACGTCTTCCAGCCGCTGGAGGAAATGCTCGGCTGCCACCCCGTTTATCTCTGCACGGCCATCGGCGGCGGCTCGCTGGTGGGAAGCTGGATGAACGACAGCGGCTTCTGGATTTTCGCCCGCATGAGCGGGCTGACCGAGGTGGAAACCCTCAAGGCCTGGTCCGTGCTGTTGGTAATCATCGGCCTGCTCTGCTTCGGCTTCACGTTGTTGTTTGCCTGGGCGCTGCCGCTGGTCTGAGCGGGGATCGTTCGCCGGGTGCAGGAACAGACTTCCGGAGGTTGTTCGAGGTAGTGGTTTCCAGTGGGAGATTCTGAGATAGGTAGGCCGGGTCGCGCTGCCGACATCGTGGAACCAGCAAGGAAGTAGCGTAGGCAGCGTGGCGTTTGAGTTTTTCTAAGCCGAGCAAGCATGGGGAGAATGCGAGGCACGTGGGCCGGGCCGCCACCTCCGCAGCCGCTTTGGGCAACCCATTTCCCCCCCCCATCGCTAGCTGCCGCCCTGTAAAAAAAGTCCGTTCCTGCACCCTCGTTCGGGCCGCCTATCGCCCGAGTAGGGCCGGCTGTGCGGAGCCGAAACATGGCTGGCGCTGCGAAACGCGGCAACCGGCCGGCACAGCCGGCCCTACGGCAACTGAGCGGCTCGTTCGGACTGTCGCCCGCCCGCTACCCGCGGACCTTCGCCCAGAACGGGTGCTGGCGGTCGGCCCGGGTGCGGACGTCTTCCAGCAGGGTCTCCAGGTCGGGCTCGACGAACCGCACCCGCGCCGTCCGCTGGCGCCGCTGTGAGGGGCTTGCGCCCGAATCGTCCGGCTTCACCCGGGCGGTCACCCGGTGGCCATTGATATTGATGGTGACTTGCCGGTCGAAATCGAGCATCTCGGGCGCAAGCCACACGGTCACCTTGCCCGCGCCGCTTTTCACGTAGATGCCGTTGTTGGCGGTGAGCTTGGCCTCGGTGACCACCGGATGGGCGGTTCGCGGCGGCGGCCAGTCGGCCGGATAGACCATCGCCGCGGGGGGCATCTCCTTCAATTCGAGCCACCAGAAAAAGTTGTCCCAGGGCCGCATCGAGCGGGTTTCGAACTGTTTGGGAAAGAAGTCCCGCTGGAAGCGCCCCATCCAGTCGAACAGGTGCTGAATCTCGTCGGAGAAGTTCTCGTGGCCCCGCCCCCGGTATTCCACCACGGTGGCGTTGTAGCCCCGCTTCAGATAGCGGTCCAGGTCGCGGGCATTCCTCGCCATGCGGTTGCCGTCCAGCTCGCCGGCCACGAAGTAGAACGGCACCCACTGGGCGTTCTCCCAGTAAAGGTTGCAATAGCGGTCGCTGGTGGCCACGATGGGGATTACACCGGCCCAGAGGTC
This sequence comes from uncultured Planctomycetaceae bacterium, assembly GCA_964481605.1. Classification (GTDB taxonomy): domain Bacteria; phylum Planctomycetota; class Planctomycetia; order Pirellulales; family Thermoguttaceae; genus CAYZWG01. The sequence continues at coordinate 33,866 of CAYZWG010000004.1, forward strand.
CGGATGCGCCAGGCCGATGTCCCAGGCCGCGTCTCCGCCCATCGAATGGCCGCTGAGGAAAACGCGGTCGGTATCGACGGAGAAGTGGCGAAAGGCGTCGCGCAGGCAATACAGCACGGCGGCGTGCTCCAAGGCGCTGTAGCGATACTGCCGCTGGTGCGGTTGGGCCCACTTGGGAGCGATCACGATATAGCCGTGGCGGCTGGCCTGTCCGGCTCTCCAGCCCCCCTTGGTCCAGGCCCCCGCCCACCAGTCGATCTGCCGCGAGGCATCGCTGCCGGCCCCGTGCAGGGTGACCATGGCGGGGTAGGAGCGGTGCGGATCGTATTCCGGCGGAAGCTGCACCAGGTACTCCAGCTCAGTCGCCTGGGGACCCTCGATGGCCAGCTCGTAGTAGCCCGGCTTGCCGTCGATCGGCTGGGGCAACTCCAGCGGCGGCTTCATCAGGGCCAGCAGGCGGGCCACGTATTGCGGCGCGCCGGCCTCTTGCTTCTCGATCTCGTCGAAAACCTTCGCCCGGCTCAACTTGTCCGGCGTGCTCAAGTATTGCCGCACCAGGCCGCGGACCTCGAACATGGAAAGGGCCACGGGCAGGTTGGTCACGGCCGTGTCGCTGCCCACCAGCCAGCCGCTGGCCGCCAGGGCCAGCCGCTCCTCGGCCGAGAGGCTCTCGTCGCCGGCCATCTGGCGAAACGCCGCCAGGCGGCCCAGCGTGTTGAGGTTCAACTCGCCCCCCATCTCGTACCGCACCAGGGAGAGCTTTTTCCGCTCTGCCTTGTCCTTGGCCTTCTCCAGCAGGCCGTCGAACTGCTTCAAGGTCTTCTCCCGAAGCTTGGCCGCCGAATCGTACTGCTCGACCATCTCGCGGACCGCCTGCAAAATCTCGCCGGCCACCCCGTCGGTGGGGAAAGTCTTCAGGCTCTGGTAGACGAAGGCGTGTTGCCCGGCGTCGCGACGCAGCTCCAACTCGTCGAGCAGTCGCCGCGCGCTCTGCTGCTTCAGCGCCCGAATCGACGGGGCGATCTGCTGGCGAACGTCGTCATCGTGGGGAAAATCGGCCAGAATCGCTTCCAGCTCGGCCGTGGCCTCTTCGTAGCGATGTGCTTGCAGGTAGAACCGGGCGATTTTCTTGCGGTCGTCGACGCTGGTGGGGTCGATCTGCTTGAGGAGAATCTTGTGGAGCACGTCGCGGGGGATCGAACTGGTGGCCATCCGCATGTCCCACACCAGGTTCAAACCCTCCACCTTGGCGTAGGTGGGCGTCAATTCGGTGATCCCCTGAATCACGTCGACCTGCTTGTCGGTCGAACTCAGGGTGATGATCCGCCGCCCGTACTCGTCGAACGGCGTCACCCGCATGATCGGCCCCAGGCTCGATACCTCCTGGCCACTTTGCCGTGCCCGCTGCCAGATGCGAAACTTCTCCGCGATCTCGCCCGGGTCGTCCTGGCGAAGATCGATCATCAGCCGCTTGGAAACGTAAGTCCGCCGCAGGTCGTCATCCACCATGAGAATCAGCCGCAGGGGGCCGGAGCCGCTCGAATTCCGCGGCTGCAAGATGTCGGCCAGCCCGGCCACCGGGGCTACCCCCCCCGTGAGGACCCGCCCGTCCTTGAGAACGACCTGGGTCGCCTGGGACGGTCTGGCGGCCGCCGCAACCACGGCAACCACGCCCGCCAGCACCGCCGCCCCACGCACGGTTCGACCCATAAGAGACCCCAAAGCGGCCAGAAGCGGCCAAAACAAGCGGAATGGCACCACGCTGAACGAGGGGGACTCTCGGCGCGGCCGCATGAGAACCCCTCACTTTTCCATTCTGCTCCCCGGTTGCCTCAAGTCAAGAAAACGGCTCGCTTCCGACCCGATCGGCGCGGGGCTGGCGATCGGCCCGGGTCTGGCGACCCCGCCGCCCCCCCTTTGCACGTATCACAAACCGGGTCATTGACACCGACCGTAACGATCAAGAGAATTGGGGAGTTTAGGAAGGATGTCATGCGAGATCGAATCGTCCCCCGCGCCGCTATCCTGTTGCTGGTGGTCGCCGCGCTGATCCTGCCGGTCGGAGTCTCCGTGCTGGTGGGCCTGGCCCGGCTGCTGGCGACCATGGGCGACGCCTCGGGCGGCGTGGCGCTGAACTGGATCGCCTTCGCTTGCGGCATCCTTTGGGTCTTGGACCTGGTCTGCCTGGTGCTGGTCCAGGCCATCAATTCGCTCGGCGGGCCCGATGGGCCCGACGAGCCGGCGTAAGACAACTCGCAGGAAATAGAGTACTCAGCGCTTGACACAGCCGGCCCTACGGGGAAACCGAGCCGTCGTGCTACGCCACGATCTCTCGCCGCCGGCTGACGTAGTCCCAGACCACGTACCGGTCCAGATCGCTGCCGGCGGTGAAGAACACCCGGCCCGCGGTCGACTCGGCCAGCCTGTAGGCGAACTGCACGTCCTCGCTCGACTGCGACCAGGTGGGAAGCAGAAAGATGTTGATGGTGATCGCCTCGCGGCGGCAGAGCATCCCCTCCCGCATCGTCGCCTCTTCGGTCATCCGGTGGGGTGGATAAAGCAGGTAGAGATACTGCTTCTCGAAATGCGCCGTGGGCAGCCCGTCGGTGATCAGAATCACCTGCCGGTTGGGGGTTTCCCGCTTGGCCAGAAACCGCCGGGCGAGTTGGAGCCCGTGCTGGATGTTCGTGAAGTGGGGGGGAATGTCCAACTCGCTCAGTTTCTCGTCGCTCATGTCGGCCCGAAGCTGAACCACCGGATCGTAGATCGTCACCGGCTTGGGCAGCAAGGTGGCGATTTCGCTCGCCCGCCGCGGCTTGGCCACCGAGGCCACCTCGATGAACTGCAAGTAGTCGCCCGGATACTCCCGCCGAATCAGCCCGTCGAGCGCCAGGCCCATCCGTTTGACGTCCACGTAGAGCCCGTGATAGCGCATCGACCCGCTCATGTCCAACAGCACCACGGTGGCACACTTGGGCGTGTTGCGGGTGCGGTGGATGAGGATATCCTCGGGCTTGATCCTCACGGGCAAGCCGGGCCCGCCGCGGATCATCGCGTTTTGCATCGAGCCGGGGATGTCCATGTTGGCGATCGAGTCGCCGAACTCGTACGGTTTGGTCTGCTGTAGCTCGACCGCCCCCTCGCCCACGATCGCTCCCTGGTGGCGGCCGGAGCGGGACGCTTCCAGCTTGCTGAAGATTCGCTCCAGCAGCCTGCCCTGGAAGAGCCGGTAGGCCCGGGGCGTAAGCTGGTAGCCGTGGCCGGTCTTTTCCAGACCCTGCCGCTGGGCCGCCTGGCGAAGATACTCCTGGACTTGGCGGGCAAGTTCCCGCAGGTTGTCGAGGTCACCCGGTTCGGCAAACTCGGCCAGTGCCTCCAGGTCGACCACCCCGATCCGGGCCGTTTCCCGTGCCTCTTCCAACTGCTTCAAGAGCCGGTCGATCGTCTCCAGTTCTTCCTTGATCTCCAGGGCCCGGGGGATCGTGAGCAGGGTCCGGCCGGTGAACTCGTAGCGGGCCGCCAGTTCGTCGACCTGGTATTTCTCGCCCAGGCGGAAGATCAGTTGCACCATCTGTCGGGCAAACTCGCCCCGTTCGTCGCCGGCCTGGTACCAGAGCCGTTCCAACTGGTAGAGCTGCTCCTGGCCAAAGGCCTCCCCGAACGGGCCTGCCAGCGGGCGCGGCGGCGTCATCCGGCGTCCCCATTCGCTGTAGCGTGCGGCCGCCTCCGCCTGCACCGCGTCGGTTTCGTATTTCTGGAGAATCTTCCGTTTTCGCTCCCGCAGCATGGCGATCAGCGAGTCCAGGCTCGGCCCCAGTCCGGCGATCTGCCCCGGGTCGATCCGCACCGCCCGGGCCAATTCCTCCTCGCTCAGTTCCCGCAGGCTGCCGTAGGCCAGCATGTGGTCGAACGCCCCGGAGAGCAAATCGGGCGGCGGCTGCAAGGGCGAAGGCAGATTCTTGGGATCGTACCGCTGGTAGGTGTGTATGATGCCGCCGATCGGTCGCGGTTGTTTCATCGTCATCTCGGATTGTCGCCGGCTGGTGAAGCGGCAGGGCGTGGGGCAGGCAGACGGGGATCGTCACGGCGAATTCTACGGGGGGAATCGCCGGCAGGCCAGACCGGCCCCTCCCGGGCTGTTGATTGCACGCCGCCGGCAGGGCGGATATGCTGGGCGTGTGTGCCGCTGGAAGGCCCACGGGGCGAGCCCGCCGCGACCGTGATGGACCGGCCAACCCCAAAGCAAATCGGAGCGAGGATCATGACCGAACCGACTCGTCGCCACTTTCTCAAGACGGCCGCTGCCGCGGCTCTGGCAGGGGTTGGCCTGCGGCGTCGGCCGGCCGCGGCCTTCGCCGGCAAGAAACACAAGTTCACCCTGGACCTCCGCTGCGGGTCGATCGGCGTGGGGGCCGACCAGCGCGAGGCGATCCGGCTGGCCGCCAAGTTCGGCTTCCAGGCGGTCGACCCCTCGGCCGGTGAACTGGCCAAGATGGCGGATGCCGAACTGGCCGGCGTGGTGGCCGAGTTGGAGGCGAAGCATCTTGTTTGGGGAGCCGCCGGGTTGCCCCTCAACTTTCGCTCCGACGAGGCGACATTCCAGGCCGGCATGAAGCAACTACCCCAGATGGCAGCCAACTTGCAGAAGGCGGGCGTGACCCGCGTCGGCACCTGGCTCTCGCCCACCCACGACACGCTCACCTACCTGGCCAACTTCAAGCAGCACGTTCGGCGGTTGGGCCAGGTGGCCAAACTGTTGGACGATCACCGGCTGCGTTTCGGGCTGGAGTACGTGGGGCCCAAGACCTCCTGGACCAAGCTCCGCTACCCCTTTATTCACACCATGGCCGAGGCCAAGGAGCTGATCGCGGCGATCGGCCGCGACAACGTCGGCCTGGTGCTCGACAGTTGGCACTGGTACACCGCCCGGAATACGCGCGAGGACCTGCTTTCGCTTTCCAACCACGACGTGGTGGCCTGCGACCTGAACGACGCCCCCGCCGGCATCCCCCTCGACCAGCAGATGGACCTCTCCCGCGAACTGCCCCTGGCCACCGGGGTGATCGACCTGAAGGCATTTCTTGGGGCGCTGGTGGAAATCGGCTACGACGGTCCGGTTCGGGCGGAACCGTTCAACAAGCCGCTGAACGCCCTGGCGAACGAGCCGGCGGTGGAAGCCACGGCGGCCGCGATGCGGAAAGCATTCGCCCTGGTGAACTAAAACGAGACGGTCCGGAACCACTCCCCTGGGGGAGCGCTCGGTCGCCTAAGAAAATTCCCGCCGAATCGGCCGCCGGGGCGTTGCTCGGGTGTGTAGAATGAAGGCGGGGGGAGGAGGGACACCTGCACGGCCAATCCGCGGGGGTTTTCCCTCGGCAACGCGGCTTTGCGGACCACACTCCGAGCCCGCCAGGCCCTGGCCGTCGAACCAGCAACCACCTCTCACGGTCGTTCGCCACGTCTTGCCTTGGGGGAAATCGTCATGACCGAGCAACCTCAACTGACCGAAGACGAGTGGGCCTTGATCCGGGAACTGTTGCAACACGAGCGGGGGGACCTGCCCAGCGAAATCCGCCACACGCGGACGGCTAGCCTCCGCAGCCAACTGCAAGCGCGCCGCAAGATGGTCGACGCCCTGCTGGAGAAGCTGTCCGTCAGCGAGTTGGTGTAG
>CAYZWG010000005.1:0-14377 GCA_964481605.1 uncultured Planctomycetaceae bacterium
AGCTGGTTCCACGATGCCGGCAGCGCGACCCGGCCTACAGCTCTCAGAATCTCCCCTCTGAAACCACCAACTCGAACAACCTCCGGAAGTCTGTTCCTGCACCCCTCCCCTTTGGCCGGCCATGCTTCGTATTGCCTTGCCGGACAGGAAAATGGTAGACTCTCGCCCCTGCGAGTACGCCGCTCGGCGGCCCGCAGCCCTTTTTCGAGCAATGGATTGCCCAGCGCCGTCACCCACGTGCCCGGCCGCACGTCCGCCGACGGTGTGCGACAGGGAGGTCGCCGGTGTACGCCAAATGGCCGATTCGGGTGAAGCTGCTGGTCGGCGTGGGCCTCTTATCCCTGCTGGTGGTCGTCCTCTCCGGCAGCGGCCTCTACAGCATCTACACCTATCGGAGCCTGGTGAAGCACCTGAGCTGGCGGAGCGTCGAGCTGCCCCTGGCCGCCAAGCTCAGCCGGCACGTGGCCGACCTGCGAATCGTGCTCAGCGAATTGCGAGGCCTGCGGGCGAACGTCTTTCCCGACCGCAACTCGGGCGATATCCCCCTGCGGGTGTGGATGATCCGCAATCAGTTTCGCACCGGCCTGGACGAGGTGGAGGAAAACCTGGCCAAGTATCGCGATCAGCTCGAGAGCAAGCGACTGGACGGGTCGCCCATCACCGACAACCAGAATGAGTGGCAGACGGTCCACAAGATCGAGGCTGCCCTGGCCCAGGTCCATCGTGCCGACAGCGACCAGGATTGGGCCCTGGACGAGGTCAAGATCGGTCTGCTCGACGCCGAGTTGGAGCACCTGCAAACACTCTCCGCGGAGTTGCCCAGCTATCTTCGCCGGCGGCTGGGAGGCGTTGCCCACGGCGCCAGGGCCCAATACCGCACGCTGATTTTCAGCTTGTGGACCACCACCATCTGCGCCGGCCTGATTTTCTTCATTCTGGTGCGATTGTTCTATCAATGGATCTTCCGCCCCTTGCGGATTCTCATCGACGGCTCGCGCCGCGTGGCCGGGGGCGAGTTTCACCATCGCATCCGACTGACCAGCGGCGACGAAATGGCCGAGTTGGCCGAGGCGATGAACGACATGACCGCCCGCTTCCAGGCGATCCGCGACGACCTCGATCGGCAGGTCCGCGAGCGCACCAAGCAGGTGGTCCGCAGCGAGCGGCTGGCCGGGGTGGGATTCCTCGCCGCCGGCGTGGCCCACGAAATCAACAACCCTCTGGCCTCGATTGCCATCTGCGCCGAATCCCTGGAGCGTCAACTGGCCGAGGCCGAGCGCCAGGGCCCGGCCGACCCGCTGATGGCAAAATACCTGCGGATGATTCAGAGCGAGGCGTTTCGCTGCAAGGAGATTACCGAGAAGCTGCTCGACTTCTCCCGCGTCAGCCCCGCCCGTCGCCAGAACACCGATCTTGCCGGCCTCATCAACGGCGTGGTGGAGATGGTCCGCCACGTGAGCAAGTACCAACAGAAACGCATCGAGTTCGCCCCCCAACAGCCGGTGATTGCCCCCGTCAATTCGCAAGAAATCAAGCAGGTGGTGCTCAATCTGCTCACCAACGCGCTGGACTGCGTGGCCGACGACGGCCTGGTGCGAATCCACCTCGGCCGCCGGGAAGGATTCGCCCAACTGACGTTTGAAGACAACGGTTGCGGCATCAGCGAGGACGTGCTGGAACACGTCTTCGAGCCCTTTTTTACCCGCCGCCCGGTGGGCCAGGGAACCGGCCTGGGACTCTCCATCACCCACCGCATCATCTCCGATCACGGCGGCGAGATCGAGGCCCACAGTCCCGGACCGGGACAAGGTGCCACCTTCCGCGTGCGATTGCCGCTGGCCCAACCCGAGACCCACCATGAAACCAACCAACGAGCCGCCTAGCCGCCTCAAACTGCTGTTTGCCGACGACGAAAAGTCGCTACAGGAATTGATGCGACTGGAACTGCCGCGGATGGGCCACCGGGTGACCGTTTGCCCCGACGGCCTTACCGCCGTGGCCGCGCTGGAGCGAAATACCTATGACTGCATCCTCGTCGACCTGGACATGCCGGGCCTGAACGGGATCGAAGTGATCGGCCGCTGCAAACGGTTGGCCCCGGAAACCGAGGCCATCGTGCTCACCGGCAAGAGTTCCATGGAGTCGGCCGTGGCCGCGCTGCGGTTCGGGGCCTTCGACTACCTCACCAAGCCCTGCAAGCTGATCGAGCTCGAAGCCCTCCTCAATCGCGTGGCCGAAAAACGCCAATTGACCAAGAAATACCTCGCCCTCAAGCAGCGATTGCAGCGCCTCGAAGGCACCTCCGACCTGATCGGCGATTCCCCCGCGATGACCCGCGTGCGCCAGTTGCTGGCCAAGGTCGCCCCCACCGATTCCACCGTGATGATCCTGGGCGAAACCGGAACCGGCAAGGAACTCGTGGCCCGCGCGCTGCACGACCAAAGCCTGCGGGCCGACAAGCCGCTGGTGCCCATCAACTGCGGCGCGCTGCCCGAAAACCTGATCGAAAGCGAGCTCTTCGGCCATCGCAAGGGAAGCTTTACCGGGGCCGACGAGAACCGCGTGGGCCTGGTCGAAGTGGCCGACGGGGGAACGCTCTTCCTCGACGAGATCGGCGAACTGCCCAAGCCCATGCAGGCCAAGCTGCTGCGATTCCTGGAAAACGGCGAAGTCCGCCGCGTGGGCGAAAACGAATCGTTCCGCTGCAATGTCCGCGTCGTCTGCGCCACCCATTGCCACCTCGACGAAATGGTCCGCCAGGGCAAATTCCGCGAAGACCTTTGGTACCGCATCAATACCTTCGAGATCCACCTCCCCCCGCTTCGCGATCGGGCCGACGACGTACTCCTCTTGGCACGCCACCTGGCGGCCCGCTATCATCCCCACCTGCCGGCCGACGCCCAAGTCTTCTCGCCGGCCGCCGCCGACTTGCTTCGGTCCTACCCCTGGCCCGGCAACGTCCGCGAGCTGGCCAACGTGATCGAACACGCCATCATCCTGGCCGACACGCTGCCCCTTTCCCGGGAGCACTTTCCCAGCCGGTTTGCCAATCGCCTCGTGCCCCGAGAGAAGGTCCGGACGGGCCCCCCGAGGACCCTCCGCCAGATCGAGTTGCTGGCGATCGAAGACGCGCTCCAACGCCACCAGGGCAGCAAGCCCAAGGCCGCCGAGGAACTGGGAATCGGGCTGAAAACCCTCTACAACAAGCTCAACCAGGCAGCCGCCCTGAGCAAGTCGGCCTGAAGGCCCCGGGTAGATATGGCAGAATCCATGGGTAGCCCAGGTTCTTGAACCTGCACCCGGCCGCAGCCGGCAAGAGGTGAGGGGGAGCGGGTGGCGACTCCCAGGCGGCGTTCCTATTCGGCGGGCGGTGTGATTTGCCATGACCTCTTGTGGCACCAGCCACACCGGTTCAAGAACCGGTGCTACCCGGGAGGGGTCAGGTTCCTCCGCAACCCCTTCTACGCCACCTTGCGGACCACCCCTACCACCACGCCCAGCACCTCCGCACGCTTCACGTAGATCGGCTTCATCGCCCGATTGGATGGCTCCAGACGGATACGCTTCTTCTCCGGATACCAGCGTTTCAGCGTGGCTTCGTTCTCGTCGGTCCGGGCGACCACGATCTGGCCCTTGCGGGCGGTCTTTTGCCGGTGGACCACCACGTAGTCGCCGTCGGCGATCTGGTCCTCGATCATCGAATCGCCGTCCACTTCGAGCACGAACAGGTCGCCCGCCCGGCCGTCGAAAATCTCGCCAAAATCCACCCGCTCGTTTTGCTCCACCGCCTCGTGCAGCACACCCGCGGCAATCCGCCCGGCCAGCGGCAGCCCCCGCAACTCGGCCGGCTCGGTCGCCAGTTGGATCGCCCGCGACATGTTCGGCTCGCGGGTGATGAGCTGCTTCTTCTCCAACGCCTTGAGGTGGCACATCACCCCGTTGGGTGAGCGAATCTTGAAATGTCGGCCGATCTCGCGGACCGTGGGACCGTACCCGCGAAAGCGAATCTTGTCCCGAATGAACTCGTACACGGCCCTCTGGCGATCGGTCACCTGGACAGGCGGCTCCATGCGCGTCCCCCCCATTAGGTCAGGGTGCGGTTGCTGTAAACGGAATCCTCCTGAACAATAGTACAATATACGGCTGTACAGAGTCAAGGGCCGCCGCAAAGAAAATCCCCGGCCGGCCCGAACGCCGGATCGCGATCCGGCCTACAACCTGGTTCCCAAGCTCCAGCGTTCAACCTGGTTCCCAAGCTCCAGCGTTCAACCTGGTTCCCAAGCTCCAGCTTGGGAACCCACCCGCGTTCCGCGCACGCCACCCGCGTTCGGCGCAGGTCTCCCGACCTCGCCGAATCCCCGACCGCACGGCGGTGCGTCCCGCTCATCCGCCCGAATCCGGCGAAGTCACCAGCAAGTCGTCCCGGTGAACCACTTCCTCATAAGGACAATGACCCAGCGCGTCCGATATCTCCGACGTCCTCAGCCCGCGTATCCGGCGAACGTCGTCGGCACTGTAGTTGGTCAGCCCGCGGGCGAACTCGGTCTGGTCGGCGTCGCACAGCGCCACCACGTCGCCCTGGTGAAAATGCCCGGTCACTTTGCAAATCCCGATCGCCAGCAGGCTGCGACCCTGCCGTTCGATTGCCCGCCGGGCCCCCCCGTCGACGATCAGTCGGCCCCGCGGCTGAACGGCAAACCCGAACCAACGCTTTCGCGCCGCCACGGTTTGGCCCTGCGCCAGAATCAGCGTGCCCACGCTGTCGCCGGCGAGAATGCCCGCCAGCGCGCCCGGCTTGCGGCCGCCCGCAATGATCACGTTCTCGCCCGCCGCCGTGGCCAGCCGGGCCGCCTCCAGTTTGCTCGCCATGCCGCCGGTGCCCAGCCCCGAACCGCGGTCCCGGACCAGGTCGAACACCTCGCGGGTGAGGTGGCCAACCGTGGGCACGACCCGCGAGCCGGGGTCGTCCGGATCGCCGTCGAAAAGCCCCTCCACGTCCGAGAGCAACACCAATAGCGGCGCCCGCAGCAGGTTGGTCACAATCGCCGCCAGCCGGTCGTTGTCGCCAAAGGTCGTCTGAAGCTCCTCCACCGCCACCGTGTCGTTCTCGTTGATGATCGGCAGCACCCCGAACCCCAGTAGTGCCCGGATCGTGTTCCGCGCGTTGAGATACCGCCCGCGGTCTTCCAGGTCCTCCGCGGTGAGCAGAATTTGAGCGGCGTGGCAGCCGTGATGCCGCAGGCAACGCTCGTAGGCCTCGACCAGCAGGCTCTGACCCGTGGCGGCCACCGCCTGAAGCTGGGCCAGGTCGGTCGGCCGCGACGCCAGCCCCAGGCGGCCCATCCCTGCGGCCACCGCGCCCGAGCTGACCAGCGCCACCTTGCGGCCCGTCGCCACCACCTCGTGCAACTCGCCCGCGAGTTGCTCCACGCGGCGCTGGTCCAGCAGACCGTCGTCCCGCGTGAGCACGCGGCTGCCCACCTTGACCACGATCGTCCGAGCGGCGGTGGCAATCTCCTGGCGGAGGATATCGTTCATCGGTTCTCTCTCGGCGGGGTCGGGAGACCCGCGCCGAACGGGGGCGGGGTCGGGAGACCCGCGCCGAACGCCAAAGAGGCAACGAACCAGCAAGCCGAAACCCCTAGAATACCCTCGCCGGCGCCGAACGCGAAGCGGGGTCAAGAGACCCGCGCCGAACGCGCCGGGCCGACCACACCCAATCGGGGCGGTCGGTTGAGTGGCTCGCCCGATCTCTCTACAATGAACAGGGGTGCGTCGCCTCGCGGGTCTTGCCGATCATCCCGGCCCGCCGCCAAAGTCGATCCTCCTTCCTATTCTCTGCGATCCCCCACGGAGCCGACTGCCGCTCGCGGCGGTCGCCGATCAACCATGAGCGAAATGCGAGACGAGTGCGGCGTGGCCGCGATCTACCACCTGCCGGGGCCCGGCAGCAGCCTGTTGTGTCCCGAGCAGGGCCCCGAGGAAGTCTCCCGGCTGATGCCGCGAATGTTGCTGGACATCCAGAATCGCGGCCAACTGGCGGCCGGCCTGACCACCTACAACCCCAATCGGAACCAGTTGATCGACACCCACAAGGAGGTGGGGACGGTCACCGAGGTGTTTCGCCTCAGCCACCGCGGCAAGCACGAAAACCTGATGCGGGAGTACGTCGGCCGGGCCGCCATCGGCCACGTTCGCTACGCCACCTGCGGCCAGGAAGACCGCAGCTACGCCCAGCCGTTCGAGCGCCACCACATCAAGAAGCACAAGTGGTTCAGCTTCGCCTTCAACGGCCAGTTGGCCAACTACGAAGCCCTCCGTGCGGAACTGCTCACCGACAACGACAACTACCTGGCCCGCCAGACCGATACCGAAATCTTCATGCACGTGATTTCCACGGCCTTGGCGCGGGAAAAACGCCCCCCGCTGATCGACGTCTGCCGCGAAATCTCGGAACGCTTCGACGGGGCCTACAGCCTGGTGTTTCTCGACGCCCTGGGCGATATGCTCGTCGCCCGCGACCCGCTGGGTATCAAGCCGCTGGCCTACGCCCTCGACGGCCCCCTCTTCGCCGCCGCCAGCGAAAGCGTCGCCCTGGTCAATCTGGGCTTTTCGCCCGAGAGCATCAAGTCGCTTCAGCCCGGCCAGGCCGTGGTGATCATCGCCGGAAAGCTCGAACTCTGCCGCTTCGCCCCCAGCCCCCGCCGGGCCCACTGCTTTTTCGAGTGGGTCTACTTCTCCAACGTGGCCAGCACGCTCGACGGAAGCGGCGTCTACATGGCCAGGAAAGCCCTGGGCGAAGAACTGGCCCGCCTGGAAACCCTCTCCGTCGACGAGGACACGATCGTCGTCCCCGTGCCCGACACCAGCAAGGCCGCCGCCGACGCCATGGCCTACAGCCTGGGCGTCCCCTGCCTGGAAGGACTCATCCGCAACCGATACAGCGGCCGCACCTTCATCGAGGGCGGAGCCAGCCGCGAGCATCGCGCCCGCACCAAGTACACCCCCCTCCGCGAGGTGCTCGAAGGCAAACGCGTGCTCCTGGTCGAGGATTCCATCGTCCGTTCCACCACCATGCGGGTACTGTTGAAGCGGATTCGCCAGCAGGGGCTGGCCCGCGAGGTCCACGTCCGCGTGGCCTGCCCGCCCATCGTTGCCCCTTGCTTTTACGGCATCGACATGTCGACCGTGGGCGAGTTGTTCGCCCCCCGTTTCCTCCACGGCGGCCCGCTCACCCCAGCGGTCGAAGCCAAGATGGCCGAAACGCTCGGCGCCGACTCCCTCCGCTACCTGCCCATTGAATCGATCGCCCGGGCGATCGGCTTCGATTCCGACCAACTCTGCCAGGCTTGCATCACCGGGCAGTATCCCACGCCACACGGCCAGCGGCTGGCCCAAATCGCGCTGGACAACCACCGCAACGGCGTGCAAGGCCGCACCTACGAGATCGCCGCCGGCCACTGAACCTGGTATGTAGGCCGGGTCGCGACCCGGCATGGTAGAGTTGAGAACGCCGAGGCGGGGTCGGGAGACCCTCGCCGAACGATGGCTACGTTCGGCGAGGGTCTCCCGACCCCGCCGAAACCGTCAGAGCTACCCTTCAGACCAACGCATCCAGCCCGATCGCCTCCGGGGCTGATTGCAGCGTGGCCATCTTCTCCAGCCACGCCAGCCGTCGCTCGGCCCCCGCCGGGGACGTCGCCTTCCCGGCCAACGCGGAATCCTCCCCCTGGCGGTGGCGGAGCTTAGCCACGAAACCGCTGTAGTAGTGCAACAGGTCGAGCGACTCGTCAGGCTCCAGGTTCGCCAAGTCGAGGTCCATCCGGATCAGCGACAACTCGCGGAATTGCTGGTCGTCGAGCGCGCCGTTGGCGTGCAGCTCCTGGAGCATCTTGGAGAACGCACGGGGCGTGATGTCGGTCACGTCGTAACGCCGGGCCACCTCGCGCAAGGCGGCCATCGGACCGGACGCCCGTAGCGACAGCAGCGGGGACGTTTCCTCCGGCTTGCCCACCGGCGACTCCATCGGCTCCATCCCGTGGCCGGCATGACTGGGGTCGGAATAACCCGGCAACAAACTGTTGATCTGCACTTTGGACGGCTCCCGTGTACGCAATCCCCCCCGCTTCGACGTCACATCTGGTTCCCAAGCTCCAGGGCCACCCGCGGCTCGGCAGGAGCCTCGCCCTCCCGGAACAAATGCGCCACATCTGGTTCCCAAGCTCCAGCTTGGGAACCGACAGCAAACGCCGGACCAAACCGCCAAACGGCCGCCCTCTCCTTTCCCGGCAACTCGACCTAACGTCTTTCCAGAGACGACGTTAGCAGACCACACCGCAAGCCGCTGGCGCGGTGAAAACACGTCCGCAAAAGAACCGAACGCAACGAACTTGCCGAGTCGAATCGGCAAAATCGGCCGAACCCATCATCTGTCCTCGATCAGCAATCTGCGAAACTCCGCCCGATAGACCGGCTTGCCGCCCTGCCGCGTGCGACGCTCGAAATGGGTCCGATAGTCCATGTCGTGCTCGGCCGGCCGCGGCTCCACGTCGTGGGGACCGTCCAGCGAGGTATGCTCGCCCAACAGTTCCAGGCCCAAGCGGAAATACTCCTCCACGTCGGTCCAAAAGTGCAGCCTGCCCCCCGGCCGCAGCGTCCGCTCCACCTGGCGGACGAACGACTCCCGAATCACCCGTCGCTTCTGGTGCCGCTTCTTCCACCAGGGATCGGGAAAGTAGACGTGCACCGCCCCCAGCGACTGCTCCGGCAGTAGCTCCTCGAACACCCGCAGGGCGTCGCCGTGGACCACGATCGCGTTTCGCAACCCCCGCTTGGCCAGTCCGGCGGCGGCGAACACGGCATACTTGCCGGCCACCTCGATCCCCAGAAAATCGACCTCCGGCCGCACTGCGGCGGCCGAGCGGAGAAAAAGCCCCTTGCCCGAGCCCACCTCCACCTCCAGCCAGGTCTTGCGACCGAAGAGGGCCTCGACGTCCCAAGGGTCGGGCAGTTCCTCGTAGGTCTTCAGGTTGGCCGACAGATCGAGCCCCGGATGCGGTTTTCGCAGTGCTCGACGACCCATAGACAGCTCCGTAGGGCCGGCTGTGCCGGCCGAAACGTGGCTCTGACGCTGCGAATCGCGGCAACCGGCCGGCACAGCCGGCCCTACGGTGGCGCCCCGGTATCTCACCGCCCCTGGTTCGGCGCGGGTCTGGCCGACCGCGCCGTCGAGACGCCCTGGCTACTTTCCTCCGGCCCCCTCCAGCGAACCGGGGGAGTCGGACACCCGATACCACTGCGACTTCCAATACGCGCGGTCCAATGCGTAAACGTCCAGGCCGGCCCCGTCGGCAGCGGCGTCCGGCGGCAGGATTCCGTAGTGGATCATCTCGCGCACATACTCCGGCCGGGGGCGAAAGCCCGGCATGTCGAACCGCTTGATTCCGTCCAGGTTCGCCTTGCCCGCGGCCACCATGGCCAACAGCTTCGCATAATCCGGATCGTCGCGGCCGGCGAAGACCGCCGCCGGCTTCCCCTCCGCGTCGCGGCAGAGCCCCCATCCGCCGGCCGCCTGGGCCAGCGGCGCCAACAGCAACAGCGACTTCTCCGGCCGGCTCAGATTGAACACCAGGTGCCGGCTCAGCTTGAGCCGGGGATCGTTCACGTCGAAATACCAAAAGGAGACCCCCCGCTCGTCGCAGAGCGATTTGGGCAACACCTGGTTCCCCTTGTGGCACGACCCGCAGCGACGCTGGATCACCTCCGCGCCGGCGGTGGTCGTGGGCCAGTCAAAGTCGGTGTTGACCAAGTGGTTCTGGGCGTAGCCCCCGATCGAGCCGCATCCCAGCGCGGCGTACGTGCCCGGATACGGCCCGCCCACCTCGATCCACAACCGCAGCATCGTCTTTTCGTGCTCGTTGGCCCGCACCCCGTAATGATCCCCGTCCAGCATGGTGAGAATCCGGCTGGCCGACGAGCCGATCGTCCGCGGCGCGTAATTGCTCACCGGCCTGTCGCGGCCGTCGGAGAAAAGCTGGCGGATGGTCATCGTCACGTAGGCGTGCGAAAACATCGGCCCGTGATCCCCGCTGAGAATCACCTTGCCCGCGTAGGGACCCCCCCGATCGGTCGCCTCGTAGCCGTGGCAGTCGACGCAAAGCCGATCGAGAATCGGTTGAATATCGCGGGGAAAGTCGAAAACGTCGGGGCAGTCCGCCACCGGCTCGAGCTTGCTGACCGGCCGCCGCATGGCCATCAGGTCGCTGCGGGGAATAAAGCTGTGCGTCCGCTGCTCGTGGCAGCCCACGCAGCCGCTCACCTCGCCCGGCTCCACGGTGAGAAAGCTCTGCATCCGCTTGACCGACAGGTCGTTCTCGTCCAGGGCCACGAAAAACATGCTCCGTAGCGCCGGCAGCTCGAGATAGGCCGAGCCGTCCGGCTCCACGGGCACCGTGCCCAACACCCGCTCCAGGGTGAACGATCCGCCGTAGGTCAGGGGGTCCATCCCCCCGGTGAAGTTGATCGGCTTGGGCAGCGATTCCAGCACGAGCAGCTTCTTGATCTCCCCCCGCTCCACCCCTGCCATATTGCGGCCTTGGTAAATGTCGGCCAGCACCAGCCGCCCGGTGGGCTGTTCGGGGCGGGTCCGCGGCGGGATCACCCGCTCTCGCGGCCGCGCCGTCACCGGCCGCGGCTCAAAACACTGGAACCCCGCTTGCACATCCTCCTTGGGCAGCGTATAGATCGGCTGCACACGCCCCCGGGCGTCCAGCAACACGATCTCCGCCCGGTGCGCCGCCAGGAAAGCCCCCTCCGAAAACGCCCACGGGTCGCGATACTCCGGCGACTGGCTGATCGCCGTGGCAAAGCTCTTGTTGTCCGGGCCGCCCACGGGGTCGACCACCGTGATCGTCCCGTCGTGTTCCCTCCGCCCGTGGCCCGGCGAAAAAATGGCCACCACCTTCTTCGTCCCGGGAATCGGCTTGGCGTCGATCATCACCGTGCCGGGGTGCATGTTGCCGTAATAGACCATCTGGCCGGTGCCGTCGGGAGAGGCCGTCCAAAGGTGATGATAGTTCACCTGCGAACGATCCACGTATTCCCACCGCTGGTAGAGAATCCGGCCGTCGGGCAGCGGCCAGGGCGTGTTGTCCTGCTCGACGTTGGCGGAAATCCTGTGGATGTTTTTCCCGTCGGGATCGCAGCGGTGCAGCACGGCCACCTTGGTCAGCCAGCACTGGACCCAGCGGTTGCAGCGGCTGGAGACGAAAACGATGTCGCCCTCCGCCAGATACGTCGGCTCGATGTCGTCGTACGGCCCGTCGGTCAACTGCCGCAGCCCCGAGCCGTCCACCTGGATCTCGTAAAGGTGATAATACTCCGTCCCGCCGGGACGATAGGAGAAGATGATCTTCTTTCCGTCGTAATGCACTTGGGGATCCCGCACCGCGCCCTTGGCATCTTCCAGCAGCGTGTCGAGCTGGCCGGTCTTCAGATTGAGCTTCACCAGCCGGCCGCCCTCCTGATAGGTGATTCGCTTCTCGTCGTCGGCGTAATAGCTGAAATTCGCATACCAGTGGCCGTCCAGCCCCGGCTTGCGAACGGCGAACACCAACTCCTCGATTCCCGCCATGGGACCCGCCGCAAAATCGGCCAGAAGATTCGGCGGCTCGGGCTTGACGATTGCCGGCGGTTGCTTTTTCCTGCTCAACGCCACGTAGTCGTAGAGAATCCAACTCTCCTCGTCCAATCGAATCGAGATCGTGTTTTCACCCTGGCCAATCGCGCCGGCCGGAACCTCGAAAATCATCGAGTCCGTCTTGCCCGGCCGCGTCGGATCGAACACGATCTGCATCTCGCCCGTGGCCGGGGCAACCTGCACCGGCAAATCGCGGCCGTTGACCCCCACGGTGACCTTCGATCGCTCCGTGCTGTGGGCCCCCACGATGCCGATCACCAGGTAGGTCGGCCGCTGGACCGCGCCCGCGCTGTCGAAATGGATGTTGAACGTATGCGCCTTCCCGCCGGCCCACGTGTCGCGATGGGCCGGATGGACGAACGGCCAGTCGGTGCTCTTGCTCTTGCCCACCGTATACTCGACCGGATCGGCGAACTTTTGGCTGAAGGCCGCGTAGCCCTCTCGCACCAGGCCAAACTCGGCCGCGTGGGCGTCGGGCGTGCCGATCACGAAGAGCAGGTCGCCCCCGGGGCCCGCCGCGGCTTGCGGGCCCGCCGCAAACGCCGTCGCGGCCACACCCAAGGCGACGAAAACCACCACCAGCGCGAAGAGAGAATGCCGTTGCCCGATCATGCCGTCATCTCCTTTACGACTGTCGAATCTCGCCCCCCGTATCGCAGCATCGGCCTCCAGTCTAACACCTTCCTCGGCACCGGGCAAAGGGCTTTTCTTCGCTCCCCGCGTTCCCCAGTAGCCCGCCCCGCCGCGGCCGTCTAAAATGGCGGACGACGGCACCGACCCCCGCACCGAACGCTTGTTTTTCCCCACCGGCCCCGTGCCGGTGGATGTCGGGTTTGGAAACTACCACCGGCGTCCCCCAACCATTTCCATCCCTTCCATCCACCGTGCGGTCCCGAGGTTCAACAGGGAGCGAAAACATGAAGTCCATCCGGCAAAACTCGATCCACGCCAGGGCGATCCGCTGGCCGGCCGCCGTGGCGTTTCTCCTCGTGGCGCTGGCCCAGTCGCACGCCGCCGAAAACGTCCGCCGCCTGACGGTCGCCCAATACCGCGACCACATGGCCGCCGGCTGGATCGGCCAAATGGTGGGCGTCGGCTGGGGTGGGCCCACCGAGTTCCGCTTCCGCGGCCAGATCATCCCCGAGGAAAAAATGCCCCCCTGGAAACCGTCCCTGGTCAACCAGTTCCACCAGGACGACATCTACGTGGAAATGACCTTCCTGCGTACGCTGGAACAGTTCGGGCTGGACTGCTCGATCCGTCAGGCGGGCATCGACTTTGCCAACAGCGGATACCCGCTCTGGCACGCCAACCGCGCCGGACGCGACAACCTCCGCAACGGCATCGCCCCGCCCGACTCGGGTCACCCCCGCTTCAATCATCATGCCGACGATATTGATTATCAGATCGAGGCCGATTTCTCCGGCCTGATCGCCCCCGCCATGCCCAACGTCCCCATCCGGCTGGGCGAGAAATTCGGCCGGCTGATGAACTACGGCGACGGCCTCTACGGCGGACAGTTCGTCGGCGGCATGTACTCCCAGGCCTTCTTCGAGCACGACCCGGTCAAAATCGTGCGGGCCGGCCTGGCCTGTATCCCCGCCGGCAGCCAGTATGCCCAGTGCATTCGCGATTGCCTCGCCTGGTACGCCGCCCAGCCCGACGATTGGCAGGCCACCTGGAAAAAGGTCAATCTCAAGTACCACCTCAACCCCGACTACCGGCGGTTCTCCTGCGGCGGCCCGCAATCCGCCTTCAACATCGACGCCAAACTCAACGGCGCCTACATCGTGATCGGCCTCCTCTACGGCCACGGCGATCCGGACCAAACGATCATCATCGCCACTCGCTGCGGCCAGGACTCCGACTGCAACCCATCCAACGCCGGCGGCGTCCTCTTCACCACCCTGGGCAAGTCGAAGCTGCCCGAGCGGTTCGTCTCCCGGATCGACCCCCACGGCGTCTTTAGCCACACCGCCTACAACTTCCCCAAGCTGGTCGCGGTCTGCGAGAAGCTCGCCCGCCAGGCGGTCGTGCGGCAGGGCGGCCGGATCGAACGCGACCCGGAAGGCCGCCAGGTGTTCGTGATTCCCCTCCAGAAGCCGAAGCCCACGCCGCTCGAACAATGTTGGCAGCCGGGACCCACCACCGGCAGCCGCTTCACCGAGGAGGAAGCCGGCCAGATCACGGCCATCTCCAAGGCCAAGCAGCTTCAAGCCGATCTGGAAAAGGTCGCCCCCGGTTGGCGGCTGGCCGACTGCGGGCCCGACATGGACCCCGGCCTGAGGGCCGAGTTCCAGGGCAGGAAAAACGTCTTCATGACGCACCCCTTGAACCAGCAAACCGGCTGCACGCTCTCCCGCGCGCTAAAAGTCCCCGCCGGCGGCCGGCCTCGCCTCAAGCTCGTGGTGGCCAACGATCCCCGCGGCGATTTCCGCCTCCTGGTCAAGGCCGACCACGAGACCCTCTTCGACCAAACGATCGGCCCCCACACGACCAAGGACGGCTGGGCGGAGATTTCCGTCGACCTCTCCCAGTTCGCCGGCAAGCAAGTGCTGTTGGAAGTCGTCAACCGACCCAACGGGTGGCAGTGGGAAGCGGCCTATTGGGCCAAGCTGGAGGTGGAATAAGGCGTCGGCAGCGTTCGGCGCGGGTCTCCGTAGGGTGGGTGCTCCGCAC
>CAYZWG010000005.1:14477-20150 GCA_964481605.1 uncultured Planctomycetaceae bacterium
GGGCGCCGAGTTGCGATTGTGGCGCGTGCGTGCCGAGCACGCACCCTACTTCACTGGAGGTTGAATAAGGCGTCGGCAGCGTTCGGCGCGGGTCTCCGTAGGGTGGGTGCTCCGCACCCACCCGGGGCGACGGTCCATCATTGGTCCATCATGAGGCGTGGGGCGCCGAGTTGCGATTGTGGCGCGTGCGTGCCGAGCACGCACCCTACTTCACTTGTGGCGAAGTCCCTCACTCCCCCGGCAGCATCCCGTACGACCTGATCCCCCCGGAAAGGTTCGCCACGTCGAACCCGTGCTGCGTGAGCACGCGGCAGGCAAAATAGCTGGTTCGCCCTACCGAGCAGTGAACCCAGATCTTCTTCTCCCGGGGCAATTCGTCCAGCCGCCGGCGAAGCTCCGGCAGGGGAATATGGATTGCCCCGGGCACGACCGCCGCCCCGGGCACGGCCCCGCGGACATCCAGCACGAGTGGTTCCCGGCCAGCGGCCCGGGCGGTCTGCCAGTCGTCCCAGTTGACCACCTCCACATCCCCACGCAGTTCGTTGGCGGCCACGAATCCCGCCATGTTCACCGGGTCCTTGGCGCTGCCGAACTGCGGCGCGTAGCAGAGTTCCGCCTCTTCCAGGTCAAACACCGTCGCCCCCGTCTGGATCGCCATCGAGATCACGTCGATCCGTTTCGCCACACCCGCTCCACCCACCGCCTGGGCACCCAGGATGCAGCCCTCGGCCGGCGTGTACAGCAGTTTGATCGCCATCATCTCCGCGCCAGGGTAGTAGCCCGCATGGTCCGGCGAATGGGTGTAGGTCTTGCGGTATTCGATCCCCGCGCCGCGAAGCCGCTTCTCGCTGGCCCCGGTCATTGCCAGCGTCACCCCGAACAACCCCACCACGCTACTGCCCTGCACGCCGCGAAAAACGCTCTCCCGCCCGCATATCCTGTCGGCCGCGATCCGTCCCTGCCGGTTGGCCGGTCCGGCCAACGGCACCAGCGTCCAACCACCAACCGTGAAATCCTCCACTTCCACCGCGTCGCCCACCGCCCAAATGTTGGGGTCGCTGGTCCGCATCCCCTTGTCCACGCGGATGCCGCCCAGCGAGCCGATCTCCAGCCCGGCCTTTGCGGCCAGCGCGACCTCCGGCCGCACGCCCACCGCCAGGATCACCAAATCGGCCGGGCAGACGGCGCTCGACTCGGTAATCACTTGCAGCATCCCCTCGCTGTCCTGCTCGATTCGCGCCAGGCCGTCGCCCAGGCGGAATTGCACCCCCTTGGCCCGAAGCGCCTTGTAGAGCGGCGTCAGCATCTCCGGGTCCATCGGCGTCATCGCCTGCTCGGCCTTCTCGATCAGGGTCACCTCCATCCCTCGCCCCGCCAGGTTCTCCACCATCTCCAGCCCGATGAATCCGGCCCCCACCACCACCGCCCGCTCCGCCTCGCGATGATCGATCCAGGCGTAAATCGCATCCACGTCTTCCATGTTGCGAAGGGTAAAAACCCCTTCCCTTCCCACGCCCTCCAGGGAAGGCCGAATCGGCGCCGCCCCCGGCGACAACACCAGCGCGTCGTACGACTCCTCGCTCACCTGGCCCGTCTGTATGTTCTTCACCTCCACCGTCCGCCGCCGGCGATCGATCCGCTGCACCTCGCGGCCCGTGCGAACCTCGATGTTGAACAGATCGCGGAACCGCTCGGGCGTGGCAATCAGCAGGTCCTGCCGCTTGCGGATCACCCGGCCCACGTAATAGGGCAAGCCGCAGTTGGAAAAGGAGACGTAGCCGCCGCGTTCAAAGATGAATATCTCGGCCGACTCGTCCAACCGCCGCAGCCGAGCCGCGCAAGAAGCCCCGCCGGCAACCCCGCCCACGATCAAAACCCGTTTCCCCGCCATGGTATCCCTCATGGTTGTCGATGGCTCTGGTTCCCAAGCTCCGGCTCAAAGACTCTGGTTCCCAAGCTCCGGCTCAAAGGCTCTGGTTCCCAAGCTCCGGCTCAAAGGCTCTGGTTCCCAAGCTCCGGCTTGGGAACGCATTTTATCGTGGTTTCGCTTCCAGCCGTAGGGCCGGCTCTGCCGGCCGGTTGCCGCACTTCCCGGCGCCAGCCGTGTTTCGGCTCCGCACAGTCGGCCCAACGGAGCTAGGGCTGGCCCGGTCGAATGTGCAAATAGCAGCAGCCGTCGCCGCCCGGCTGAAAGGTGTCGGCCGAGAAACGAAACCCCGCCGACTCGAACGTGCCGTTGTCGATCGTGGCCGCGATGCGGCAGATCGTGGCCACCTCCTCTTCCCTCAGCCCCGACTCGAGCCAGGCGTCGCGCAAGGGGCAGCCGTGAAACTTGATGTCCAGCCCCTGGGCGTCCGAGCGGAGCACCTCGGGCTGAAACATCCGCCCCTCGTCGGGTATCCCCCCCACAAACGCCTCCCGCAGCCCTTCCAGGTCGTTGGGGGCGAATCGGGCATACTTCTTCCCTTTCTCCTGGCCCCGGCGGTAGATCGCCCGCTTCAGTATCTCCTCGGCCCGCTGGCCGCCGACTTCGCCCCGCAACTCGTCATAGATCTGCCAATAGATCAGGGCACGGTTCTTGAACGATGCGTAAAGCTGGTCGCGAAGCGCTTCTTCAGACATGAGTTTCCTCGCGGATCGAATGGAGAGTCGGTCGGCCGGTCACCGTTTTCGCCCGTCCACCATTGTAGCGGCCGTGCCGGCAACCCGGCAGTCCGGCCGCGCGGCAAACACCACCACCTCGCCCGGCCGCAAAAAACGCTTCCAGCGTCCCACCTCCCTCAGACGGCCGGAAAACTCCTCTTCCAGCTCCGGCGCGTAGCGGTCGACGGTCATCACGTACGCCGCCGGCGACTGCTCGACGAATCGGCGGACACTTTCGTCGTCCTCGCACTGGGTGATCGGCCGCCCGTGGTAGTACACCACGCTCTCGCGGATAAAGCGATACCCCGCCAACTCCGGCTGGCCGCCGGAATCCGCCCGAATCGCGGTGACCAGGTCCCTGGCATATTGATGCCGGTCGATCCGCCCGGCGGCAAACCCGAACACCGCCGTCAAGAACACCACCGCCGTCGCCGCGTAGACCGGCAGCACCAGCCCCCAGCGGCGCCGCCGAACCAATACCAGGCAGAGCCCCGCCCCCGCGGCCGCGATCA
Organism: uncultured Planctomycetaceae bacterium; assembly: GCA_964481605.1. Lineage (GTDB taxonomy): Bacteria > Planctomycetota > Planctomycetia > Pirellulales > Thermoguttaceae > CAYZWG01. The sequence goes on from CAYZWG010000005.1 coordinate 17,633, forward strand.
GCCCCACCAACCCGAGCCACCCGTCGCCGGGCGCGTAGATCGACGCCGCGATCGGAAACCCGATCGCCATCCCCAGCCCCACCAACACGGTGATCGCCAGCGCCGCCGGCATCCACCAGCGGCCCCAACGCCGGGGCGCCTCCTGCCAGCCGCAAAGGAAGCTCGCCGTGGCCAACGCCAGGGCCGGATACGCCGGCAGCGGATAGTGGGGCAACTTCGTCTTGCAGATCGACCAAAACACCAGAAACACCCCCACCCAGCAGGCCAGCAGAACGTAGCCCGCGCTACGATCGTCGCCCCGACGTATCCCGGCCCACCAGTCGACGAGCACCGGCACGATGAAAATCGACCAGGGAAAAAACCCGATCAGAATGCCCGGCACGTGGTACCAGAACGGCCCGCCGTGGCCCAGGATCGGCTCCGCGAACGGACGCCAGTTGAACCGCGCCAGAAACTCCGTCAGCCAGCTCGCGTCTCTCAACCCGACCCACACGAACCACGGACCGGCCACCGCCAGGACGACGACCAGCCCCGTCAGCGGCCGCAACTGCCAAAGCGAACGGAGGAAATTGACCGGCGAAACCAGCCTTGCCAGCTCGACCACACGCCCCACCCAACCTTGACGCCGACCGCCGCCCGGCACCGCCGTCACCCGCCGCTGCCGCCAATTCATCACCATCGCGAACAGCCCGATCGACGCCATCGGCAGCAGCAGGCCGATCGGCCCCTTGGCCAACACGGCCACGGCCATCGTCGCCCACAGCCCCACGAAAACCAGCCTCCCTCGGGGAACAAACCACGGCGGCGAAATCTCCGCGCAACACGAACCGCCTACCGTCGCCGGTCGCCCGGCTTGCGACCGTCGGGCCATCCCTCCCGCCACGAAAACCAAGAACCCCAGCGCGGTCAGAAACGTCAACGCCGAATCGACGGTGGCCGCCCGGGCGGAGATCGTGAAGATGAAGGAAGAGCAGACGATCAGCCCGGCCCAGAATCCAATCCTCGCGCCAAACAACAGCCGGCCCAGGTGATAGGTGACCACGGCCGTGCCCATGCCCAGCAGGGCCGACCAGCACCGCACGGCAAACTCGCTCCGCCCAAACAGCTCGTAGCCGCCGATCATCATCCAGAACATCAACGGCGGCTTGTCGGGAAACATCCGGCCGTTGTAGTAGGGCACGACCCAATCACCCCGCTGCTGCATTTCCCACGCACACGAGGCGTACAGCGGCTCGTCCTCGTCCCAAAGGGCCGGCCCGCCCAGGTTGGTGAAACAGATTGCACCCGCCGCCACCAAGATCAGCCCGTGGATCAGCAATTGCCGCCTCATACTCGCAGACCCCTTCGCACAAAGAAGCTGGGAACACGGCCGCCGAAAACGGCGACAGGAATATCTTCACGAATCCGCCCATAGGCATGGCTTCCCGCAAGACATTTCTCTTCCCTTTTTCCGCCTTCCTTCCCGTGAAATAGTCAAGCTTGGGGGGGTTCCCACCGATAGCATTAGGTGCCGCTGCGCCAGCATCCCCATGGATCGACGGCCGAGTCTACGGCATCCACCAGACCCCACCAACAGCAGTTTCGCGCCCGAGCGATGCCCTCTCGGGGTTGCACCGCCCATGCTGGCTGGGTTGTCTGGTAAACATACACGAGATAGCAAAGACAAGTGGCTGCCCTGGCCGAATCCCGGGAACCTGGCTCAATCTTGGGGAGAGTGCTTCCATGCCGGTCGACACGGGCCACGCCGACGGCGCCGAACCCCACCTCCTGGGGGAATACTGTCCAGATCCCCGGCGATGGGCCGATCTGCTCGTCCCCTGTTGCCTGCTGGCGGCCGCCCTGGTGGCGCTCTCGATCGACATTCCCTTCTCCCAATGGGCCTGCCGGGGAGGTTGCCCCGACGCCATCTGGGAGTTGGCCGACGCCGCCGAACCCTTCGGCAACGGCCTGGGCGTCCTGCTCATCGGCCTGGCCGTGTTCGTGCTGGACCGCCCCGGCCGGGCCCGCGTGCCGCGGGTCATCGCGGCTGGCCTCGCCGCGGGCATCCTGGCCGATCTGGTCAAGCTGACCGTGGCCCGGACGCGGCCCTGCGCATACGACTTCGCCGCGGGTGTTTGGGGGACCTTCCGCGGCGCGTTGCCGCTTGTCTCGGCCGGTAGCGCCGGCCAGAGCTTTCCCTCGGCCCACACCGCCACGGCCGTGGGCCTGGCCGCTGCCCTGGCCTGGGCATACCCCCGCGGCCGCACGTTCTTCGCCGCCCTGGCCGTGTTGGTCGCCTGCCAACGGGTGATCGGCGGGGCCCACTATCCCAGCGACGCCCTCTGCGGCGCGGCCGTCGGCTGGGTGACGGCCACATATCTTCTCCGCCGCGGTCGACTGGCGGCCTGGTTCGACCGCTGGGAGACCGCTCGCACCGCGCCCGCGACAATCCCCTTCGAGTCGGCCAACTCGACCCACCGCCTGGCTGCACATTCCTCGCCGTGCCAGCCCGAAAAACGCGCCGCCTGAGCCCGTAGGC
>CAYZWG010000005.1:20250-37570 GCA_964481605.1 uncultured Planctomycetaceae bacterium
GCTGCACATTCCTCGCCGTGCCAGCCCGAAAAACGCGCCGCCTGAGCCCGTAGGCCGGTGCGGGAGTCCGTAGGCCGGGTCGCGACCCGGCACGGATCGGGCAAGATACCGCGCGGGAGCCGAACGGTCGTTCTACCATGCCGGATCGTGATCCGGCCTACAGGGTTTCCCTCGCCGGCTCACCGGAGGGCCTCGGGCCGCCGGGCCATGTCCGACCCCGGCGAAATCGTGGCCCCGGAAAACGCGTTTCCCGCGTAGAGCCGGTACCGCCCCGCCCCAATGTGCGGCGGATCGGCCAGGTCCACGAACCGCCCTGCTTCCTCCATCCGGCAGTCGGCCACCGCCACCACCACGTCGGGACCCAGCGGGGCCAACAAATCCCCCAAGCCGCGGGCGCGAACCCCTTGAATCTGACCGGCCCGAAGCCCCCGCCGCAGTTCCGGCTTGAGATAGAAAATCACCGAGCCGATACGGTCCTCGATCACCACGACGCGGGAGGGGATTCGCCCTCGGGTGTTGAAATACGCGGCCAGGTCGCGGGCCGTGTGGTCGGCGGCAGCGCGGGGGGCCACCACGATCAACAAGAATAGCGTGTAGATGGCCGAAACCAGGATCGCCGAGGAGAAAGCGGCCGCCGGCCGTCGGCTCCTCCAGAGCGCGTAGGTTAGCCACGAGCTGAGCCCCACCAGCACGGCCGATGCCCACTCCCAAGGCCCGAAACGCAGGCCCAACGCCGCCCGCGCCACCCCCAGCGCCGCCGGCAACAGGGCCACGGCCGTGAGGCTGGCCAAGCCAAACACAATCGAAAAATACGCCTTCCCCCATCGCCGTAGCGAGCCGTCCAGCACCCGGGCCCAAACCAGCCCCGCCAGCAGGGCAACCGCCGGAAAGACCGGCCAGATGTAGGTCATCAACTTCGACTGGGCCACGGAAAGGAACACGGTGCAGCCGATCAGCCAACAAAGCAGCAAGGCCACGGCTCCGTCACCGGTGGGGCGGACAGTCGCCTCGCCGATCTCCCTCCGCCGGCCCAGGCCCGCCGGCAGGTAGATCAGCCACGGCAGGCCGCCCAGCGAAATCAAGGGCAGGTAATACCACCACGGACCGCCGCCGTGCCGCTGCGTCGCCGTGGCGTAGCCCAGTAGGTGCCGGTCGACAAAGTAGTAGTGAAGATAGCCCGGGTTGCGGCCCTCCATGGCCAGGTACCAGGGCAGTGCCACCAGGGCCGCAATGCCCAGGGCGGCCACCCCGCGAACACACGCCCCCAAGCTCAGCCGCCGTGTGCAAAGCAGGTACGTCCCGTAGCCCACCCCCACCAGGGCCACGCCCACCAGCCCCTTGGTCAGGCAGGACAGCCCCAGGCAAATCCCCACGGCCACCGTCCAGCCCACTCGCCCCCGCCGGCTGGCGGCCCGATCGGCCTCCCAAAAACCGACCACTGCCAGCGTCACCAGCGGAACCAGGGCCACGTCGTGGACGGGAACGTGCGTCAGCATGGTGGGTAGCGCCATGGTGGCATACAGCATCGCCCCCAGCGTGCCCGCCACCAGGCCAAACATCCGCCAGCCGGCCAGCCCGATCGCCCCCATCGCGGCCAGCCCAAACAGCATCCCCGGCAGCCGCACGGCCGCCTCGTTCATGCCGAAGCATTTCAGCGACAAAGCCTGCGTCCAGGTAAAGAGGATGGGTTTGTCCAGGAACGGCTCGCCCAGCAGCTTGGGGGTAATCCAGTCGCCCCGTTCGACCATCTCCTGGGCAATCGAGGCGTGCAGGCCCTCGTCCGGGTCGACCAGCGGCAGGCGGACCCAGAGGCTGCCCAAATACATCACCCCCGCCAGCAGCAGGGCCACGACGAGAAACACGCCTGCGGGGCAATCTCGCTGGCCGGCCGTCCCGGGCGAATTCTTCACGGGAGCATCCTTGCCGTGGGAGGAGTGCGGGCGGAAAAAGCCCCGGCAGTGTAACCCGGCGACCGCTCAACGCAAACGGCAATCGGCCTGCACCCCAGATTCCAGGGGTGTAGCAGCGGACTTCCGGAGGTTGTTCGAGGTGGCAGTTTCGGGTGGGAGGTTTTGAGAGCCTGTAGGCTGTCCGGCAAGGCAATATACAAAGCATGGCCGGGTGAACGGAACGAGGGGCCCGCGTTCCGCACCGGGGGGGAGCCGCTTTCCCTTGCGGAAATGGGTGGCGGGGGGAAGAATGAATTGGCCGTCGCCCGGCGGGGTCGAGAGACCCGCGCCGAACAGGGGGCAGGGTCGAGAGACCCGCGCCCAGCACTGCGGGTGGTCCGAGGTGGTCCGAGGTGGGTTGAAACGAATTGTGTCGCCGATCATATCCCCTGCCGTGAAGAAAGCTTCCCGACTGGGTCGCGTGCTCCGCGACCTGCTGTTGCCGCCGCGGTGTGCCTACTGCGACGCGGAGATGCCCGGTGCGGGCGGCCCTCTGCTGTGCGTCGACTGCTGCGATCGAATGGTGCCAGGCGCGGTCGTCCGCTGCGGCCGGTGTCGCTCGATCCGATTGCGATTCGACTGCGTAGTACCGCTGGGCTCGTACGCCGACGAACTACGCGGTGCCGTGTTGGAAATGAAGCATCGCCGGGGTGATCGTCTGTCGGTCGAGATAGGGGGGTTATACTGCCGCCACCGGGGGGTAAAAGTAAGGGCGTTCCAACCGGATTTGCTGGTTCCCGTTCCCATGTTTTGGGCGCGTCGGATGCTGCGGGGAACCAACAGTGCCGAGATTTTGGCGGAAACCATCGGGCGGCGGCTGGGGATCGCGGTGGAAAGCCGGCTGGTGGCAAGAACGCGCAACACGAAGCCGCAAAAGGACTTGGGTCCAACGGAGCGATTCCGAAACGTACGCGGTGCATTTCGACTTCGTACGGGCTACGGTTTAGAAGGCGCCCGCGTGGTGGTGGTCGACGATATCTTGACCACCGGGGCCACCTGCAGCGAAGTGGCCGGGTTGCTGAAACGGCGAGGTGCCGGCCAAGTGGCGGTGGCGATCGTGGCCAGGGCCAATGCCGTGGAATGAGGGCCGGGAGGTATAGTCTGGAAGCGTTCGGTGCGGGTCTCCTGACCCCGTTCGGTGCGGGTCTTTTGACCCCGCCGAGAGAGGACCGTGGCATTCATCGTGGTTTTCCGGCTCGGCGGGAGCCTCGCCCGGCCGCTTGTCGGCGATGCCAGGAGACCCGCGCCCAACGCTGAAAGGGTGTGTGTGCCGGCAGAGCCGGCTCGACAAGAAGCCCAGTGGGACAGAGCATGACGGACGATCGAGGAAAAGCGGGCAAGCCGCCGAGGAAGTCGAAGCAGGCCGGGTTGTACCCGTTCCGCGCGGCCGTGCTGCGCGGCCTGGGGGTGGTGCTGCCGCCGCTTTTGACGATCGTGATTTTCTTGTGGATCAGCGGCACGGTGGAAAAGTACCTGCTCGACCCGGTCTTGAGCGGGGCGGAAGGGGTGCTGGTTCGGCGGGTGAAGGACGTCCGCCACGAGATTTCTCGCGAGCTGCTGCCGCCGGCGCAACGTGCGAGACTTGCCGGGCTGAGCGAGTCGGAACTGAGCGGAGCGAAGGTCGTTGTGAACGGGGAGGTGTATGTTCGGGTGCGGCCGGGGAAGTTTATTCCGGCTGGTTTCTATCGACTGCCCACGGACAAGGGTGAATGTGTTCCGCAGTACGTTTGGGACGAGGTGGGGAGGACCTTCGCGCGGATTCCGTCGGCGGCCACGGGAGAGGCGGTCTACGCCGCGTACGTCCGGCACCGGTATCTCAACCCCTATTTTGTTATTCCCGCTTTCTTGTCGCTGTTCATTCTTGCCCTCTATCTGCTGGGCAAGTTCATGGCCGCGGGGATGGGGCGGTTTTTCTGGGGATTGTTCGAGCGGGGCGTGAGTCGGGTGCCGCTGGTGCGCAACGTGTATGGGGCGGTCAAGCAGGTGAGCGACTTCGTTCTCAGCGAGCGTGAGTTGGAATACTCGCGGGTGGTGGCCGTGGAATGGCCGCGGAAGGGCATCTGGTCGATGGCCCTGGTGACGGGCGAGAGCATGATCGATATCGAGGCGGCGGCCAACGAACCGGTCCTCTCCGTGTTGATCCCCACGTCTCCCATGCCGATGACCGGGTTCACCATGACGGTCAAGAAAAGCGAGACGATCGACCTGAGCATCTCGTTCGACGAAGCGATCCAGTTCATCGTCAGTTGTGGAGTGGTGGTGCCGCAGAACCAGTTGCCGCAGGTGTCGTCGCGGCCCCAAAGGGCGTCCCAACTGGCGGCCGCTAAGCCGGAGGGGGAGGACGCGTCCCGTCCGTAAGGTTTCGCCGGACGAGACGCGTGGCGCCAATCGCCCCAGTCGCTCTCGTTCCCAAGCTCCGGTTCGAATGGCCCCGCCAACAGGCCAAGCAGAGCTTGGCGAGAGTGGCGTTACGAAGCCGGAGCTTCGTAACGAGTAAGAGCTTCGTAGCGAGTAAGAGCTTCGCAGCGAGTGAGAGCTTCGCAGCGAGCAGGTTGCAGTCGCCCCAGTTTTCCTTTCTCGCCCATTCTCCGATCTATCGTGATCTCACCTTGACCCCGGTGCGGCAACTCCTTATTGTCCTGCCCGCATTTCTCGTCTCATCAAGCCGTTTGGCCGTCCGGGGCTGGGGGTGCGTGATGCCGGCCGAACGCGGCGACGATCGGGGGTTGGGCGCGCGGACCGGCATGGCGGACCGATTGCAGCAGTATGCGGCCTCAACGAGTCTGGGTAACGACATGAAGTCGAAGTTGGGCGTGGTTGTCTGCATCGTGGCGTTGGTTTGCGGATGTTCGGTCTGGAACCCGATGGGTGCGCGATCGCAAAGCGTCGAGGCGGAGGACCCGATCGAGCAGAAGGTGCGCTTGGTGGGCGATCTGGCGATTGCCGTGGGGACCCATCCGGTGGTGATCGAGTCGGTTGGGCTGGTGGTCGATTTGCCCGGCACGGGGAGCGATCCGCAGCCTTCGCCGCAGCGGGCGGCGTTGCTTTCGGAGATGCAAGGCCGCAAGGTGAAGGACCCCAACACGGTGCTGGCTTCGTCCTCCACGGCGATGGTGGTGGTGCGGGCGGTGCTGCGGCCGGGGATTCAGCAGGGGGACACGTTCGACGTTCAGGTGCGGGTGCCGTCGGGCAGCGAGGCGACGAGTCTGCGGGGAGGGCACCTGCTGGAAACGCGGCTTCGTCCCTTGGCGGTGCTGGATCACCGGATTCACAGCGGTCGCACGCTGGGAATCGCCAAGGGTCCGATCATGGTCGATCCCTCGCCGGGGAAAGGAGAGCGGAGCAAGGTATTGCAGACTCGCGGCACGATCCTGGGCGGGGGCAGGGCCTTGATCTCGCGGCCGCTCTTGTTGGTGCTGAAACCGGAGCATCAATCGGTTCGCAATAGCGCCCGTATTCAGGAGGTGGTGAACAAGAGGTTTCACACGTTCGACAAGGGAACGAAGGTTGGGGTCGCCACGGCACAGACGGACGAGCGGATCGTGTTGCGCGTGCATCCGCGTTACAAGGACAACATCGCGCGTTACATTCAAGTGGTGCGTTCGATTGCCCTGCGGGAGTCGGAGACGGACCGCCTGGCACGGATGGAGTTGCTGGAAAAGCAACTGCTGGACCCGATCACTTCCTCGCGCGCGGCCGTGCGACTGGAGGCGATTGGCCGGCAGAGCGCCAAAGTGCTCAAGCGGGGCACCGCGGCGGAAGATGCGGAGGTTCGCTTCTACGCGGCCGAAGCGCTGGCCTACCTGGACGAAGCGGGGGCGGCGGAGGTGCTGGCCCAGACCGCCCGGGACGAGCCGGCCTTCCGCGTTTTCGCCTTGGCAGCGCTGAGCGCAATGGAGGACGTGGAGTCGCGCGAGGCGCTGCGGCAACTATTGCAGGTGGCCAGTGCGGAAACACGTTACGGGGCGTTTCGCGCGCTCACCGAGCGCCGCTTGGCCGACCCCATGGTAGAGGGAGAAATGCTGGGCGGGGAGATCCACTATCACGTGTTGGACACCGGAGGCCCGCCGATGATTCACGTGACGCGGAGCCGGCGGCCGGAGATCGTGCTGTTCGGGCGCGACCAGCGGCTGATTCCCCCCTTGGCCATCGAGGCGGGCAACCAGATCATGCTGACGGGGCTGCCGTCGGGCGAGATCGCGGTGGCCCGGTTTGCCCTGGGCGAGCCGGATCAGCGTCGCACCGTTTCCACCCGGGTGGACGAGGTGATTCGGGCGATCGTGGAACTGGGGGGAACCTACCCGGACGTGGTGCAGGCCCTGCAGGAGGCCAAGGCGGCGGGTGCGCTGAGCGGGCGGTTCGAGGTCGACGCGTTGCCGGTGGCGGGGAGGACCTACGACCGGGTGGTATCGGGCGCCGGGAGCGAAGCGGATCGGCCGCGGCTCCACCCCAACAGCCCCATGCCCAACCTTTTCTCTCATGCGGCCGGGAAGTCCGCGGAGAGTGCCGCGGCAGAATCGTCATCCCCGCAGGGCACCACCCCCGAGGGGGAGGCGAAAAAGAAGCAGCAGCCGAAGAGATCGTTTCTTGCTAGAATAATGGGTCGCGACTCCTCGTGACGGGCGACCGTCGTCGAGGAGTAGTGCAAGCCGCAATACCGTTGAACCAGGGCCCGGAGGCGAGGGTCTGGCGGCGAACGCTAACCTGGTTCCCAAGCTCCAGCTTGGGAACCCGCGCCGAACGTGGGGAGACCCGCGGCGAACGCCGCGTCGGCTTCATTCAACGGTATTGGTACAAGCCGACGGGGCGGGTCCCACCCACCCCAGATGCCACGTTCGGGGGCACCCGGCCAACAAGCGGCGTGGCCGGAATGCGTTTTTTCTTGCCGGCTGGCTGGACAGGTCGGCCGGCGGCCCTCGACAGTCTGTCGATCGCTGGGTTCGCGTGATGCTCAGAGCGCTCGAACTGATTGGATTCAAGAGCTTTGCCAACAAAACCCGTTTCGAGTTCCCCGCCGGGATCACCACGATCGTGGGTCCCAACGGGTCGGGGAAGTCGAACATTGTGGACGCCATCAAGTGGGTTTTGGGCGAGCAGAGCGTGAAGAATCTTCGTGGGCGGGAGATGGCGGATGTCATCTTCAACGGTTCGGGTACGCGCCGGGCGATGAATTCGGCCGAGGTCACGCTCACTCTGGACAACTCGGGCGGGCTGTTGCCGATCGACACGCCGCGGGTCCACATCACCCGGCGGGTCTATCGCAGCGGTGAGGGCGAATATCTGATCAACCGCCAGCCCAGCCGGCTGCGCGACATTCGCGACCTGCTCTCGGGCACGGGCATGGGGACCCAGGCCTATAGCGTGATCGAGCAGGGCAAGGTGGACCTCTTGTTGCAGGCCTCGGCACGGGAGCGCCGCATCATCTTCGAGGAGGCGGCGGGCATCAGCCGGTTCAAGGCGAAGAAGCTGGAGGCGTTGCGGCGGCTGGATCGCGTTGAGCAGAACCTGTTGCGGCTGTCGGATATCGTGGACGAGGTGGAAAACCGGCTCCGCGGCGTGCGCTCGCAGGCGGGCAAGGCAAGGCGTTACCGCCAATACACCAACCGCTTACAGGAGCTGCGCACCCAGGTGGGCCTGGTCGACTGGCAGCAGCTTTCCCAGCGGCTGGCCGGACACGAGCACCAGATCGGCGATCTGGCGCTGGAGCGCGACGGCCAGAGGGCCGAAGCCGAGTCGTTGGAAGCGCGGCTGCTGGAGACGGAGACTCGCCTGGGCGAGATCACCGAAGGAATCCGCCGTTCGGAAGCTCGGATTGCCGACAATCGGGAACGGATCGCGGCCCAGGAGTCGACGATCGAGCACGAGCGGGGGCGGACCCGCGACCTGGAGGAGGAGATTGCGCGAGAGCGGCGCCGGCTGGCGGCTCTGAGCACGCGGGCTGGGGACCTGGAAACGCAACTGCGTCAAAGCGGCGAGGAGTTGGAGGAGGCCCAACAGCGGCATCGCCGCTGCGCCCGGGCGTTTGCCGAAGGGGAACGCGGATTGACCGAGTTGATTGGCCGGCTGGACCATTTCCGGGCCGAGGCGCAGCAGTCGCGTAACGCGCAGATGGAGAAGATGCGGGCGGCGGCGGCGCTGGGCAAGCAAATCAGCGGGCTGGAAAGCCGGGCGGCCTGGGCCAGCCAGTCGCGCGGGCGGTGCCAACAGCGACTGACTGAATTGGAACAAGCGCTGGAGGAGCTGGTTTCCGCGGAAGACGCCCTCCGCCGGCGGTGCGAGGTCTTGGAGCGGGAGGCGGCCGAGCGGGCCGAGCGAGTGGAGGGCATCGAAGCCCGGCTGGACGAGCACCGCGGCCAGGCGGAGCGGCGACGTTCGGAGTTGGTCGAATGGGAACGGCGGCAGAGCGGCATGGCCGAGCGGGCCGGGTTGCTGGACGAGTTGCTGCGGCGTCACGAGGGCCTCAGCCCCGGGGTGAAGGAAGTACTGGAGCAGGCGAGGCAGGCCGAGGCGGGTCCCTTTGCGGGGGTGCGGGGGCTGGTGGCCGACCTCTTCGAGGTGGGCGTCGAGGCGGCGGCGCTGGTGGAGACCGCCCTGGGCGAGGTGGCCCAGTACGTGGTGGTGGACGGCCGCCGGGAGTTGATCGAACACGTGAAGAGGCACTCGCACGAGTTGAGCGGCCGTGTGGGCTTCGTGGCGATGGAGTCGGCCGGGCGGCCAGACGCGGGGGACGGCCCCAGCGATCTCGAGGACCGGCCGGGCGTGGTTGGCCGGGCCGACCGGTTCGTGGAGGCCCGATCGGAGTATCTGCCCCTGGCCCAACGATTGCTCGGCCGGACCTGGATCGTGGAAAGTCTGGACGACGCCTTGGCCCTCTCGCCGTCGGCGCCGGAGGTACGATTCGTCACGCTCAAGAGCGAACTGATCGAGCCGGACGGGCGGCTGGTGGTGGGGCCGCGTCAGGGGGCTACCGGCCAGATCACTCGCCGCAGCGAGTTGCGGGCACTGAGGAAGCAACTGGAGGACGTGGACCGCGAAATCGACAACGCGCGGGCGGCGATCCAACAATCGCGGGAGCGGATTGCCGCCGAGGAGGCGAGGTTGGAGACCGCCTCCCAGGCGCGCCGGCAATCTCTCGAAGCGTTGGTGGAAACGCGGCAGAAGATCGCGGCGGCCCAGCAGCGTGGGAGCCATCTTCAGGCTCAGCGGGAGAAAACGGTGGTGGAGTTGGAAGACGTTGTGGGCGAGCACGACCGGGCCGAGGCGGCTTTGGCCGGCAGCCGACGGCGAGCGGCCGACGTGGAGCGGGAGTTGGCCACCGTGGAGGAGGAGTTGGGCCGGGTGAACGAACAGATCGACGGGCTCGACGCCCAGCGGCAGTGGTCGCACCGGGAAACGACCGAGGCCAAGGTGGAGCTGGCCAAGAGCGAGGAACGGCTCCGCAACCTGCGGGCCCGCATGCGCCAGTTTCAGGACAGCCGGCAGGAGCGTCTCCGCACGGTGGAGGACTGCCGGCGAAAACTGGCTCAATGCCACCAGCGATGGGAGCGTTCGCGGTGGGGCATCCTGCGGGCGGAGTCGGAGGTGGCCGAGTTGTACCTGCGGAAGGAGGCGTTCAGGCGGCAGACGGTCGAGCTGATCGAAGCCCGCCAGGCCAACCAGCGGGAGCGAGTTGAGTTGAAAGAGGCCGCCGGGCGCTGCCGGTCGAAAGTCCATAAGCTGGAGGAGAGGATTCACGCCGTGCAACTGGCGGCCAACGAGGTCCGGCTCCAGCGGAACTCGCTGGCCGGCCGGCTACGCGAGGACTACGGCGTGGAACTGGCCGAGTTGGAACACGAGCCCACCGAGCAGGAGCAACAGCAGCGGGAAGAGGTTCAACAGGAGATCGACGAGTTGCGGCGGAAGATCAACAACCTGGGCAACGTGAATCTGGAAGCCTTGGAGGAACTCGAACAACTGGAACAGCGGCACCGCACGCTGGCGGGACAGTTCCAGGACCTCTCCAGCGCGAAGGCCTCGCTGGAGCGGATCATCGACAAGATCAATACGGACAGCCGGCGACTCTTCGCCCAGATGCTGGAGACGGTGCGGGGCCATTTTCGCACGCTCTTTCGGGACCTTTTCGGCGGTGGCCAGGCCGACATCGTGCTGGAGGAAGACGCCGACGTTCTCGATTGCGGGATCGAGATCGTGGCCCGACCGCCGGGCAAGGAGCCGCGGAACATTTCGCTTCTAAGCGGCGGCGAGAAGACGCTCACCTGCGTGGCGCTGCTGTTGGCCATCTTTCGCAGTCGCCCCAGTCCGTTCTGTGTGCTGGACGAGGTCGACGCGGCCCTGGACGAGGCCAATATCGACCGCTTTACGGGGGTGCTGCGGGCTTTTCTGACCTGGACCCAGTTCATCATCGTGACCCACTCGAAGAAGACGATGACCTGTGCGGACACGATCTACGGCGTGACGATGCAAGAGTCGGGTGTTTCCAAGCCGGTCAGCGTCCGCTTCGAGGACGTGAGCGAAAACGGCGAGATTCTCTCCCCGCCGGGTGCCGCCGGCGAAGCCCCGCCGCCGAAAGACGAGGGGATCCAGGCGGCATGAACGGGCGGACCGGGGGCCAGGGTGTCGAACGATCCGCCGGTGGCCAACCGCCTTCTTCTGTGGCAAGGAAGCCGGCGACGCTCCCCCTGATTTCCCGGCGGGAGCGGGAGCCTCGCCCTGGGGTGACGAAAATGTAGCGATTCGTGGAGCATTGGTCTTTTCCGGGATGGCGATTTTTGTTTCACTTCCTTGATCTTTTTCGCTTCCTCTTGGATCCCAGGGGCATGACGAAGGCTGTGGGGGGCAAGCGGCCCTCCACTTCCACGGAAGTCGTGAAACAGAAAGTGTTTACGGCTTGAACGAGGTTCCTCGGGGAGAGGTTTTCTGGCCGGCTCGCGACCCGGCACGGCAGAACCGGTTCTTCGTGCTCTTCGCGGGCTTCGTGGTGAACACTGCCCGTCTTCATCGCGGGTTCTGGAACTATTTCACCACGAAGCCCGCGAAGAGCACGAAGGATTGCAGAGAGCGTGGCGTTTGATTTTTCCAAGCCCGTGTGGGCCGGGGTACGACCCGGCATGGTAGCTGAATCCGAAACAAAAACGGAATGAACGACTTTCAAAAACAGCAGGGATTTTCGTCACCCTAGCCGCGCCCTCCCGCCTACGCACGAACATCCCCTTTCCGCAACAGAAACGAACGAGGCTTGGCCTCGGACCGCCCAGATGGTTCCCGGGAAGCTTGACTCATTTGCAACAACTTTCAGAAGCCAAGTGCCCTGGCGATGGGGGTCTTGCTTGGGCGTTGGGGGAAAATGGGTTGTCCAAAGCGGCTGCGGCGGTGGCGACTCGGCCTACAGGCTCGGCAAACTCCCCCCAAACCAACCACTTTTCCAAGCTTTCGCGGCGGTGACAAACCTCTCTTGACCCGGCTGGGGCAGCCTGGTATTGAAACTCCCCCTTTCCTCGGATCCGAGTGTTGTCGGCATTCTTCTCTGCGAACTTGAGGGATTTGTGGTGAGAACCGCAAAGATTTGGGGTTACTCGCTGGTGCTGGTGCTGTCTGGGTTGCAGCCGGTGGCCGGCCAGCGGGTCCAGTTCCCCACAAAACTGCCGCTCAACGCGGCGACGGCGTGGCCGGGGTCCGTGCCAGCCGCGGCGAGCCCTCGTTACGCGGCGCCCCCTTACGGAAGCGTGGCGCAGGGGACGACAAGCGTGGCCCCGCCGCCGACAGGCATTAGCCCCACGTATCCCCCGCCAGTGGCGGGCACCAGCCCCACGTATGTCCCGCCGGCGGCGGGCACCAGTCCCACGTATGCCCCGCCGGCAACCGGCAGCATGGCGGCGCCGAGCCTGGGGCCGGGCTCCACGGCGGCGCCGGGGTACGGCTATCCGCCGGGCGTTTCCCCCGGCTATGCCCCTCCTCCCGCGGCCACGTTCCAGGGAACGATCCAGCCGCCGCCGACCGGCTGGGACCCCTACGCGACCCCGGGCGCGCAGGCCCCGTCGCTGTTGCCCAGCGACCCTTTTTTGCCCCAGGCCCCCGCGGGACCGTACCCCGCCACGGGCAACTACATCGAGACGATGCAGCGGTTGCTGGATAAGCTTCGCGTGGACTACGTGTGGATGCCGGGCGACGGTCCGCAGGAACTCGGGCTGCATGAGATCGAGACCTCGGCCACGTTCGCGATCCCGTTTTTTCAGAATCCCAAGGCACCGCTCTTGGTCACACCGGGATTCGGGCTGAACCTTTGGAATGGTCCTTCGCCGCCCCATCCGTCCAATCCGGAGTTTCCCGGGGCCACCTACGCGGCCTTCCTCGACTCGGCCTGGAACCCCCAGTTGACGCCCATGCTCAGCGGCGAACTGGGTTTCCGGATCGGGGTCTATTCCGACTTCAAGCGGATCACCAACGAGAGCATTCGCTACCAGGGGCGAGGCTACTTCCTGTTGGCATTTTCGCCCAGCGTGCAGGTCAAGGCGGGTGTCGTTTACCTGGACCGCCAGCGAATCAAGTTGCTTCCCGCGGGGGGCGTGATCTGGAAGCCCAACAGCGACACGAAGTTCGATATCTTGTTTCCCAATCCGAAGTTGGCCTGGCGGCTGCACCGCGTGGGCAACGTCGACTGGTGGCTGTATGGCCGGGGCGAATACGGGGGCGACTCCTGGACGATCCGCCGTCCCAGCGGGGTGATTGAAACCGACTACAACGATATCCGCACGGCGGTCGGCCTGGAATTCGACAACCCCACTCGGTTGAGCGGGCGGTTCGAGGTGGGCGTGGCCTTCGAGCGGGAGATCTACCAGTTGGGTGCGGTGACGATGAGGCCCAACACGACCGTTTTCCTGGGCGGGGGGCTGTCGTACTGAGGATTCGGCGTGAACCAGGCTGATCGGCGTGCTTGAATCATCGTAGCGGTTCGAGACGGAAGGTTCGGGAGGAGGCTGGGTATTACACCCCACCGGCCCTGTGCCGGTGGATTATAGGTTGGGAAACTACAAGGCGCTCCCACGCGGGCGGCCCTCCAGCACGCCGCAATCCTCGCCTCCTGTGCCTGCGGCACCCCGATAGCAGAGCTATCGGGGCCACCCGCGGTTCCCAAGCTGGAGCTTGGGAACCAGGTTGGGGCTGGAGCTTGGGAACCAGGTTGGGGCTGGAGCTTGGGAACCAGGTTGGGGTTGGAACTTGGGAACCAGATTGGGTATTACCCCCCACCGGCGACGAGTTGATGGATCGACTGGGAATACTCACCGCGACGGTTGTGGTCCTGTTGGCCGCGGGGGCGGGCGCCCAAGTGCCGGTGCTTCCGTCGGTGATGCCGGCCTCGGAGGCCTTTCCGGGGCGGATGGTCTCGCAACCCGATTCGGCGGCGGAGCTACCGCAGCCGCCGCCGGAGCGTTCTCCCTGGCCGCTGGATTCGACCCCCTGGCCCTGGGACCTCCGGCCGTCGAGTCCGGACCTGCTGTTTGCACCGCCGCGCCGCCCGACCGGAGGCTACCTGCCGCCCCCGCAGAGCATTCCCCCGGTCAATCCGGACCGGCCGCCCGACGCCCGGGACGGCATGTTCCAGAAGTTGATCGCCACGTCGTCCTATCTGGACGGGGGTGGCACGCGGGGCTTGGGAATCACCCGGGTCGATCTGCGGAGCGTGCTGGCGGTGCCGCTGCCGTCGCGGGATCACCCCATGCTGATCACGCCCGGCTTCGATGTCTGGTTTTTTCAATGGCCGGACGTGCCCGACCTGCCGGGCGAGGTTTACGACGCCTACGCCCAGTTTCGCTGGTTCTACCGATTCAACCCGGCGTTGGCGATGGACCTGGCGATCACACCGGGCGTTTCCAGCGATTTTCAGCAGAGCACGGACGAGGCGTTTCGCTTTCCCGCTCACGGTGCGGCGTTGTGGACGTGGACGCCCACGGTGAAGGCCCTGCTGGGGTGTGCGTATCTGGACCGGGTGGACTACCAGGTGTTGCCGATCGCGGGGATCATCTGGGAGCCGCACGAGGCGTTGAAGGTGGAAGCCGTGTTCCCCAAGCCCAAGATATCGCGGCGAATCTACTGGCCCGGCGCGGCCGACGAAAAGACGCAGGACTGGGTCTACCTGGCGGGCGAATTCGGCGGCAGCGCCTGGGCGATTCGTCGCGCCGGGGGCGGCAACGACATTCTCGACTACAGCGACTGGCGGATTCTGGCGGGGATCGAGCGGAAGGCGATCGGGCGGCTCGACTACAAGCTGGAGTTGGGCTACCTCTTCGACCGGCGGCTGAAGTACGCCTCGAACAATCTGGAGGTGGAGCCGACGGACACCTTCATGCTTCGGGCCGGGGTGACGTATTGAGCGTGGCGGGCTAAACGGCGAGGGGGTTCCACTCATCGCTCGGCGTGGGTCTCCCGACGCGTTCGGCGCGGGTCTCCCGACCCCGCCGAAACCGGGGGGGTTCCATTCATGGCTCGGCGTGGGTCTCCCGACCCCGCCGAAACCGCCGACCGCAGGTCTCCCGAGTGGCGACAGCCCCGACGATTGGGAGACCATCGGTCCTTTCTCGGCGGGGTCGGGAGACCCGCGCCGAGCGCGGTGACCCACGCCGAACGCTGACCCGGCCCTACCGTTTCATTGCCCGCTGCATGGCATGGCCCATCTCGGCGGGACTTTGGGCCACTTCGATGCCGGCGTTTTCCAGAGCGGCGATTTTCTCGGCCGCCGTGCCCTTGCCGCCGGCGATGATCGCCCCGGCGTGTCCCATCCGTTTGCCCGGGGGGGCGGTTCGGCCGGCGATGAAGGCGGCCACGGGCTTGTCGAAGTGCCGGCTGATGAAGGCCGCCGCTTCCTCCTCGGCCGTGCCGCCGATCTCGCCAATCATCAGCACGCCCTCGGTTTGTCCATCGTCCTGGAAGAGCTTCAAGAGGTCGATGAAGGAGCTGCCCACGATGGGGTCGCCGCCCAGTCCCACGCAGGTGGATTGTCCCAGCCCGATGCGGGTCAACTGCCACACGGCCTCGTAGGTGAGCGTGCCGGAGCGGCTGATCACGCCGATCGACCCGGCCTTGTGAATGTAGCCCGGCATGATCCCCATCTTGCACGCCTGGGGGGTAATCACTCCTGGACAATTGGGGCCCACCAGCCGCGACCGGCCGTGGCGGAGGACATGGTCGACGCGGACCATGTCGAGCACGGGCACGCCCTCGGTGATGGCCACCACGGTGGCGAGTTGGGCGTCGACGGCTTCCAGGATGGCGTCGGCGGTGAAGGCCGGGGGGACGAAGATCATGGTGGCGTCGGCGCCGGTCTTTTCCACGGCCTCCTCGACGGTGTCGAAGACGGGCAGGCCCTCGACGGTCATGCCGCCCTTGCCGGGCGTGACCCCGCCCACCACGCGGGTGCCGTACTCGATGCAGTGCCTGGTGTGAAACTGCCCGGCCTTGCCGGTGATTCCCTGGCAGATGACGCGCGTGTTCTTGTCGACGAGAATGCTCATGGCGATTTCGGAATTCCTGGCGGCCGCTCTGCGAACGGCTTGGTAAAAGGGTGTTTGCTTTGCGCGGGTTGGATTGTCTCCGAACCGGATACCTCTCAGCCGGCCGCGGCGACAACCTTCTTGGCGGCGTCGGTGAGGCCCTCGGCGGTGGTGATCTGGAGGTCGCTTTGGGCCAGAATCTTTTTCCCCTGGTCCACCTCGGTGCCTTCCAATCGCACCACCAGGGGCACGTTGAACCCCACCGACTTGTAGGCCACGAGGATCGCCTCGGCGATGGTGGTGCAGCGCATGATGCCGCCGAAGATGTTCACCAGCACGGCCTTGACGTTGGGGTCGCCGAGGAGAATGCGAAAGGCCTCGGTGACTTGTTCCACGTCGGCACCGCCGCCCACGTCGAGGAAGTTGGCCGGCTCGCCGCCGTGCAGCTTGATCAGGTCCATGGTGCTCATCGCCAGCCCCGCGCCGTTGACCAGGCAGCCGATGTTGCCCTCCAGCTTGACGTAGCTGAGGCCGGCCTGGCCGGCGCGGACCTCGGCCGGCTCTTCCTCGGCACGGTCGCGCAACTCGGCCAGGTGGGGGTGGCGAAACAGCCCGCTGTCGTCGAAGTTCATCTTGGCGTCCAGGGCCAGCAGTTGGCCGTCGTCGGTGACCACCAACGGATTGATCTCCACCAGGCTGCAATCGTTTTCGACGAACACGCGGCCGAGGGCCCGCATGAACCGATCCGCCGCGCGCACGCTTGCGCCGGCCAGGGCCAGCTTTCGCGCCAGCTTGCGAACCTGGTAGCTTTGCAGCCCGCCGTCCGGGTCAAAGGGCTCGCGAAAGATCAACTCGGGCGTTTCGGCGGCCACCTTTTCGATTTCCATTCCCCCCTGGGCGGAGGCCATCAGCACCGGTGTGGCCGCAGCCCGGTCGACGGCGATGCCGAGGTAAAGCTCGCGGTCGATCGAGCAGCCTTCTTCCACCAGGACGCGGCGAACGGTTTGTCCGGCGGGTCCCGTCTGGATGGTGACGAGCGAGCCGCCGAGGAGGTTTTCGGCCACTTGGGCGGCCTCCTGCCGGCTGTGGACCAGTTGCACCCCGTGCTGCTGGGGCTTCTCCCGGATGGTTCCCTTGCCGCGTCCGCCGGCATGGATTTGGGCCTTGACCACGGCCACGGAGCCCCCCAATTCGTCGAACGCGGCGGCGGCTTGCGGGGGCGTTTCCGCCACGATGCCCCGCGGCACCTTCACACCCGCGTCGCGAAGAATCTGTTTCGCCTGATACTCGTGGATTTTCATTGCTTTTCAGCCAATGGGCACTTGGTGGTTGCTTGGTTTCCGTTGTGGAAAGGGGATATGCGTGCGTGTCGGGAGGGCGAGGCTGGGGTGACGAAAATCTCTGCTATTGATGAAAGCCATTCATCCCGTTTTTGTTTCTAGATGGAGCTACCATGCCGGGTCGCGAGCCGGTCCACGCGCTTGGAAAACTCAAAACTCAAACGTCACGACCCTACACTTTCTTCGTGTTCTTCGCGGGCTTCGTGGTGAAATGGTTCCAGAACCCGCGGTCACCGCGGGCAGTGTTCACCACGAAGCCCGCGAAGAACACGAAGAGCTGGTTCGATGATGCCGGCAGCGCGACCCGGCCAAAAAGCCTCTCCCTGGAGAACCTCGCTCAAACTGGAAACACTTCGTATTTCACGACTTCTGTAAAAGTGGGAGGCCGCTTACCCCCCCGCTGCCTTCGTCACGCCCCTTCGATCCAAGAAACAGCGAGAAAGATCAAGGAAGTGAAACAAGAATCGCCATCCCTGAGCAGGCCAATGCTCTACGATTCGCTACATTTTCGTCACCCTAGGGCCAGGCTGTTTGGCTTTTTTGCCGA
>CAYZWG010000006.1:0-22437 GCA_964481605.1 uncultured Planctomycetaceae bacterium
GCTAACTCCCCGGTCCCAAGCTCCAGCAAGACACCCCGGTCCCAAGCTCCAGCAAAACTCCTCGGTCCCAAGCTCCAGCAAAACTCCTCGGTCCCAAGCTCCAGCTTGGGACCGCACCCAGGCTCGAGTCCTCCAGAGGGAAACACGATGCGTAACCGCCGCCGGATTCACGCGCTCTTCATCCTGGCCGCCGTGCTGGCGGCCGCCTCCCCGGCGGCGGCGCAATGGGAAAGCCTCCTCACCCCCCCGGCGGTCCAACCTGACGACCAACCGGCCGAAGAAGAAGAGCTTTCCGCCGACCACCCCGCCCCGCCCCGTCCCGCGGTCACCCCGCTGGCCCTCTCCGCCCAACAGTGGCTCAAGAACCTCTTTCCCCAACGCCTCACCCGGGACGGCTTCCTGCTGCCCTACTACCAGTGGATTTTGCTCTTCGTGGTGATCTTCCTGGGCATGGTGGCCGATCGGCTGGTCCGCTCCTGGTTGAATCGAATCCTCCTTCGCTGGCTCGCCCTGGTCGGGCTCGAAGTCGAGGAAAAGGCCGAGCGAGACATCTGGAAACCGATCGGCCTGTTGACCATGGCCCTGATCTGGTACGGCGGCATGGTGATCATCGGCCTCGAGCCGGCCGTCCTCGCCGTGCTGCTGGTGGCCGTCCAGTTCTTCGCCGTGGTGGCCGCCGTCTGGACCGGCTTCCGCCTGATCGACCTGCTGGCCGGCTTCCTCCTCAAAAAGGCCAAGAAAACCCGCACCAAGTTCGACGACCTGTTGATCCCGCTCGTCTCCCGCACGCTCAAGGTGTTCGTCATCTGCGTCGGCGTGGTCAGCTTCGCCGAGGCCTTTCACCTGCCCATCGCCGGACTGATCAGCGGGCTGGGACTGGGCGGCCTGGCCGTTGCCTTCGCCTCCAAGGACACCGTGGCCAATCTCTTCGGCTCGCTCACCGTGCTGGTCGACCGCCCCTTCGAGATCGGCGATTGGATCGTCACCGGCGACGTGGAGGGCACGGTGGAGACCGTCGGCATGCGCTCCACCCGCGTGCGAACCTTCTACAATTCCCTCATCACCATCCCCAACAGCAACCTCACCACGGCCATGGTCGACAACATGGGCCGCCGCCGCTACCGGCGGATCAAGACCATGCTCTCGCTGCAATACGACACCCCACCGGCCACGATCGAGGCCTTTTGCGAAGGCGTTCGCGAACTGATCCGCCGCCACCCCTACACGCGCAAAGACTACTATCACGTCTACCTCAACCAACTCTCCGACAGCTCCCTCGACGTGCTTCTCTACTGCTTTGTCGAGTGTCCCGATTGGGCCGTTGAACTGAGGGAACGGCAGCGGCTATTGCTCGACATCCTCAAGCTGGCCGGTGAGTTGGGCGTCTCCTTCGCCTTCCCCACCCGCACCCTGCACCTGTTCCGCCAGCACGAGCAGGCCGCCCAATCCACGCCGCCCGCCCCGGTGGCCGACCCCCTGTTGGCCGGCCGCAAGCTGGCCGCACGGGTCGCCGGCCGCCCCCAGGACCCCGCCCACCGCCCCGGCGGCGTGCAATACGAGGGACCCTACCACGACGATGAGAACCCATAACGCCGCCGCCAACGCCGCCTCGCTGGCAATGCTCGCCCTGGCCCTGGCCGGATGCGCCAAGTCCGACGAACCGGCCCGCCCGGCCCCCCCACCGCAGGCCCCGTCTGCCCAGTCCGCCCGTTCGCGGCCCCCTCTCTCCACCTCCCGCTCCGGCTCCGACTGGCCCGCCTTTCTGGGCCCCACCGGCGACGGCAAGTCGCCTGAAACCGGCATCCTCACCGACTGGCCCGAAAACGGCCCACCCCTGGTCTGGCACTGTCCATTGGGCACCGGCTACGGCATCGGCTGCGTCGCCGACGGACGGTTCTACCAGTTCGACCGCCAGGCCGACCAGGCACGCCTCCGCTGTCTCCAGGCGGAAACCGGCCAACTCCTCTGGCAGTTCACCTACGAAACCCACTACGAGGACATGCTCGGCTACGACAACGGGCCCCGCGCTTCGCCCATCGTCAGCGACGGCCTGGTCTACATCCTCGGCCCCGCCGGCATCTTGCACTGCCTCCGCGCCGACCACGGCACCCCCGTCTGGAAAGTCGATACCACCAAGCGGTTCGGCGTGGTGCAAAACTTCTTCGGCGTCGGCTCCACGCCCGTCGTCGAGGGCGATCTGCTGATCGTGATGGTCGGCGGCAGCACGCCGGAAAGCCGCCAGGCCGACCGCTACCACATGGACCACGTGGTGCCCAACGGCACCGCCGTCGTCGCCTTCGATAAGCGAACCGGCCAGGTCCGCTACACCCTCGGCAACGAGTTGGCCAGCTACTCCTCGCCCAAGCTGGCCACCATCGACGGCCGCCGCTGGGGATTCCTCTTCGCCCGCGGCGGACTGCTCGCCTTCGACCCCGCCACCGGCACGGCCCATTTCCACTACCCCTGGCGGGCCCGGCTCCACGACAGCGTCAACGCCAGCACGCCCGTGGTGGTCGGTGACGAAGTGTTCATCTCCGAGACCTACGGCCCGGGCAGCTCGCTCTTGCGGGTTGCCCCCGGCGGATACGAGGTCGTCTGGTGCGATCCCCCCGGTCGAAACAAGGCCATGCAAACCCACTGGAACACGCCCATCTATCACCGGGGATACCTCTACGGCTCCAGCGGCCGCTACGCCAACGGGGCCCAGTTGCGCTGCATCGAGTGGAACACGGGCCGCGTCCTCTGGAGCCAACCCGGTCTGGCCCGGGCCTCCCTCTTGTACGTCGACGGCCATTTCGTCTGCCTCAGCGAGACCGGCCAACTGCGACTCGTCGAGGCCACCGAAAAGCGGTACGTGGAAAAAGCGGTGGCGGTCATTCGCCAACACCCCGGAGGAAAGCCGCTCATCAAGCCACCGGCCTGGGCAGCCCCGATTCTCGCCCACGGCCTGCTCTACGTCCGCGGCGCCGACCAACTCGTCTGCCTGCGGCTGATCCCCCGGCCCCACAAGTAAGCACCGTGCGTTCCCAAGCCGGAGCTTGGGAACGAGAGAATCGCTCGGGAACGAGAGAAGCTGGAGCTACAATGAAATGCGTTCCCAAGCCGGAGCTTGGGAACGAGAGAAGCGCTCGGGAACGAGAGAAAAAGCTGGCGCTTGGGAACGAGAGAAGCCCGTAGCCTTCAGACTCACCATCGAACCAGCCACCCCTGTTTCCCCCGGGGAGACCGAAACATGCCGCCAAAAGCCTCTGCCTGCCTCTTGGCCGTCACGGCGCTGAGCCTGGTTTGCAACCCCCACGGCACACTCCCCCCGGCCAACGGCCAGGACCTTCCGCCCGGCGCCGAGTTCCGCACCTGGACCGACGCCAGCGGGCGCTTTCAGACCGAGGCGGCGATGATCGACGTCGCCGACGGCAAGGTCCGCCTTCGCAAGCGTGACGGGAAAACCGTTGCCGTGCCCATCCGCCGGCTCGCCGCGGCCGACCAGGGCTACGTTCGCCGCCGGCTCGCTCGTCGACGCGCCGCCGCAAAGGCCTCCTCCCGGCCGCCTGCCACCAGCAACCCCTCCGCCGCCGAATGGCCCGGCTGGCGAGGCCCCCACCGCGACGGCAAGTCGCCCGATACGGGCCTGTTGAAATCGTGGCCCCCCCAAGGCCCACCCCTCGTCTGGCACGTCGACGGAATCGGCAAGGGCTTCTCCACCGTGGCCGTCGACCAAGGGG
Source organism: uncultured Planctomycetaceae bacterium (assembly GCA_964481605.1). Taxonomy (GTDB): domain Bacteria; phylum Planctomycetota; class Planctomycetia; order Pirellulales; family Thermoguttaceae; genus CAYZWG01. Next base: position 3,723 of record CAYZWG010000006.1, read on the forward strand.
TCGTCTACACCTCCGGCGACGTGGGCGATCGGTTGACCATCTTCGCCTTCGATCTGGACGGCAAGCCCAAGTGGAAAACCCCCCACGACGCCGCCTGGACCAGCAACCACCCCGGCTCGCGATCCACCCCCATGATCGACCACGGCAACCTCTACATCGTTTCCGGGCACGGCCTGGTGGGCTGCTACGATGCCGCCAGCGGCCGGCCCAAGTGGACCGCCCACCTGAAACAATTCGGCGGCAAGGTGCCCGGCTGGGGATATGCCGAATCGGTCCTCATCCTCGGCGACCTGGCCATCGTCACGCCGGGCGGAAAACACTGCATCGTCGCCCTCGACAAGAACAACGGCCGCCCCCTCTGGACCAGCCAGGGGTTCGAGGCCGGCGCCCAGTACGGCTCCTGCTACGCCTGCCAACACCAGGGCCTGCCCATGATCGTCACCGGTACCAGCGAAGGCATCGTCGCCGTCGACCCCCGCAACGGCCGGATGCTTTGGGCAAATCCCTTCAGCGCGAAGAATACCGCCAACTGCCCCACCCCCGTCTACTCCGACGGATTTGTCTTCTGGGCCAACGGCTACGGCAAGGGCGGCATCTGCCTCAAACTCGACGCCCGCGCCGGACACCTCAACGCCGATACCGCCTGGACCACCCGCGACATGGTCTGCCATCACGGCGGATACGTGATCCACCAAGGATACATCTACGGAAACAACGGATCGGGCTGGGCCTGCCTCGAATTGAAAACCGGCAAGACCCTCTGGCGCGAGCGGGCCGTGGGCAAGGGCTCCCTCTGTTTCGCCGACGGGATGCTCTACCTCTTCGGCGAAAACGGCGGAAAGGTCGCCTTGGCCACCTGCTCCCCTCAAGGACTCCAAGTCCGCGGCTCCTTCAGCGTCGCCGGAGACGGCCCAAGCTGGGCCCATCCCGTGGTGATCGGCGGACGACTCTACCTCCGCTACGACGACAATCTCTACTGCTACAATGTCCGCGCCTCGACGACCGACCGCCGTTGACGAACCGGCCCCCCCAACCTATCCTGAACACAGGGCATCGGGCTCCACCAGTCGCCTCCCGGGTCCGTGATCATAGCAGCAAGAAGGCCGAAATCATGCCGCTTTACGAGTACATCTGTTCAAGCTGCGGGCAGCGCCTGGAACTGCTGGTCCAGCGTGGCCAGAAGCCGGTCTGCCCCTCGTGCGGAAGCCGAAAACTCGACCGCCAACTGAGCGTACCCGCTGCCGGCCCAGCCAAGAATTCCCCCGGTTGTTGTTCGATCCCCGGCAACCCCGGCGGCGGCTGACGACCCCGGCAGTAAGCGGCAGGCGGTCCGTCTGCCCGTTCTTCTGGCCTTCCGTTTCTCTCCCAGCGGCTTGGCTGCGCTTCCGGCCAGCGTGACAAGGAGACGCCATGATTATCCCGGCAACCGAACGCACGGCCCCCCGGGTGGCCCCGATAGCTTCGCGGGTGGCCCCGATAGCTTCGCGGGTGGCCCCGATAGCTTCGCGGGTGGCCCCGATAGCTTCGCTATCGGGGTGCCGCAGGCACAAGACGCACGGACCGCGCCGCCCCGAACTGTCCCGCATGGCCCTGCTGGCCCTCTGCCTGGCCTTGCTCCTTTCCGCCTGCACTCGCCGGGCTCCCCAGCCGCCACCCGAAAAAGCCCCCCCAAAGACCGCCGCCAAATCGGCCGCCGCTACCGCGGGCGATACCGCACCGGCCGCGGCCGCCCCCGAGATGACCCTCGACCAGTATTTGCCCCTGGTGGCCCAGTTCAATCGCGGCGCGGCCTTGATGGAGCAGTACGAATATTCGGCCGCCGCCGAAGCCTTCGCCAAGGTCGTCCAGGCCGCCCCCCCGTGGCGCGCCGCCCAATTCAATCTGGCCCTGGCCTACTTGAACATGCAGGGCGTCCGCGGCGCCGCCTCCCACCTCGACAAGGCGGAAAAAATCTTCAACCAACTGCTCGCCGACGACCCCCATTTCCTCCCCGCCCATTACTGCCTCGGCCTCTTGTATGAACACGTGGGTGATATCGAAAAGACCCTGGCCCATTTTCAGGCCGTCTACCGGGAAGACCGAAATGATCCCTGCGTGGTCTATAAATACGCCCAGGCACTGATCGCCGCCGGACGCCAGGAGGACGGCATCAAGGCCCTGGAGGAAGTCGTGGCCCTCGACCCCGGCTTCGTCTCGGCCATCTACACCTTGGCCCTGCAATACCAGCGGACCCACCGGCGAGAACAGGCGCTGCCCCTCTTTCAACGGTTCAAACTCCTCAACGCGGCCGAACTGACCGGCGGGAGCTTCGCCGTCCGCAAGGTCTACGGCTCCGCCGGCAAATACTACCGCGTGCTCGGACCCGACAGCCTGCCGCTGCCCCAACCCTCGTCCTCAACCCCGCCCCGGGTCGTCTTTTCGCCCCAAGTCCGCTCCCTCCCCGGCCGGCTCACCGCCTGGAAACACGGCGAAGCCTCCATCGGGCTGCCCGGACTGGCCGCCGGCGACGTCGACGGCGACGGTGACCTCGACCTCTGCCTCGTCGGTCTCGATCCCCAAGGCTCCGCCGGCCTCCGCCTCAACGACGGGAAAGGCAATTTCTCCATCGGACCGGACCTGGCAAAACAGGCGGTCTCCCCCTCTTTCGGCGACGTCGACAACGACGGCGATCTCGACCTCTGGCTCGGCCGCGCCGGCGAGGACCTGCTGCTGGAAAACGACGGCCACGGCCAGTTCCAACCGGTTCGGCCCGCCGCCGATCCCCCAGCCGCGTTCACCGCCTGCGCCCGCCTGATCGACGTCGACAGCGACGGCGACCTCGACCTGTTGGCCTTTCGGCTGGCCCGCGGCGGGCTGCCCCCGCAACCCCACGCCGCCGCGGCCGGTAGCTCGGTGTGGAACAATAACCGCGACGGCTCCTTTGACGATATCGCCCCCAAGCTGGGCCTCCAACTCGACGACTTTCCCGTGGCCACGGTCGTCTATGACGACTTCGACAACGATCGCGACGCCGACGCCGTCCTCTTTCCGACCGGCAACGGGCGCCCCCTGGCCTGGGTCAACGACCGCGTCTGGCAGCACCACCAACTCGACGCCGACGCCACCGGCCTCGACGCCACCGGCGTCGTGGGAGCCACCTCCGCCGACCCCAACAAGGACGGACGCCAGGACCTGCTGCTCTTCTCCGGCCGAGAGGTCGCCCTCTACCTCAACCAGGGCGCCTTCCGCTTCCAGCCGGACGAGCAGTTCGCCCGCCGCTTCGGTGCCCTGGGCGGCACCACCGGCCAGTTTGCCGACCTCGACAACGACGGCGACCTCGACCTCGTGATCGCCGACGCCCACCGTAGCGACGGCACCCAGGGGCCAACCCTGTTGCTCAACGACTGGCCCCGGCCAAGGTTTCTCGACGCCGCCGAGGTTGATCCCGGAAACGTCCTCTCGGCCCTCCACTGCGACGGGCCGGCCGTCTGCGCCGTGGCCGATTTCACCGGCGACGGCCGCTGCGACCTGCTCCTGGCGGTCGCCGGCAGCCAGCCCAAACTGGTCGAAAACCTCACCCCCGGCGGCCACTGGATCGAAATGGACCTGGCCGGCATCCGCCGCCAGGATAACAAAGCCCGGTCCAACAACTCCGCCATCGGCGCCCGCGTGGAAGTCAAAAGCGGCACGGTCTACCAGCAGTTCACCGTGGGCGTCCCCAGCGGACCCACCGCGGCCCCACCCTTGCGCGTCCATGCCGGCCTCGGTCGACAAGAAAACGTCGAGTGGCTCAGGGTGGTTTGGCCCGACGCCGTGCTCCAGGCCGAGCTCGAACTGGCCGCCGATCAGGTCACACCGGTCGCCGAAGTCCCCCGCAAAACCTCCTCCTGCCCCCTTCTGTTCGCCTGGGACGGCGCCCGCTACCGCTTCGTCTCCGACTTCGCCGGGGTGGGCGGACTGGGCTACTTCCTCGCCCCCGGCGCGTACGCTCCGCCAGATCCCACCGAGTACCTGCCGATCCCCACCCTGGTGCCGCAAGACGGCCAGTACCTCCTTCAGGTCGTCGAGCCGCTGGAAGAGGTCGTCTACTTCGACGAGGCCAAGCTGGTCGCCGTGGACCACCCCCTCGGCACCCAGGTCCTCCCCAACGAAATGATGGCGGTCGGCTGCCCGCCGCCCGAGTTCAAGGTCTTCTGCTTCGACCGGCGAATCGATCCGCTGCGGGCAACCGACCACCGCGGCCGGGACGTGACCGACGCCCTGGCCGCCGTCGACCGCCGCTACGCCGGCGCCACCGACCTCGACCCCCGCTTCATGGGATTCGCCCAACAGCACTTCATCGAACTCGACTTCGGCGACCGGCTGGCCCAACTTCCACCCCAATCGCGGCTGATCCTCTGCGCCCACGGCTGGGTCGAATACGGCTATTCGGCCACCAACTTCGCCGCCTCCCAGGCCGGCCTGACGCTGGAAGCCCCCAGCATTTTCGTCCTCCGCCAGGGAAAATGGGTCGAGCTGTTTCACCACGTCGGCTACCCCGCCGGTATCCAGCACGTGATGACCCTCGATCTGGCCGGCGCCATCCTCCCCGGCGATCGAAAACTGCGCATCTGCTCCAACCTGGAACTCTACTGGGACGAGGTTTTCCTCGCGCTGGACCGGGACATCCCCCTCACCGTGCGGGAGATTTCCCCCGCCGCCGCCGACCTCCACTTCCTCGGCTACCCCCGCGAATACTCCCCCGACGGTCGGCTCCCCAACCTCTACGACTACAGCAACCTGGACACCGCCATGGCCTGGAAGTGGATGAAGGGTGACTACACCCGCTTCGGTGAAGTGGGCCGATTGCTCCAGGACGCCGACGACTGCTACGTGGTGATGGGCCGCGGCGAGGAGATCACCCTCCGCTTCCCCGCCGATCACCTACCCCCCCCGCCCAAGGGCTTCCAACGCTCCTTTCTCTTGAAGAGCGACGCCTTCTGCAAGGACATGGACCTCTACACCGCCTACCCCGATACGGTCGAGCCGCTTCCCTTTCACGCCATGAGCGGATACCCCTACCCGGCCACGGAGCATTACCCCGACACGGAAAACACCCGCCGGTATCGCCGCCGCTACAACACCCGCCACGTCGGCGGGCCCTAGCCGGCAGGCCGGGTCGCGACCCGGCACGGATCGGGCAAGATACCGCGCGGGGGCCGAATGGTCGTTCCATCATGCCGGGTCGCGACCCGGCCTACGGAATCAAGCCGGTTCTGGCGAAGGACTTCGCGCGGTGTGACGACTTGGTACCAGGGTTTCAGTTTGGCCGTTGTTGTCCTTCTCGAATTCGCAGTCCCGTCTCTTGAAGAATCCACAGGTTTCCTTCAAGCGGTTCGGCGTTCAGCAAAGGGACCAGTTGCACGATCAGGTTCAGCACGCTTGGCTTGGCCTGAGTTCGCGGCCTCAGTACGACAATCCCGTGATAGTCGCCCGGCGGATAGGTGCGGATGTCGGAAAAGTCCAAGTCGAGCGTGACCATCGCTCGGACTTCCGCCTGGCACACGGCGGCAATTCGCGGATCAAGCTCGCCCACCATTTGCTGGTCATGGACGGTGATCGTATCGTGTCCGGCATTACGCAACAATTCGGCAGCCTCAACCGGCAGATTTTCGTCGATTTTGAATCGCATCTACGCCGCTCCCGGTGAAAGCGGCAAGACACGCTCCCGAGCCAACTCCGCGGCATAGGCAATCGACGCCTCGATGTCCTCGCCCACCAGTGAGGGATAGCTTGCCAACAACTCATCGCGAGAAACTCCCGCCGCGAGATTATCGAGCACCACCGAAACCATCACCCGCGTGCCCTTGATGCACGCCTTGCCATGGCACACTTGCGGATCAACCGTAATTCGTTCTTGCCAACGCATTTCAGTTTCTCCTGGTTTCCTCCCCTTACCATATCAGGTTCATCCTACTTGGACAGCGCCACTTAGCGGAGGTTGAAGAACGCGGGTGGCCCCGATAGCTCTGCTATCGGGGTGCCGTGAGGCACGGGAGGCGAGGATTGCGGCGTGCCGGAGTGCCGCCCGCACGCGCGGCGGGGTCAGGAGACCCGCGCCGAACAGGGGGTCGGCAGCCCCGCGCCGAACAGGTGCCTCTTGCGGCTGCGCCGCCCTGATAGGCAAGCTATCCGGGCTACCCGTGGTCGTTCCACCATGCCGGGTCGCGACCCGGCCTACCGGCTATCCCCAACCACCACCTACTCCGCATCCACCAGCCGAATCGCCCCTCCGCGGATCGTCCCCAATCGCACCGCCCGGGTGTTCGCCCCCAACGGGTCCCAGCGAATCTCTCCCCCCACGCCCTGCCAGGGCGATAGCCGGCGAATCCGGTCGCCGATCCGGGGGCGGTTCAAGCCAGCCCCCCGAATCGCTTCGATCACCAGCCGCACGGCGTCGTAGGTTTGACCCGCCGCGGCCTCCGGCAGCCGGCCGAAGCGCTTCTGGAACGCCGCGGAAAACACCGCCCAGGCCCGCCCCCCGGCCCCCGTCCCCGCCAGCGAAACCAGTGGAAACACCACCCCCTCGCCCGCCGCTCCCGCCGCCTGTGCAAACCCCCGGCGACCCATCGCCGGCGAGCCAAAAATCGGCCCCCGGTAACCCCCCTCGCGTAGTCTCCGCACCAGCCGCCCGCTTTGCTCGGGACCCGCCACGACCACCACGGCCCCAGGCTCCACGCCCAGCGTCCGCTCCACCACGTCCGCAAGGTCGACCCCCTCGGCGCCCGCCGCCGAAATCTCGAAATGATACGCCAGCCCCGTCCCCCGCGCGGCCAGTCCCTTGAGCAATTCCACCGCAAACACGTGCGGGTCGTGGCGGTCGGACTCCAACAGCACCAGCGGCGCTGGCGCGCAACGTGCAATCGCCCCGCACAACGGAGGCGCCAACAAGTGATCGCCCGGCGCACAGGAAAACATCCACGCCACCCCCGCCAGGTTGACCGTCTTGTCCGTGCTCACCGGGCTCACCACGGGCAACTGGACCTTGGTCGCCACCTGCTCCGCCAGGTGCGTGCTGGGCCCGTCGATCCCCCCGATGATCGCCCAAACGTGGTCCCGGTACACCAGCCGGGCAAGCTGCTTTATCCCCCCTTGCCAGGGCGACTCGCTCCAGGCCCCCGCCAGCCGAAAGGGCTTTCCCCGGTAGCCGCCCGCCGCGTTGGCCTCCTCCACCGCCAACCGCGCCGCCAACCACAAATCGTCTCCCCCGCGATCATCCGCCCCGCCGGGCCCAAAATAACCCAGCAGCACCTCCTCCACCCCCGCCGGGTCGCCCAACTCGCGCCCGGGGCCCGCATACACCAGCGGCTGCCGGCGCACGCGAAACAGACGGGCCGGCGACTCTGCCCCCGGCGGCGCCGCCATCGCCACTGCCGAAATCCACAACAACACCCAAAGTAGAACGATCAGCCGCCGCATTCGCACTCAACCACCCCCCACCGGCCCCGCCGGAACGAGCCCCAAGCGGCGCTCTCCAACCAATCAACGATCGTCCTTTTTTTCGCTCACCCGGTCCCGGGCCGGAATGTATCCCCGCGGAATGTCCAGATCGGCACGCGAATAGTAATTCCAGCGGCCGTTCTGGCGCACCGCCAGGAAGACTTCGCCCAGATCGTCCATCGCCGCGCTGAACGGAATCTCGCCCGTCACCCCGTGCCACGGCTCCGTCCGATACGCCAGCACGTCCCGAATTCTCGCCCGGTTCAGCCCCGCCACCTGCGTCGCCCAGATCAGCATCGACATCCCGTCGAAGCCGTGCGACGCGTAGGTCTCCGGCGGTTCGCCGAAACGTTTTTCGTAGGCCGCGCAAAAGGCTTCGTACTTGGGGTCTTTTCGCGTGGGGTCCCAGGGAAACCCGCACACCACCCCCTCGGCGTTTTTGCCGGCAATTTGCACGAACTCGTCGCTCACGCAGCGGTCGCACGCATAAAACGGCTGGGTCATCCCCAGCGTCCGCATCTGGTTGAGAATCCGCGCCCCGTCCGCCGCGTCACCCCAATGAACCACGGCGTCCACTCCCGCCCGCTTCAGCCGTCCCAGGTGCAACGAGAAGTCGGTGCCGCCCACGGGGTAGGCCATCTCCAGGGCGATGGGGTGCCCCAGCCGCCGGCTGCCGTCGCGAATCTCCCGCACCCCAAAACGCCCGTAGCGATTGCTCGCCCGCATTACCCCGATCCGCTTCAGCCCCAGCTTGCGGTACATGTAGTCCATGAGGATGTAACTCTGCTGCCGATCGTCGCTGATGCAACGCATGATCCAGGGAATATTTGTCTCCACCAGGGTGGGATCCGTATCGCCGGCGTTGAGCATGAGAACTTCCGCCTTCAGCGCCACGCGGATGGCGATGTGCGTATTCGCTCCGTCGATCGTTCCCATGATCGCCCACACCTTGTCCTTGTAGGCCATGTTGATGATCTCGTTGCCGGAGGCCCCCCACAGCCCGTTGTCGTTCTTCACCACCAACTCGAAGGGAATCGATCGCTTCAGGTATCCGCCGCGGGCGTTGGTGGCCTCGATCGCCAATTGCGCCCCCTGGAGCATCCGCTGGCCAAGCATCTCTTCGTGGCTGCGGCCTCCCGTGGCCACCGACACCGTTGGCCGGATGGGACCGATGAACCCGATCTTGACCGACTCCAGGTGTTCGGGCTCGGGCTTGGCCCGCCCCGGCCCGGTGTACTCGAGTTGCCGGAGGAAATGCTCCTTAAACGGCTTCGCGTGCCGAAAAGGCTCCACGTCTTCCGCCGTGTAGGCGTAGTTCAGGTTCGTTTTCGGATTCAACTCGGGAAGACGATAGTCGTCCGCCGCGTCCAGCTTCTTCAGCACGGCCGCGGTCTGGGCGTCCACCTCGCTGGGCGGCCACCAGGCCACGGTCCGATCCGGCACCGGCTCGGCGGCCCAGCCGGCCGTGGCCAACGCTGAGGACATCGCCAAGGCCACCACCCAAGCAAACGAAACCGTGCGTCTCATCATCCACCTCGCTCAGTTGTTCTGCGACTCGGCCACCACGCGCAGGCCGGGATAATACCCCTTGCCCTTGGCTCGGGCCAACCCCTCGGAGGTGCCCACCCAGGCGTCGTCGCCGTCGATTTCCACGCAAAGAACATAATTGTGCGGAATGCAGCGGGGCAGCTCGTGCACTGCCAGCTTCTTCTTGCCGCGGCTGACCACCGCCCGACCCCGGTGCGTCTGGGGATCCGTCGTGTAGGTCACCCAGGTATCCGTCTTGTAGTCTGTCAGCACCCCCAGCCCCCGATCCGTCGAAAACCAGGCCTCGTCCGCGCTGCGACCCACCACGGCATTGCCGAAATCGCTCGGTAGCCCGGTCTCGCGGGCATAATATCCCCGCCAGTGTCGCCCGTCGTACCGCGACATCCCAAAATACGTCGATACCCACAGAATCCCGTCGCTGTAGCTGGCGGCCGTGGTAATCACGTGGACGATCCCGTCGTCCCGATAGAGATCGATCTCCATCTCGCCGTCCGGGTCCAGGTAGTCGCGCCATCGCTCGGTGGCCGTGTCAAACTCCAACACGCCGCTACCCCAAATCGCCAGGTAAACCTTGCCGGCGGCGGCGCTGACCGAATAATTCCAAATCTCCTCCATGGGCGCGTTCTTTTCCGTATAGATCGTCCACTGCCCCGTGATCGTGTTGTAGCGGCTGGCCCCCGCCGTGGTCGCCGCCCAGACATTGTCCTTCTCCACCGCGATCCCGTACACCACGTCGTTGACCAGGCCGCTGTTGAGCTGGTGGAAGTGGTCGAACCGCCCCCCGCTGAATCGGGCGATCCCTCCCCCGAAAAGCCCCAGCCAGACCTCCCCCGTCTTCCGGTTGACGTCGATCGCCGACACCACCCGCCAGGGCAAACCGTCCTTCTCCGTCCACGAGCGAAACTTGCCGGTCCGCTTGTCGAAACGGGCCAGGCCCCCCTCCGTGCCGATCCAGACGTACGGCCCGTCCGCCTTCACGGCAAAAATGTGATCGTTCGGTAAACCATCCTCCACCGTGAACTGCTCCCAGTCCGTGTACACATAGGGCATCCCCTCCGCGGCCGGCTTGGCCCCCGAACCGGCCCCCTCGTCGGCCCCGGCCGGGCAGACCATCAGCGCACAAAACAACCCAGCCGCAGCCAGCAAGAAACGCAACTTCATCGGCTCAACTCCTCCCCGTAACATGCCCCTGCTCAACGCCGCTTTCCCGACCCCGCCGGTTCCCAAGCTGGAGCTTGGGAACCAGGCTAACTGGGAACCCGGTCAAATCGTCTTCAAATACTCGATCAGGTCGTTCAACTGATCCTTCGTCATGTCGTTGGTCACCCCGTGCTCGTCGTAGGGGTTGTAGCGGGTCCAAATCTCCTCCAACGTCTCGGCAATGCCGTTGTGCAGATAGGGCGCCGAGTTGTAAATGTTACGGAGGTGGGGCGCGTCGAACTCGCCCGTTTCGTCCAGCCACATCTTCGTGCCCACGTTGTGGATCCGCCGATCCGTGTAGAGCGGCGGAAAGTGGCAGGTCACGCACCGCTTGCCCACCGGAATCTCCCGCCCGTCGTTCGTCCGCGTACGCTCAAACATCATCTTGCCCCGCCGCTGCGCCTCGGTCAAGCTGGCCCCCAACGGCCGGTAGCGATTGGGCGCCCGGGGAATCGTGCAGATGTACTCGTCCAAGGCGGAAAGTTCGGTCGGCGTGAAGGGCCGCAGCCGCGTAAAAAACACCGCCAGCCGCGGACCGCACTGCCGTTGCAGGCTGGGGTTCGTCCCCTCCCACTTGAACGGCGCCGTGTCCAAAATGCCACGCAGCGTCCGGTTGTCCACCGGCGCCACCCCGATTCCGTCCGGCTCAATGTCGAAGGTCAACCCGTTGACGTGCCCGTCCGGGTGGCACGTGTGGCAGGAAAACTGCCGCTGAAACGTGATTCCCGCGCTGTGAAAAAGCCGCTCGCCAAACCGCGCCTTGGTAATCACCCGGGGACCACCCAGGTCGATCCGCCCCGCCTCCTCCAGCGCCTCCAGGTCGATCACCGAAAGCGAATCGTCCAAGGCGTTGGCCACGAAAGCCGCCTTCCCGTCCGGTGCCACGGCCACCCCCCGGGGCGTCCGCCCAACCCCCACCCGCTTGATCACAAACTCCGTCGGCTTGCCCAGGTGGTTGGGAAAAACATGCTCCCGCTCTTGGTCCGAAGCCGCCTCCAACATGCCGATCATCTTCTCCACGTCGACCACCGCCACCACGTTCAGACCCGAGCTGGTCACCAGCGCCAGCCGGCCGTCCGGCGTGATCGCCACGTCGGTCGGATCGGGAAAGCAAATACTGGGCTCGTCCAGCAACACCTGGTCCACCCGGCCGTCCGCCCAGATGATTCCCAGCCCGTTGGTCACCGTCCAACCCTGCAACAATCGCGTCATCGGCACCAGGTTCTTCGTCCGATTGAGCGTTACCAAGGCAAACCGCCCGCTCGGGTGCCAGGCGATCCCCTGAAGCAGATTCGACGCCGGCACCACCAGCCGATCGTCCACCATCGCCCGGCGCGTGTCGATCACCGTCACTTCCGATTTCGACGGCCGGCGAAACTTCACAAAACGCGAAAGCATGTTCGTCACCAGCAGCCGCCCCCCGTCCGGCGACAGCGCCAGCGACCACGGATGCCGGCTGGCGGTCAACCGCTTCTCCTCCTTCAGCGTCCTCGTGTCGATCACCGAAATCTCGTCGGCCAACGTGTTCAGCACGTAAAGCCGCTTGCCCGAGGCGTCCGTCAACAACCCGTGCGGCTCGTCCCCCACCGCCAGCGTACGCACCACCCGCCGCTTCGCCGCGTCGATCACGCTCACCGAATCGTCCAGCCGATTGCTTACGTAGGCCCGGGCCCCGTGCGGACCGAACGCCACGTCCACCGGACGCCGCCCCACGGCGATCTCCGCCACCTTGCTCCGCTTCAAGGTGTCCACCACGATCACCGAATCCGACGCCTCGCAGGTCACCCACAACTCCGCCGCGCCGGGTCGAAACGCCATGTTCGTCGGTGTCTTGTAGCGCGGCGTCTGGACCACCTTCCGCGGCACCCGCGGATGGGCAATCCGCACCAGCGCCGCCGCGCGGTCGAAGCTCTCTCCATGCACCCCCCGATGGCACCTCGTACACGACTTTTTCGCCGTCTCGGCCAGCGCCCCCTTCAGGTCCGCCCCTTTCAGGTCCGCCCCGGCCACACGCTTCGCCGCCAACGCCGCATGGGCTGCCCCCGGCCCGTGGCAGGCCTCGCACCCCACCCCGTCGAACATCCAGTACGATGCCGTCTCCTCCCCACCCGACTCCGCCGCCGGCGCGTGACACTCCAGGCAGGCCTGGCTCTGGGTGGGATCGCCCTCGACCTTCATCTGCCGGGCGAACTCCTTTGCCTTCGGCATGGCCAGTACCCCGTAGCTCTGCGCGTGCGCGCTCTTCCGCCACTTGCTGAACTGGAAGCCCATCTCCGGCCCCCGGTGGCACTGGGCACAACCCAACACCCCCGCATATTTCTCTCCGCCGTTCCCGCCTGGCCCGCTTTCCGGCGACTCTTCCTCCGATTCTTCCAGCGGCGTGTATTTCCAAACTTTTGGCGTGGGGTGGGCAATCTTCTCCCAAAGCTGGTCCACGTCGATCGGCCGCCGCCCATGCACCGCCACGTGGGACCCCTTTTCCCGGTGGCAGTTCATGCACAATTCCTTACTCGGCATCTTCAAACCGGCCCGCCGGGCCGCGATCGGATCGACCATCACCTCCTCGTCCATGTACTCGCTGCCCGGCCCGTGGCACTTCTCACACTGCACGCCCTCCACGAAGGCAAACGTGGCGTCCTTCTCCCAGTCCTCCGCGTCGGCGGCCGTGGCATGGCAGCCCAGGCAGAGGGCCGCCTCCTGGGGCTCCTGCGGCTCGCCACTGAGAACGGCGATCCGCTTCGCCTCGGGCGTGGCCAGCGAGGCATAGGCCGAAGCATGCGCCGAAAGCAGCCACCGGCTCTGCTGATAACCCATCCCCTCCCCGTGATGACACGAGGCGCAAACCTTCGCCCCCACGTAAACCGGGTGCCGGTCCTCCGCCCCCGCTCGCCCCGTGCCCCACAGCGTCCCCGCCAACAACACCAACACCGGCAGAATACGCCGGACGCCCTCCCGGCTTCTCCTGGTTCCCAAGCTCCAGCTTGGGAACCCCCCGCCACACGCCTCGTTGCTTCCCCTGGTTCCCAAGCTCCAGCGCTTCCACCTGGTTCCCAAGCTCCAGCTTGGGAACCCCCCGCCGCGCACATCGCTTCTCCCGACCACCCAACTATTTCCCATCTTGCACCACCGTCAGAAACTGGTTGACCGGCACGTCGGCCAGCGTGGTCTGGCTCCCGTCGGGCCAGCGGATTTCCACCAGGTCGGCCTTGGCCGCCTGGCCCAACCCGAAGTGTGCCCGGGGATCGCTCTGCGAAAGGTAGCCCGTCACCGGCACCAGGTCGCGAACCTGCACCAGCGACCCCGCCTCCACCCGCACCCGCGCCCCCACGGCGTCCCGCTTGCCCCCCGCCAGCCGTGCGGTAATCGTCAACCAGTGGTTGCGATTGCCGCCGTCGTTGCGCAGCAGCTTGGGCGAATCGTTGAGGTTGACCACCACCAGGTCCACATCGCCGTCGTTGTCGAAGTCGGCGCTGGCCGCCCCCCGCCCCACGTGCTTTTGGCGGAAATACGCCCCCGACTCCGCCGCCACGTCGCTGAACGTACCGTCCCCGTTGTTGTGCATCAGCACGTCCTCCTCGGGAAACTCGTGGTGCGCGTTGCCGTTGGCCACGAACACGTCCAGGTAGCCGTCGTTGTCCAGGTCGGCCAACACACCGCCCCAGCCGGTGTACTGCCCGCAAACCACCGCCAGCCGCGACGGGGCCGTGCGATCCTCGAAGAAATCTCCCCGGTTCATCAACAAGCAGCCGTAGCCCATGTCCGGTATGTAAACGTCCAGCCGGCCGTCGCGGTCCACGTCGCCAGTGGTCGGTCCCATCGAGGAAACACCCTGGCCCGCCTCGCCAAAGGCCAGACCCAACTCCAGCCCCTCGCTACGGAACTTCCCCCCGCCGATGTTCCGATAGTAATAGTTCTCCATCGCGTCGTTGGCCACGTAGAGGTCGAGCAACCCGTCGTTGTTCAGATCGGCCACCGTGGCGCTCATCGCCCGGCCGTCGGGGTTGATCAGGCCGGCCTCCTTGGTCACGTCGGTGAAGGTGCCGTCGCCGTTATTGCGATAGAGCACGTCCTGCTGCCCGCCGTAGCTCAGCGGCCCCGGATACCCTTTCGCCGCGTAGTAGGAACGAAACTTGCCCTTGTCGTATTGCAGATAGTTGCCCAGGTAGACGTCCAGGTCGCCGTCCCCGTCGTAGTCGAACCAGGGAGCCGAGAGACTCCACCGCGAATTGCCCAGCCCCGTCGCGGCGGTCACGTCCGTAAACGTCCCGTCGCCGTTGTTGCGATAAAATACGTTCGCCCCGTAATTCAACACGTACAGGTCCAGGTCGCCATCTCCGTCGTAGTCGGCCGCCGACGCGGCACACCCAAATCCCTCGTCCCCCACGCCGGCCGCCTTCGTCACGTCCGCAAAGGTGCCGTCGCCGTTGTTGCGAAAGAGATGGTTGCGGAGCTTGCCCCGCAGGGATCGCCCCCGGTTGTCGTTCACCTCCGGCAACCAGCAACCGCAGGGCAGGTAAAGGTCCAGCCAGCCGTCCCCGTCGTAGTCGAAAAACGTCGCCCCCGCCCCCGTTCCCTCCACAATGTTGCTCAGGTCGAAGTCGCCGAAGCTGTGCTTCACCTCGATCCCCGCTGCCCGCGTCACGTCGGTCAAGGTGGGCCGCTGGCCAGCGCAAACCGCGGCCCAACCGGCCACCAGCCCCACCGCCCAGCAAAACGTCTTCGCTCGCTCGATCGTCACTTTGTCCCTCCACGTGCTGCCTTCCACTCCGCTCCCTCACCGGCCCCATGCTTCTCCGGCGGTGGTTCCAGCAGCACCGGCGGCTCCTTCATCGCGTCCACAAACCAGTTCTCCGGCGTCAATTCGCCGTCCTCGTGGCAACCCACGCAGCCTCGCGGCTCCCGGTTGCGGGCCCAAATCCACCGGCAGGAACGAATCGACAGACCGTCCTCGTCGAGCAATTCAATCCGCACCGGCGTGTTGGCCGGCACCTTCACGCTGAACGAGCCATCCCGCTCCACCGCCGCCTCGCCCAAGATCCGCTCCTCCACCCGGGGCAAACCCGCCGGCCGCCCCCCCGTTTCGCCCGGGTCTCCCGGCCCTGTTCGGCGAGGGTCTCCCGGCCCCGCCGCCCTTCCCTCGACCAACCGCACCCGCTTCACCGTCCCCCGTGCCAGCTTCACGTCCGACGTATACACGTCCAAACAGTAAAACTCCCCGTGCGGGTCTTCCCCGCGAACCACGCTGGAACGGCCGTCCGGCTCTGGGCGCGGCCCAACCACCTTCGCCTCGATCTCGTCGTAACGCGGATCGTCGAACAGCCGATCCACCTTTTTCGTGGCCGGATCGAATCGATACACACCGTGCGTCCCGCCGGCAACACCCGAGCGCCGCGAAACGAGAATCGTCCCGTCCGGAAGCGGCGACGGCGACCGAAACAACCCGTCCTCCGGTCCCGTGATCCGCCTATAGGAGTGCAGCGGCCGACGCACGCCAACGCAGGAGAGCATTCCCGAACCGTCCCGGGCCACTCCCTCGCCCTCCACGAAAACCACCAGCCCCCGCGTGGTCACGCAGGGCATCTGCCGCACCCGCCGGCCCTGCTCGCCCGCAAACGTCGCATAGTCCGTCCCGTCCAGGTTGATCCCCAACAGCCCCACCCGCCCCCTGCCGGAGCCCGTTGCCTGCCATGCCCCAAATACCACCCGCCCATCCCGCATCAACAGCGGGTCCATCACCCGCGACAGCGTGTACGTCAGCCGGGCCAGCTCCGACCCGTCCAGCTTGCACGAATACAACTCCGAACCGCCGCCGGAGGCCGGCGACCCCACAAACAGAACCTGGTACCACGGCTTGCTGGAAACAATCGTGTAGAGCGTGGAAAGATACCGAGGGCTGCGGCAGTCCCCCGCAAAATGCGTCACCTGCCGAATGCCCGACCCGTCCACTCCCATCTCGTAGATCGCCCAGCGGTCCCCCGCCTTCCGCCGTCCGGCAAAAAGAATCCGCTTTCCGTCGAAGGAAACCTCCGCATCGCGGGCACTCTCGAACGACGCGGCCAACCGCCTCACCGAACCGTCGACGCCCACCAGCACCAGCCGCGACCGACCGACCGCCGGCGCCCGAAACGTCCGCTCCGCCCGCAAGGGATCGGCCCCCTTGCCCGCCACCGGCTCCACCTGGGTCACCACCAGCGGCCATCGAATCTGCCCGGCAACCCGACCTTGCTCGCCCGCCTCGATCGTGCCCACGTCTCCGCCACACGCATAGGCCCACCCCGCCAGCACCAGCCCCCACACGACCAGCCGCCGCCTCGCCCCCGCACCCACCCATGACCGTTTGTCTACCATCAGCCCTCTTTCATCAAGTTTCGCGTGCGGAAAGCCGGCAGCGCTGAGCGGGAGGGCAAGGCCCCTGCCGAGCCGGAAAAATCACAATAAACCCCGTTCGGCGCGGGTCTCCCCATTCGGTGCGGGTCTCCCGACCCCGCCGAAACCGCCGCCTCGCCGGGGGGCATCGCACCCCTTGCGATCCGGGCCGCGACGCTCCTTCCCCGGCCCACGCCAGAATCCCTCCCCCACTGCCGCTCCTACCCCCGATAAGTTACTTCCTCAATTATACGTTGATTCCATACGGAGAAGGCGCCTGACCGGTTCGCCACCCAGCACGCGCAACATCGCCATCCTCGTAGGGCCGGCTGTGCCGGCCGGCGCGGGTTTTTTGGAGGACCGTTCCATCTCGGCCGGCACAGCCGGCCCTACAAGCTACAAGCTGGCGGGTTTCCATGCCCCCCGTCGGCATGAGCCCCCCTCACTTCTTTTCATCCCGCAGCCAAACCGGCCAGATGCCCGCCTCCCGCGCCGCCCGAATCCGCTTCCCCTCGTAATGAGGACATTTCCACTCCGGCCAGGTGGGGGTCTCCTCCCGCACCTCGTGGTAGATCGTGCGCAACTTCTCCGCCATCGCCGCCAGCCGCTGGGGCTCGCGCCCGGCCAGGTCCGTCGTCTCCCCCACGTCCTCGCGCAGATTGTAAAGCTCGAACGACACCAACTCGGCCTTCTTGATGCTCGCCTCGGCCGACGCCACGATATCCGAACTCGGCTTCAGCGGCTGGCCGTCCAATCCTCCCAGTATCTTCCAGTCGCCCATCCGCATGGCTACCTTCGGCGCGCTGGGGGCATAGTTGAATTGCCAGTAAAGCGGCCTCGCCCGTTCGATCGGCTTCCCCTCGAAAATCGGCAGGAAACTGCTCCCGTCAATCGCCCGATCGTCGGGCACCTCGGCGCCGGTGATCGCGCACAACGTGGGCAACAGGTCCACCCCCGAAACCGGCTCGTCGCTCTCCGTCCCCGCTCGCGTGTGCCCCGGCCAGCGGATGATCCCCGGCACGCGAATCCCCCCCTCGTAAAGATGGCCCTTTTTCGCCCGCAATCCCCCCGTCGAACCGTGCGGATGCACCCGCGTAATCGCCGGGCCGTTGTCGCTGGTGAAAAACACCATCGTGCTCCGGCGCAGACCCTCCTCGTCCAGGCAGCGCATCAGCCGCCCCAAGGCGTCGTCCATCTGGGTAATGTTGCCGTGGTGCGCCGAATAGCTCGGATCGTCGGGCGAAGGATACATCGCCATGTACTTTTTCGCCGTGGCGATCGGCTCGTGCGGCTCGTGAAAACAGACGAACAGAAAAAACGGCTTCTCCCCATCCCGAATCCCCCTCAGCCAGCGTATCGCCTCGTCCACCACCAACTGCGCCGAATAACCCTCCAGCCGGCCCACCGGCTTGCCGTTGCGAACAAAGTTGTCCGGGTTTTCATGGCTCGGCAGGGCGTTGTTCTGCGTCGAAAACCAGTGGTTGAACCCATGGTCGTTGGGCTGCGGCTGCCCCGGCAGGTTGAATCGCCCGTTGAGGTGCCACTTTCCCACGTGGCACGTATCGTAGCCGATCCGCCGAAGGATCGTGGCCACGGTGATCTCACTTCGGGCCACGTGCATGGGCGAAAACATGGGAATCCAGTTGTGGATGCCCACCCGGTAAGGGGTTCGGCCGGTCATCAAGCCCGTCCTCGCCGGCGAGCAGTTGGCCGCCGCCGCGTAGCAGTTCGTCAGCCGCAAGCCCTCGGCCGCCAGGCGGTCCACGTTGGGGGTTTTCAGCACCGGACTGCCGTAGCAGGCCAAGTCGCCGTAGCCCAGGTCGTCGCAGAGCACGACCACAAAGTTGGTACGCCCGGCCCACACCGGCGCCGCCCCGGCAAGAAACAGCACCGCCGCAACGCCGGCGGCCAGAAGAATCCCTCGCCCCACGCGACAGGCACGTTGGTAAGCCATGTTTCTCCCACTCCTCTCTGATGCTGGTTCCCAAGCCGTAGGGCCGGCTGTGCCGGCCGGTTGCCACGCTTCACAGCGCCAAGCCACATTTCGGCCGCCGGCCGGCGGCGGGGTCGGGAGACCCGCGCCGAACAGTGGGTTCACAGCGCCAAGCCACATTTCGGCCGCCGGCCGGCGGCGGGGTCGGGA
>CAYZWG010000006.1:22537-25791 GCA_964481605.1 uncultured Planctomycetaceae bacterium
ACCCGCGCCGAACAGTGGGTTCACAGCGCCAAGCCACGTTTCGGCCGGCACAGCCGGCCCTACGGGGCTTGGGAACTCACCCGCCACCGATTCTAGCCCGGCCAAAAACGGCCCACAACAATTCCCCCCTCGGGGGTTGACGCCGCCAGGGGAGACCCTACTATCGTTGATTATCGATAATCCTCCGCGGAGACCCCCCCCATGGCCGTCCCGCCCGACCCCATACCCGAACCCAACGGCCCCAGCAGCCTCGCCCGCCACCGCGTCCGCGCCTCCATCCAGCAGTTGATCCTCGCGGGCCACTACCGCCCCGGTCAACGCCTGGTGCAGCAGGAACTGGCCGGCCGCTTCGGCGTGGCTCAAAGCGTCGTCCGCGAGTCGCTCTTGGAACTCCAATTCTGCGGGCTGGTCGAGGCGGTGGACAACCTGGGAATGTTCGTCGGTCGCTTGGACGAAGAAAGAATCCTCGCCGCCTTCGATATTCGCGAAGTGTTCGAGGGGCTCGCCGCCCGCCTCTGCTGCCGCCGCACCAGCCGTGCCGACCTGGCCGAATTGATCGAGCTGGCCCAGCAAACCTATCGACTCGGCCAACGCGGCCAGCTCGACGCGATGAGCGCCACGGATAGCTTGTTCCACTTCCGCGTGGTCCAACTCTCGGCCAACCCCCTGCTGGTGAAGCTCACCGAGGGCTATCGCCTGCTGGGAATGTTCGTCCGCGCCAACCGCGGAATCGCCCAGGTCCGCGACGATCACCTGGCCATCGTCGACGCCATTCGGGCCAACCGGCCCGCCCAGGCCGAACGGCTTGCCCGACGCCATGTCCACGCCGCCCGCGAGGCCATCCGCGCCCAGTTTGTCGATCGCTCCTTCGTCCCCCACTGGGTCGGCTCGCCCCCACAAACCACCTCTCGCGCAAACAACACCGGCAGCGCTTCCGCCTCCCCCAAACGCAAACCAGCCAGAAACACGTAACCAGGGGATACCACCCATGCAGTTGTTTCTCGACACGGCCCATATCGACCAAATCCGCGAAGCCGCCGAGTGGGGAATCGTCGACGGCGTCACCACGAACCCCTCCCACGTCTCCAAGACCGGCCGCCCCGCCCGAGAACTCTACGAGGAAATCTGCCGCACCGTGGACGGGCCGGTCAGCCTCGAAGCGGTCGGGCTGGAAGCCGACCAGATCGTGGAGGAAGGCCGCCAGTTGGCCCGCATCGCCGACAACGTCGTGGTCAAGGTGCCCATCATGCAAGAGGGTCTGAAGGCCGTCCGCCGGCTCCACGCCGAAGGCATCAAGACCAACGTCACCGTGCTGTTTTCACCCCTGCAAGCCCTGCTGGCGGCCAAGTGCGGGGCGACCTATGTGAGCCCCTTCGTGGGCCGCCTCGATGCCGTGGGGCACCAGGGAATGGAACTCGTCGATCAAATCCGCGCCATCTACGACAACTACGACTTCCACACCAAGATTCTCGTCGCCGCGGTCCGCCACCCCGCCCACGTGCTCCATGCCGCCCTGGCCGGCGCCGATGTGTGTACGATGGCCATCGGCGTAATGAAACAGTTGTTCCACCACCCCCTCACCGACGTGGGAATTGAATTGTTCCTGAAGGACTGGAAAAACGTACCCCAGGAGGTCTAGCCGCAATACCGTTGAATGAAGCCAGCGTAGTGTTCGGCGCGGGTGGTTCGTGTTCGGCGCGGGTCTCCCGACCCCGCCGAGAAAGGACCGATGGTCTGGCAATCGCCACGATTGTCGCCACTTGGGAGACCTGCGGTCGGCGTTTTCGGCGGGGTCGGGAGACCCGCGCCGAACGCTGTGACCCCCGCCGAACGCTGTGGGGAGACCCGCGACGAAAGCTGTGACCCCCGCCGGCGATGAAAAGTGCGTCCTGCCAACCCCCGTCCCCTCCCACTTCCCCGGACAACAACCATGGAACCCAACCCACCGCTGCCGTCGCCGGCTCCGTTCGGTGTGGGTCGCCCGACCCCGTCGAAACCACTGACCGCGGGTCTCCCCGCCGTGCCGCCGCCCACCACCCAGCGACTCGTGTCGCTGGACGCCTACCGCGGCCTGGTGATGCTCCTCTTGGCCTCCGGCGGCTTCGGCATCGCCAAGGTCGCCAAAACCCTCGCCGACAGCGGACAAAGCGCCCCCGGCGACCTCTGGCACTGCCTCGCCTTCCACGTCGCCCACTCCCCCTGGAACAGCCAGCTCGGTCTGCTCGGCTGCTCCTTCTGGGACCTCATCCAGCCCTCCTTCATGTTCATCGTCGGCGTGGCCATGGTCTATTCGCTGGCCAAGCGAAAAGCCCGCGGAGATTCCACCGCCAACACCGCCACCCACGCCTTCCTGCGGGCATTGGTGCTCGTGCTGATGGGCGTCTTTCTTTCCTCTGCCTGGAGCAGCCAAACCAACTGGGTGTTCAACAACGTACTCGCCCAGATCGGTCTCGGCTACTTCTTCGTCTACCTCCTCTGCAACCGAAAGCTGTGGGTCCAACTCGCCGCCCTGGCCCTGATCCTCGTGGGTTACTGGGCCCTGTTCGAATACTACCCTCTCCCCCAGGCCGGTCCTCAACTCGCCTCCGCCGACGCCGGGGCCCTGCCCGCCTCCGCCCCGGAATTCCCCCGCTGGGAGAAAAACCAGAACGTGGCCGCCCACTTCGACCGCTGGTTCCTCAATCTTTTCCCCCGCGAAAACCCGTTCCAAGACAACCCCGGCGGCTACCAAACCCTCAACTTCGTGCCCTCCATCGCCACCATGCTGCTGGGGGTATTGGCCGGCCACCTGTTGTGCTGGCCACGCAACAGCCTGCTCAAGTTCCTCCTCCTGGTCCTCTTCGGCGCCGCCTGCATGGGGCTGGCCGTCGCCGTCAGCCCCCAGGGCCTGGGACTCTGCCCCATCGTCAAACGCATCTGGTCGCCCGCCTGGGTCCTCTTCGCGGGCGGCTGGACCATCTGGATGCTGGCCGCCTTCTACTTCCTCTTCGACGTGATCAAGCTCCGACCCCTGGCGCTTCTCCTCACCGTGATCGGAATGAATTCCCTCCTGGTCTACTTCATCGGCCAGTTGATGAAACCCTGGATCGCCAAGATGCTCACCATCCATTTCGGTATGCCGGTCCTCTTCTACACCGGCCAGCCCATCTTCTCCGGCCCCTACGGCCCCATGGTCCAGGCCATCTCCGTGCTGCTGGTGATCTGGCTCGTCTGTGTCTGGCTCTACCGCCAAAAGGTCTTCCTCCGAATCTAAC
>CAYZWG010000006.1:25891-30698 GCA_964481605.1 uncultured Planctomycetaceae bacterium
TCCCATGGGTGAAATCGACACCAAGCGTCTCTATCTCAACGGCCAATGGGTACCCCCGGCCAACCCCCTTGACGTCCTCAACCCGGCCACCGGCGAGGTCCTCGCCCGCGTGGGCACCCTCAATCGCCGGACGGTCGGCCAGGCGCTGGCCCACGCCCAGACCGCCTGGGACGAATGGCGTCGCCAAAGCGGTAAAACCCGCGGACAATACCT
Source organism: uncultured Planctomycetaceae bacterium (assembly GCA_964481605.1). Taxonomy (GTDB): domain Bacteria; phylum Planctomycetota; class Planctomycetia; order Pirellulales; family Thermoguttaceae; genus CAYZWG01. The sequence goes on from CAYZWG010000006.1 coordinate 26,105, forward strand.
CCGCCAGATCGCCCACGGCCTCGAACTCCGCGGCGACGAAATCGCCCGCACGATCACCCTGGAAAACGGCAAACCCCTGCCCCAGGCCCGGGCCGAGCTGAACATGACCCTCGACCACCTCCGCTGGTTCGCCGCCGAGGCCCAGCGGGCCTATGGGCGGATCGTTCCGCACCAGATTGAAGGTAAGCGGCACATGGTCCTCCGCGTTCCCGTGGGCGTGGCGGCGGCGATCGCCCCCTGGAACTTCCCCCTCGTGCTGGCCGTGCGAAAGCTCGCCCCCGCCCTGGCCGCCGGATGCCCCGTGCTGCTGAAGCCGGCCAGCGCCACGCCGCTCAGTTCCGTGCTGCTGGCCGAAGTGATCGATCAAGTCGGCCTCCCCCCCGGCGTCTTCCAACTCCTCCTCGGACCCAGCGCCGAAATCGGTGCCGAATTGCTGGAAAACCCCATCTGCCGAAAAATCTCCTTCACCGGTTCCACCGCCGTGGGCAAACAGTTGATCGCCGGTTCGGCCCAAACCGTCACTAACCTCTCCCTCGAACTCGGCGGCCACGCACCGGTGCTGGTCTTCGACGACTGCGATTTCGACCAGGCCGTCCACGGGGCGATGATCGCCAAAACCCGAAACTCCGGCCAGTCCTGCATCGCCGCCAACCGAATCTATGTCCAACGCTCGATCTACCCGCGTTTTCTCGAAGCCTTTACCGAAACCATGGCCGGTCTCAAAACGGGCGACGGGTTTGAAGAGGACGTGGAAATCGGTCCGCTCATCGACGCCGCCGCCCTCGACTCGGCACTGGAACAAATCGACCAAGCCCGCTCCCAGGGGGCCCGCCTCCTTTGCGGCGGCAACCGGCTCGATCGCCCCGGCTACTTCCTCCCGCCCACCGTGCTGGCCGACGTTTCCGCCGATTCCCTCTGCATGCGCGAAGAGACCTTCGCGCCGGTGGCCCCCGTCTCCGTCTTCGACGACGAGGAGGAAGCCCTCCGCCAGGCCAACCACACCCCCTACGGCCTCGCCGCCTACGCCTTCTCCCAGGACCTCTCCCGCGTCTGGCGGCTGGCCGAAAGACTCGAAGCCGGTACGATCGCCATCAACGACTCCGTCCCGGCCGCCAGCCAGTGCCCCTTCGGCGGGATGAAACAAAGCGGCCTGGGACGCGAACTGGGCACCGAGGGACTCGACGCCTTCCTCGAAACCAAGCATATCTCCCTGGGGGTCGACGCATGAGCCTCGATCTGCCCGATTACCTCTCCATCCCCGCCGGCGAACTGGGCCAGGGAACCCCCGTGGGCCTCCGCATCCTCGCCGACGCGGAAAGCCTGGCCCGGGACTTCGCCGAGGAAATCATCCACGCCGTCCACCAGGCCCGCGCCGACGGGCACCCCCCCACGCTGATCGTGCCCGTCGGCCCCGTCGATCAGTTCCCCCTCATGGCCGAGCAAATCAACCATCGGCGGATCGACTTCCGCGACGTGATGCTGATCAACATGGACGAATACCTCACCCCCGACGACCGCTGGATCGACCCTCGCCACCCGCTGGCCTTTCGCGGCTTCATGGACCGAAACTTCTACGACCTGCTCGATCCCCACCTCGTTCCCCCGCCGCAAAACCGCGTCTTTCCCGACCCTCGCGATCCCCAGGCCGTCGCCCGCCAAATCGACGCCCGCGGCGGCGTCGACGTCTGCTTCGGCGGCATCGGCATCAACGGACACATCGCCTTCAACGAACCGCTCGAGCCGGGCAACACCCTCTCGCCGGAAGAGTTCGCCGCCCTGCCCACCCGCACGCTCGCCCTCTCCCGCGAAACCCGCACCATCAATTCCGTCACCGTGGGCGGCGAAATCTCCATCGTCCCCACCAGGGCAATCACCCTGGGAATGCGAGAGCTTCTCGCCTCCCGAGAGTGTCGCTTCTATTGCAACCGGCCCTGGCAGTCGGCCGTGGTCCGCCGCGTGCTGCACGGCCCCATCACGGCGGCCTGCCCCGCCTCCCTGCTGCGAACCCATCCCCACGCGCAAATCACGCTGGCCGACTTCGTCGCCCGACCGCCGGAAATCCGCCTCCGCTAGAACCACCACATCGCCCACCATGCGACTCGACTTCTCTCACGAACGCCTGCTGGCCGTCGTCGCCCATCCCGACGACGCCGAATACGCCTGCGCCGGCACGCTCGCCCGCGCCGCCGGCGACCACGCCGGGCTGGCGATCTGCGTCCTCTGCCGGGGCGACAAGGGCCAGCCCCAGGAGCCGATCGAGAACCTCGGCCGACTCCGCCACGAGGAGATGACCGCCGCCGCCGAGTTGCTCGGCGCCCAACTCTTCTGGACCGGTTTCGGCGACGGCGAACTGGCCGACCACCCCGACCTCCGCCGACCGCTGGTCGAAATCTATCGCCGTTTCCGCCCCACCCTGGTGATTACCCACTCGCCCCACGACTACCACCCCGACCACCGCGCGGCCGCCGCGCTGGCCGAGGCGGCCAGTTGGTTCTGCACCTCGGCGGGCCACCTCACCGACTCCCCGCCGGTGACCCGCCAGCCGGCCCTCTGGTGGATGGACACCATCCAGATGCACGGTTTCCAGCCGCATCTCTACATCGACGTCACCGAACACGTCGAGTTGAAGCGAAAAATGCTGGCCTGCCACCAAAGCCAACTCCGCCGCGCCCAACAGGGCGATTTCTCCCCCCTGGAAGAGCAGATGCTGGACCAATGCCGCACCCGCGGGGCCCAGGCCCAAGTCGCCGCCGCCGAGGCCTTCCGCATCCATCGCGCATGGAAGCGTACCACCGCCTGGTAAAAACACCCTCCACCCAAGGCACCCAACACTCGCCGGGAGGGCGAGGCTCCCGCTCCCGCCGGGAAATCACGGTCAACGCCGCCTCACGGCTCGGCGGGAGCCTCGCCCTCCCATCGTTCCGCAAACGAAACTACTTTCCCAAGGAGACCCCATGACACTGCGAGCCCTCATCATTCACCCCCGCGACAACGTGGCCAACCTGATCGGTCCCGGCTCCAAGGGCCAATCCGTCGACTGCTCCGTGGAAGGCCAGGACCAAACCACTCAGGTCACCCTCCTCGACGACATTCCCCCCAACCACAAGTTCGCCCCCGTCGATATCCGTGCCGGCCAGACCATCGTCAAGTACGGCCTCGACATCGGCCGGGCCTCGTGCGATATCCGCCGCGGCCAATACGTCCACGTCCACAACATCGAGTCCAACCGCGGCCGCGGAGACCTCGCCGGCGATTCGTAATCCTCAATCCCCCGCTCAGCGTCCTCCAGGCCCCCGGCCCCTTGGCCCGGCCCCTCCGCCTCCTACCAACCCAACCCCATCAGGAGTCCAACAGTGCGCGACTATTTCTACGGCTACCCCCGTGCCGACGGCCAAGTCGGTATTCGCAACCACGTCCTCTTGCTCAGCGGCACGCTCTACGCCAACCCCACCTGCGAGCGCGTCGCCCAGATGGTCCAGAACACGATCCCCATCGTCCACCCCCTGGGCCGCTGCCAGATCGCCCCCGACCTGGCCCAAACCTTCCACACTCTCGTCGGCCACGGCAAAAACCCCAACGCCGGCGCCGTCGTGGTGATCGACCACTTCAAGGAGCAAGACTGCACCGCCGACGACATCGCCCAGCAAATCGCCCTCACCGGCAAGCCCGTCGAGGTCGTCAATATCCGCCGCTCCGGCGGGGCCGTGCAGGCGCTGGCCAAGGCGGTCAACCTGGCCATCGACTTCGACCGCCGAATCACCGGCCAACAACGCCAAAAAACGCCCCTGGCCAAGCTGATCTACGGCTTCAACTGCGGCACCAGCGACGTCACCAGCGGGCTGGCCCACAACCGCTGCGTGGGCTGGGTCTGCGACCGCATCATCGAAGCCGGAGGCCGCGCCCTGGGCGCCGAAACCACCGAAATGATGGGCGGAGAGGAAATCATCCGCCAACGCGCCCAAACACCCCAAATCGCCGAAAAACTCCTCGGCTACATCAAGAAAATGGACCAGGCCATCCTCGCCTGCGGCGTCGACATGCGCGGCAGCCAGCCCACCGGCGACAACATCGCCGGAGGACTCTCCACGATCGAGGAAAAAGCGATCGGCGCCATGCAAAAATGGGGTACCAAGCCCATCGTCGGCGCCGTCGACTACGCCCAGCCCATCGGCCCCCAGCCGGGCCTGTGGCTGATGGACACCCCCGGCCACGGCGGCGAAAGCATCACCGGAATCGCCGCCGCCGGGGCCCAGGTGATGAGCTTCTCCACCGGCGGCGGACACACCATCAACCACCCCCTGATGATCACCATGCGACTGACCGGCAACTGCCAGTCCTGGGAAAAAATGCACGAAACCATGGAACTCGATGTCTCCGACATGTTCCACGGCACCACCCTCGACCAAGCCGGAGAGCGACTGCTGGACGAGGTGCTCGATATCTGCGACGGCAAAATGACCAAGGCCGAGGCCTTCCGCGAGTTCAACGGCTTCGCCATCAACCGCTGCGGCCCCAGCGTGTAACCCAACCCGCCGCCAACAACCCCAACCTGGTTCCCAAGCTCCAGCGAACAACCTGGTTCCCAAGCTCCAGC
>CAYZWG010000006.1:30798-37193 GCA_964481605.1 uncultured Planctomycetaceae bacterium
CAACCTGGTTCCCAAGCTCCAGCGAACAACCTGGTTCCCAAGCTCCAGCTTGGGAACCCCCACCGTTCGGCGCGGGTCTGCCGACCCCGCCGAAAGCCTGCTCGCCCCACCGTGCCCACCCCCACACCCCCAAAACTCGACGCGATCCTGGCCGAAATGGCCCTCGCCGAACGGGCCGAAGGCTGGCTCGTCCGCTGCGCCGAGACCAACCGCTACCTCGCCCCCTCGGCCGAACTCATCCAAGCCCTGGCACGAACCCTCCGCTCTCTCACCGCCGGTGCGGTGCTCGAAGTGGGCGCCGGCGGCGGCCAACTCGCCCGGGCCCTCCGCGTCGCCGGCGTGAACATCCGGGCGACCGATCCCCACCCCGCGCCGGACACACCCGTCCAGCAAATCCCCGCCGCCGAGGCCCTCGACCTCTACCAACCCCGGGTCGTGCTGGGCTCTTTCATCCCCGTCGACTCGGGCGTGGACGCCGCCGTGCTGGCCTGCCGCCGGGTACGCCATTACCTCGTCCTGGGTGCCCGGTTGGGCGGCCTCTTCGGCTCCGACGTCCTTTGGTCCACGCCGGGATGGAAGGCCCTGCCGTTGGACCACCTGGCGCCCTGGCTGGTCACGCGGCACGACGTCTGCCTCGATCCGTCCGGCAAAGCGGCGGCGATTGCCCCGTCCGGCCGGAACCTCTTGCGCCACGGCGAAGCCTGGCTCTTTTCTCGCCTGGCCCGCCCGGTGAACACACGCATCCTCTCTCCCACTCGCAGAGCGACCACATCCTCCTCCCCATCCCAACCATGACTCCCACCCCCCGATACCCGGCCGAATCCGCCCGCCAGATCGTCGTTCAAGTCGCCGGCGCCGCCGGCGTGCCCCGGGAGGACGCCGCCATCTTCGCCGACGCCCTCATCGACGCCGACCTCCACGGCACCTCCACCCACGGCGTCTCCCGGCTGAATATCTACGTCCGCCGCATCCAAAAAGGCCTCATCGACCCCGCCGCCGCCTTGACCTGCCAGGCCCGGCGTCCGGCCGCCCTGGCCGTCGACGCCGCCGGCGGCCTGGGTCAGGTCCAGGCGGTCAAGACGCTCGACCTGTTGATGCCCCTGGCGCAAAAGTTCGGCGTGGCGGTGGCCACCATCCGCCGCTCCCAACACTTCGGCGCCCTCTCCTACTATTGCAACCGCGCCGCCGCCCGCGATATGATCCTCCTGGCCATGACCAACTGCGAGCCGGCCATGTCGCCCCAGGGTGGATGCCAGCCCTTTTTCGGCACCAACCCGATCGCCGCCTCCTTTCCCACCGGCAAGGGCTTCCCCCTCAAGATCGACCTGGCCACCTCCTGCGTTGCCCGGGGCAATATCATCGCCGCCCAAAAGACCGGCCGGCCCATCCCCCCAGGCTGGGCCCTTGACCCCCAGGGCAATCCCACTACCAACCCCGACGACGCCCTGGCCGGCACGGTGATGACCATGGCCGGCCACAAAGGCGCGGCCCTGGCCACCCTGGTCGAGGTCTTCAGCGGCGTCCTCTCCGGCGCCGCCGTGGCCAGCGCCGTCGGCTCCATGTACAAACAGATGGACCGCCCACAGAACGTGGGCCATTTCTTCTGCCTCCTCGATGTCAACGCCTGGATGGACGTGGACGAAATGAAACAACGCCTGGACGCCATGATCGACTCCGCCAAGGCCTGCCGAAAACGCCCCGGCATCGAGGAAATCCTGCTGCCCGGCGAACGCTCCCATCGTACCGCCCAGTACAACCGCCAGCACGGCATCCCCATCGGCGACGCCACCCTCGCCGAGTTGAAAGCCCTCGCCCAGGAATACGGCCTTTCCTTTCCGCTCTAGTATGAAAGCACCACTTAGCGGAGGCCGAGGAACGTGAAGCACTGGGATTACAGGTATTACCCCCCGCCGGCCCCGTGCCGATGGACTGCGGGTTTGAAAACTACACCCCACCGGTCCCCCAGACCCCAAATCATCCCCTCCAACAAGAAACCACCAACATGACCGACGTGCTCGTCAGCGAAAACATCCTCGGTCCCGCCATGGACGACCTGCGAAAACGCTTCCAGGTCGCCTTCCAGCCCCAACTCTGGCAACAGCCCCAGGCGCTCGCCGACCAGGTGGCCGACGTCCGCGCGCTGATCGTGCGCAACCAAACCCGGGTGAACGCCCCCTTGATCCAAAACGCCCGCCAACTCAAAATCATCGCCCGCGCCGGCGCCGGGCTCGACAATATCGACGTCCCCGCCGTCCGCGCCGCCGGCATCGTGCTCACCTACACCCCCGTGCAAACCGCCATCTCCGTGGCCGAGCTGACCCTCGCGCTCCTCTTGGCCCTGGCCCGAAAAATCCCCCTCGCCGACCGCCACGTCAAATCCGGCGGCTGGGACCGCCACGCACACTCCGGCATGGAACTGTTCGGAAAAACCCTGGGCATCGTGGGCCTCGGCCGGATCGGCTTCCTGACCGCCATGCGGGCCAAGGCCTTCGGCATGAAAATCCTCGCCCACGATCCGCTGGTCGATCCCCACGCGCCCACCGTGGCCGAAACCCGGGCCGAACTGGTCGACCTGGATACCCTCCTGGCCCACTCCCACTGCGTCGCCTGCCACCTGCCCAGCAACGAGCAAACCCGCGGAATGTTCGACGACCACCGGTTCCGGCAAATGATGCCCGGTGCGCTCTTCGTCAACGTCGCCCGGGGCAACCTGGTCGACGAGCCGGCTTTGGTGCGGGCTTTGCAAGAAGGCAGAATCGCCGCCGCCGCCCTCGACGTTCGTGCCAGCGAACCTCCACCCCCCGGACCGCTGGACGCAATGGACAACGTGATCCTCCTGCCCCACATTGGGGCCTTCACCCGGGAAGCCCAACAGCGCGTGGTGGCCGCCGCCTGCCGCGACGTGACCGCCGTGCTGGAGGGCCGCCCCCCTGCCAACCCCGTGCCCCTGGAAACCTGACCAAGTAGGGCCGGCCGTGCCGGCCGAAACGCGGTTGGCGCTGCGAAATGCGACAATCGGCCGGCACAGCCGGCCCTACGGTAGCTGCCCGCTCATTCCACCCCCCAGCAAACATGGCCGCCCTGCTGTTCGCCCTCTTGACGATCGTCAGTTCCGTGGCGGTCAACTTGACGTTGCGCGAGGCCGCCGCCCTGGCGCCGGTGGGCCTGCTGGGCGTCGCCTCCCGAATCGTCACCCTCCCGCTCTTGGCCGCCTGGGTGTTGGCCCGCGGCAACGGCTTCCGCCGCCTCCGGCCACGCCGCAACCTGAAACTGCTCGCCTGGATGGGACTGATCTCCATCGCCATCAACCTCTTCTGGTTCGCCTCGCTCAAATGGACCACCGCCACCAACGTGGCCGTGATCTACCGGCTCGACCTGGTCTTCGTCGTGCTGATCGGGGCCGGCCTCGGCCTGGAACGCATCGGGCGGGCACAACTGGCCCTGCTACCCGTGCTCCTGGTGGGCTTCGCCCTGTTCACCCAAATCGGCAACTTCGACCTGGGCGGACACCTCTCCGGCGACCTCATGGTGGTGGCGGCCGCGCTGGGCTTCGCGGTGAACGCCTTCATCATTCGGCGAATTCTGCAAACCATGGATGAAGAGGCCGTGGCCCTCTACAATCACGCCATCAGCACCCTCGGATTCGTTGCTTTGGCGCTAGTGCATGGCGAGTTCGCCGACTTTTCCCGACTTTTTGAACAAGCCCGCCTGGGATGGCTGATCGTCCTCTTGGGCGTCCTCCTGGCCGTGTCGTTGCCCCTTTATTACGCCGCTCTGAAACGCATCCAGGTCTGGAAACTGCGTGCCCTGTTGCTCTCCGCCCCGTTGTTGACCGCGGCCATTGAATGTCCCTTCTGGGGCGTACGACTCTCGCCCCTGCAATGCCTCGGCGGGGCCATCATCCTGGCCGGCCTGGCCGCGTTGATTCGCCTCGAAGCCCGCCCCGGCGGCGCCTTCGCCCCGCTGTCCGCCGGCCAATCCACGACCACCGCCCCCGCCTTTGCCCCCGCCAAACCGTCCCTGCCTCCGCCGTCGCCCTCTCCGTACGACCAGACAAAGGACAAAATCGCATGAGCACCCCCCAACATCAACCCGGCGGAGGTTGGTACCAAGGCGTCACCCGCTATCAATGGCTGGTGCTGGTGATCGCCTGCCTGGGTTGGATCTTCGACGTCTTCGAAGGCCAAATCTTCGCCGTCTTCAAAACCCCCGCCATGGCCGACGTCCTGGGCGTCGCCATCGACGACCCCCTCGTCGATCGCTACGCCAACCTCGGCTTCGCCTCCTTTCTCATCGGCGGGGCCCTGGGCGGACTCTTCTTCGGCGTGCTGGCCGACCGGATCGGTCGCCGGCGTACCATGGTCTGGAGCATCCTCACCTATTCCATCTTCACCGGCCTCCACTTCTTCGCCTTCACCTGGTGGCATATCGTCGCCCTCCGCTTCCTCGTCGCCATGGGCGTGGCCGGAGAGTGGGCCATCGCCGCCTCCATGGTGGCCGAAGTCTTCTCCAAGAGAGCCCGCGCCATGGCCGGGGGAATCTTTCACGCCTCCAGCGTGTTTGGCGCCGTGCTGGCCTCGCTGGTCGGCATCTTCCTCAACAAGGCCACCGATTGGCGCCCCGCCTTCCTCGTCGGCCTGTTGCCCGCCCTCTTGGTGGTCTGGGTCCTCGCCAGCCTGAAGGAATCCGAAAAATGGAAGGCCGCAAGAGAACAACCCCGGCAATCCAAGAAGGGCGGTAGCCTGTGGGAACTCTTCGCCGTACCCCAATGGCGCAAACGGGCCTTCATCGGGCTCGGCCTGGCCTCCGTGGGGCTGGGAACCTATTGGGGTATCTACGCCTGGGGACCCGAACTCGTGCTGGAAGTGCTGGGCGACTCCGTCTCCCCCGATTCCGCCCGCTCCGCCGCCAGCTTCGCCTACCTCGTGATGAACTTCACCGGCGGCCTCGCCGGGCTGCTGGCCTTCGCCCCCATCACCATGCTCACCAACCGGCGAACCGCCTTCGCCTTCTACCACGTGGGCTCGCTGGTGGTTGTCCCCGTGACCTTCCTCTGCGCCACAACTTATCTTCAAGCCCTCGTGCTGCTGCCCCTGTTGGCCTTCTTCGTGGTGGGCATGCACGCCGGCTACGCCATCTACTTCCCCGAACTCTTCCCCACCCACCTCCGCGCCACCGGCGCCAGCTTCTGCTTCAACGTGGGACGGCTCGTCTCCGCCGTGATGCTGCTGGTCCGCGCCGACTTGCGCAGCCTCTTCGGACTGCGATACGCCGTCTCGCTGATGGCCTGCCTCTTCCTTGTCGGTCTGGTCCTTCTCCTCTTCGCTCCCGAAACCAAGGACAAGGAGCTGCCCCAATGAACGACCTCCGCTTCGGACTCGTCGGATTCGGACTCTGGGGTTCCCACCACGCCCGCGCCATCGCCGGCACCCCCGGCGCCTGCCTTGCCGCCGTGGCCGCCCCCTCCCAAGAAACCCGCGCCGCCGCCCGGCAGGCCTACCCCCAAGCCCAATGCCTCGCCGACTACCGAGAACTTGTCACCCGCCCCGATATCGACGTCGTCGACGTCGTCGCCCCCAACCACCTGCACTACGAAATCGCCCTGGCCGCGCTGGCCGCCGGCAAACACGTGCTGGTGGAAAAACCGATGGTCCTGGCCACCCACCAGGCCGCCGAACTGATCCAGCTCGCCCGCCAAAACAACCGGTTGCTGGCCGTCAACCACGAGCTGCGGGTTTCCTCCCTCTGGGGCCGCGTCAAACAACTGATCGACTCGGGTCTAATCGGAACACCCCAATACGCCATCCTCGAACTCTCCCGCTTCCCCTACCGCCCGGGAAGCCAAGGTTGGCGCTACGACCCCCATCGCGTGGGCGACTGGATACTGGAGGAACCGATCCACTTCTTCGACCTCGCCCGCTGGTACATGACCCCTTGCGGCCAGCCCGTCTCCCTCTACTCCCGGGCCAACTCCCGCCAGCCCCGGCAACCCGATCTCCACGACAACTTCACCACCATCATGAATTTCCCCCACGGCGCCTTCGCCGTGATCTCCCAAACCCTGGCCGCCTTCGAACACCACGTGACCTGCAAGGTCACCGGCAGCGGCGGTGCCCTCTGGGCCAACTGGAGCGCCCCCGACGCCCGCCATCCCCAACCCACCTTCGGCCTCCGCTACTCCACCGACCACGAGCACGTCGAAGAAGTTCCCTACCAGCGCGCCACCGGCGAAGTCGTCGAGCTCGAACAACAGATCGCGTCCGTCGTCGCGGCGATCCGCAACGGCACCCCCCCCATCGCCACCGCCGAAGACGGCTACTGGGCGGTGGCCATCTGCCTCGCCGCCAAGGCCTCCGTCCACAGCGGCACGCCGGTCGAAATCACCCCGCCCTAGC
>CAYZWG010000007.1:0-23814 GCA_964481605.1 uncultured Planctomycetaceae bacterium
CACCGCCCGGGCGTCGCCACCCGCTCTCCTGACCTCTTGCCGGCTGCGCCGGCCCAGGTTCAAGAACCTGGGCTACCCGCCCCGGCGACGCCGGATCACGATCCGGCCTGCCCACTCCGCCCGTTCGGCGCGGGTCTCCCGACCCCGCCGCCGGCCGTTGTTTCCATACGCTCATCCTCTTCCCGTCAGTCGAGTGAAACCGCCGTGGCGAACCGGGCTTCCCAGCCGCGCCTCGACGTCGTCCCGGTCGATCGCCGCGGCCAACTCGGCGAACACCCCGTCGGCCGCTTCCAGGTAAGCCCGCACGTGCTCCTCGGTGTGGGCCAGGCTGGGGTAAAAACCACTGCCCGTGAGCAGCCCGCGATCGAGCATCCGCACGGTCAACAGGGTGCCCAGCACCGCCGACCGCGGATCATCGAAGGCGATATGGAGGATGGCCGGATGCCCGGTCACGCGGAGGGGAACGCCGTGCCGCCGGCCCAGTTCATTCAAGCCCTCGCGGAAGGAGCGGCCGATCCGCCGCACGTGGCGGGCAACGTCGATCCGCTGCATCTTGCGGATCGTGGCCAGTGCGGCCGCCGGCCCCACGCCCTCGGTCCAGTAGGTGCTGGAAATGAACGAGGTCTGTGCCGCCTGCATCACCCGGCCGCGGCCCAGCACGGCGCCCATCGGGTGCCCGTTGCCCAGCGCCTTGGCAAACACGGCCACGTCCGGATCGACCCCGTAACCCAGGTGCGCGCCCCCCAGGCCCAACCGCCAGCCACTGGTGATCTCGTCAAACACCAGCACCGCCCCGCACCGATCGCACAGTTGGCGGACCGATTCGAGAAAGCCGGGGGCCGGGTCGATCGATCGCGTGGGCTCCATCACCACGGCCGCCAGGTGCCGGCCATGCTCCCCCGCAATCGCCCGCAATCGGTCGATATCGTTGTAGGCAAACGGCCACACGGTCCCCGCCAGACCCCGGGGCACGCCGGCCGGCTCCAAGCCGGGCAACAGGTGTTCCCCCAGCGCGTCCCGCTCGTCGGCCTCGCCGCCGGGCAAATTGGCCGCCAGGTACCAGTCGGACCAGCCGTGGTAGCCGCAAAAAGCGACCCCGTCGCGACCCGTGCTCGCCCGGGCGATCCGCACGGCCACGGCCATCGACTCGCCCCCCGTGCGACCGTAGCGAACCTGCTCGGCCCAGGGGTGCAGCGAAATCAGCAACTCGGCCAACTCCACTTCTTCCGCCGCGTTGAGCGTACACATCGACCCCAACTCGACGCGGCGAACCACGGCATCGGTCACGTCGGGGTCGGCGTAGCCCAGCAGGCAGGAGCCGATGCCCGAGGTCGTCATGTCCACCAGGTGCCGGCCGTCGAGGTCGACCACCTCCGCGCCGCGGGCCTCGCGGTAGTAGGCGGGCCAACGCTGGGGGGCGTACATCTCCGGCCGCTTGCTCAACAGTTGCGTGCCGCCGGGGATCAGCGTTTTGGCGCGGCGATACAGGACCTGCCCCGTGCCGCCCTGTTGGCAGTCGTCGGGTTTCCGCTGGCCCAGGTCCAGTAGCTGCCTGGCATTGTCACCGAAGATCCGCTCCACGTCGCCGTCGGTCAGCCGCAGGGTGCGGCACGCCTGGCGCAGTGCCACCAGCGACTCCACCCCCACCCGGCACGGCCTGGCAAACGCCGACTGCTTCCAGGCCGGGTTGGTTTCATCCAGCCAGAGAAAGCCGTCGCCCAGGCTGACGCAGCGGCCCAGTTGCTCGCTCACCGGAAAATCGCTGCCGAACAACAGCCGCGTCGGCCCGAACACACGCAGGATGGCCTCCATCGCCGCCGGTTCGCACACCGCCGAGGTGTCGAAAAAGACGTTCTCCAGCCCCCGCAACGACCCGATCCCCTCGACCGTGTGCGCGCCGCAAAACCCCCGCCCACAGTGCGCCAGCACGAGCCGGGCGTGCGGGTAGCGCCGGCAGAGCGTCCGCAACTCGTGCTGGTTGGCGGGGTCGGCCAGCGCCCGCGACCGGACGATGTGCAGCAGGATCACCAGCCCGCGGCGATCGGCGATCGACCATGCCCAGTCGGGCAGAAACTCGCCGATGCGGGACTCGTAGGTGTTGGGCCGGTCGGCGTAGAAGTGGTACACCTTGAAGCCGGCATAGCCTTCCGCTTCGATTTGAGCTTCCACCGTGGCGGGGTCGTCCGCCGGTCGAATCAGGCAGAGGGCCCGGCTGCCCTTTCGCCCTTGCACTTGCTCGGCCGTGAACCGGTTGGCGGCGTCCACGTCGAGCGACGGCCGGGGATAGGCGAAGAACAGCCCGGCCGTGGGGCGCCGATCCCCCAGCCATCGCTCCAACGCCCGATCATACGCTTGGCAATCGACGTCGCCGGCGGGGCCTTGCGGATCCGGCGGCAGCCAATCCGGAACATCTTCCCGCCGCACCAGGTGGGCGTGGACGTCGAACGCGCCCGGCGGGACAAACGACCGCGGATCCGGGTCCCGCGTGCGTGTGGATGGCTCGCGCTGGTTGCCGCTGGTCACCGCCGATGCCTTGCTCTGGTGGCTGTTCTCGGTTTTTCCGTCTTGCCCGCTGCGAACGCAACGCCCGGCGAGCCGAAAAACCCAGCCGGTTTGTAACACGCCCGCGCGGGCCGATCAACCGTCGGGGTCGGCTTTGGCCTCCGCCGGTCCGTTTTGCGGCTTTGCGGGTCTTCCGGAGAAAACGGCGAAAAGCTTGAAGCCCCCGCGGCAGGGAGTACGATGGCGTGTGCACCTTGGCCGGGTTGCCCCCCGCCGTGACCCATTTCCCACCCCGATGGAAGACCGCCGCCATGAGGATCCAACGAAACCCGCTCGGGTGCTTGCTTCTCGGGCTGTCGGTCGCCGCCGCCACGGCCGGCTTGTCCGATCGTGCCGCCGCCGAGGGTCCGAGCACGGCTCGCACCGCCGGGCAAGCCGGCCGCGGCACCCCGGCGCCCTGGTTGAAGGCCAAGCCGGAGGCTGTCGCGGCCTGGCAAGACGACAAGTTCGGGATGTTCATCTGCTGGGGGCCGGTGACCCTCACCGGGCTGGAGATCGGCTGGTCGCGGGGGGCGCCGCGAGGCGGTGAATTCCGCGTCCGCCAGGGCCAGGGACCCACGCCCGTCGAGGTCTACGACAACCTCTACAAGCGATGGAAGCCCGACCACTTCGACGCCCGATCGTGGGTCCAACTCGCCAAACAGGCCGGCCAGAAGTACATCATCTTCCTCGTTAAACATCACGACGGGTTCTGCCTCTACGACACCAAGCTGACCGACTACCGCAGCACCGGACCCCAGGCGGCCTGGAAGCACGACGTGATGGCCGACGTCGCCCGGGCCTGCCACCAAGCCGGCCTCAAGCTGATCGTCTATTACTCGCAGCCCGACTGGCACCATCCCGACTACCGCACCCGCAACCACGCCCGCTACATCCAGTACCTGCACGGCCAGATTCGCGAGTTGTTGACCAATTACGGCCGGATCGACGGGCTCTGGTTCGACCTGGGCGGCAAGCCCGCCGACTGGGACTCGGAGAACCTTTTCAAGATGGCCCGGCAGCTTCAGCCCGACCTGATTATCAACAATCGGTGCGGTCTGCCGGGCGACTTCGACACCCCGGAACAGCGGCTGGGCAGATTTCAACTCGACCGGCCCTGGGAAACCTGCATGACGCTGGGGACCCAGTGGTCCTGGAAGCCGGACGACAAGATCAAGTCGCTCAAGCAGTGCGTCCAGGCCCTGGTCACCTGTGCGGGCCGCGGCGGAAACCTGGCCCTCAACACCGACCCCATGCCCGACGGACGAATCGAGCCGCGGCAGGCGGAGCGGTTTCGCCAGATCGGCCGCTGGCTCGAACAGTACGGCCAAAGCATCTACGGCACTCGCGGCGGGCCCTTCTTTTCCAGCCGCCGGATCGTGTCGACCCGCAAGGCCAACACGCTCTACGTGCACGTCCTCGATTGGACGGACGACCCGCTCCGACTTCCTCCCATCGACAAGAAGATCGTGGCCGCCTCCCTGCTGACGGGCGGGACGACGAGTGTGAAACAGACGGACGCGGGAATCACGATCTCTGTTGCGGCCGAGCACCGCCGAGCGATCGACACGATCGTGGTTCTGGAGTTGGACGGCCCGGCCGGCGAAATCGAGCCGCGACCGATTCCCTCCGACTCGCTGGCCCGCGGCAAGAAAGCCACCGCCTCGAACGTTTTCGAAAACAGCCAGACCTACAGCCCGGACAAGGCGGTCGACGACGACCCCTCCACCCGCTGGGGCTGCGACTGGGGAACCCACTCGGCGTGGCTGGAAGTCGACCTGGGCGGGCCGCGCACGTTCGATCGGGTTGACCTCAGCGAGCCGTACCGTCGGGTACGCAAGTTCGAGCTACAGAAGAAGGAGGAAGACGGCCGCTGGTCGGCCTTTTTCCAGGGCACCACGATTGGGGAGGATTTCGCGGCCGAGTTTGCTCCGGTAACCGCGCGGCACGTCCGGCTCAACCTGCTGGAGACGACCGAAGGGCCCTCGATCTGGGAGTTTCGGCTTTTCGCCCCCAAGAAGTGAGACTCCTGCCTCCCCGGAGAAAGCAAGCAATGAAACGCGCATCGACATGGGCCGTGGTACTGCTGGCGTTGGGATGGGGCCGGATCGGCCCGGGGCAAGAGCCCGCCGCCGGGCGCGTTCGGCTATGGACTGATTCTCGTGGTCGGGATCAAGGCCGGTGCGACGCTTGGCTTTGCTGGCGGCTCGGCGCGTGGAGACATAAGGTTTAGTGATGTCACTCGGTGGGTTGGGCAACGTTTTCCGCTACTCGAATCGATCGACATTGGTGCCGAGTTGTCGACAGGCGAGCATGTAGTCGTGTTGCATCGACTGGCCTTCCTCAGGAAATCGTGGCATCATACACCCCTTTCCGGGCGTCCACGATCCCTGGGGAAGGCCAGCCTGGCGTATTTCAAACTTGATTGCGGTCGGTCGTATCGGAAGTCGTGAGGCCTCGAATACGACACGGCTCAGTCCTTCTGTGTGCGGTACTGGAGAACAGATGCTACGTTCACATGCTGTGCGGTGCGTGCTCGCAATTCTGACGTTATCGGCGGCGCCTGGGCTGTTGTTGGCCCAAGAGGACGATCCTGGGTTACGGGAGCGCTTCTTGGACGGTGTTGCGCGGACCGCGACGAAGCTGAAGGATTTGTCCTATCGCGCAAAGTTCGCCTATGTGCGTTCTGCTAAGGGGAAAGACGCTTCCAGCAAGATGCTTAAGAGAGATTACGAAGTGGCCCTTCGGGGTGCTTGTATGCTGGAGACAGGCATCAAGGAGAATAGCGGAAATGTCTTTTTTAGAGTTCGAAATGAGGACTACGCCTTCGCTTTGGAAAGGACATCGGAAGGAGAACGTGCCAGTCTTCAGTTCGTTGAACAGATTGGGAGCGATCCCGCGACCGACGCGAAAATCGCGGCCATGTCGGAGGTTCCGCGTGCGTTTGCATTGGGAGCTTTCTGTCTTTGGCTCGATCCATTGTCTCGTCTCGTCGGGAGCGACTCGTTCTCTATCAAACGCGTGTACTCTTTCACGTCAGGGGGCAGAGATTTGGTTCGTGTCGAATTCGAGCAGCGCGTTGACGATCCCGCTCGAAGCCTGAATTACTACATCACCGATGGTTTTCTTGTGTGTGATCCAGCAAGGCAGTGGGCTCTGCGCGAATACGGTGGCGCGGAGCACAACCTCATGAACAAGGAGACCACGGTCAAGAAGACGGTCCTGGAGATTGGAGACGCGATCGGCGGAATCCCTATCGCAACCAAGACCACGCGGACGATCAAGTCTCTCGATCGGGATTACGAGAGTGAGGCAGTGGTGACCACCAACATTATTAGGCGCGATGTACCCGAGGAGGAGTTCTATTTGCGTCACTACGGACTTCCCGAACCCAACTTCGATCGCCGTTGGTTCGGTGCTTGGGTGTGGTACTTGATCGCGGGACTCGTCTGCCTGGCTGTGTCGGGGGTGATTCTCAAGAGGCGAAAGGTGGCCGGTTGATCTCGGCGAATGCACCGTTGAATGCTTTCAGGGAGGATGTCCGTGACGCTCTGCGACTCGTCGTTCCCCATGGGGGTCTTGTCGCGGCGGTGATGGTTGTCGGTGTTTGGTTTTCGTGGGTCGATGCAGTCGTATTCGTTGGAACGTCCTTTGTGATCCAAGGGGTCGGTCGTCGATTGTGGGCGCTGGGGGCGGTGGCTCTGTTCACGGTTTCGTTTCCGCCATGGTCTTGGCCGGCGTAGCTCGATCAGGCCCCTTGCATCCGCAGTCACTTTCTTCCTTTTTTCCAGTTGAAGGCGGACTTGACGGCGAGCCCTCGTTTTCGGTTGCTGTCATTTCGGGATCGATGCGATGAGGAGCAGAGGATTGCCGTTTCCATCTGCTACGAGGCTTTTCTTTTCTGGCTGCCGCAGTATCGAGATCAAGAGGATGTGGAAGCGATCGTTCATCTTGTTTACGACGGAGCTTGGCACAACCACCGTGAGGTGATTGACCGTCAAATCCTTGCCTGCCGGTATCGTGCCATTGAGACCAGAACGTGGAACCTGGTTTGTTCCACCTGGACCGGTAGCACGATTATCGATCCGGCGGGGAGGATTGTCGGCCAATTGCCGGCGGAGCCGGGAGTGTTGCGAAGCGATTTTGTCGACAGATCGGTGGTGCATGGTGGAATCCAATCCGGCGGCAAAACACCATCGCTCGCCTGCGCGTTTCCCGACGGGGAAGGGCGTGACGGAAGCCTCGGTTCTCAGGTTGGCGGAGGCGTGAAATGATTGGGCGCAGGCTTCGGGGCTTCACGCTTACCGAGTTGCTGGTGGCGATCGCCATCATCGGCATTCTGGTCGCGATTCTCTTGCCCGCCGTACAGGTTGCGAGAGAGACCGCCAGACGAGTTCAGTGCTCGAACAACCTGAAGCAAATCGGGCTGGCGCTTCACAACTATCAGTCGGCACATCGGGTCCTGCCTCCGGCGTCGATCTGGGTGGGTCGCGGCGAACCATATGGTGCGGGTCTGTTGCCGATCGGCACCTTCGATCGAGTTGCCGTGGGGCTTTCGCCGGCAAGCGAACCGGATCGGCTGCACGCCAACTGGATGATGCTGTTATTGCCGTATTTGGAACAGTCTGCCGTTCACGACGCCTTCAACCTGGACGTTGCCGTCGACGATCCTGTGAACGGATCCGCGCGGACTACCCTCTTGTCAGTCGTGATGTGCCCGAGCGACGGCAATAACGATGTGTTCTACGAGCGTGCCTTGTTGGCGGGCACGCAAGGCCATACGTACGCGCGTGGCAACTACGCGATGAACATGGGGCCCAATGCTCCTTGTTTCACGTTTGACCCGACCTGCCCGGACGGGTTTCACAGCGATACGAATGACTTGATCAACACAAACAGCAAGGTTTGGGGGAGCGGGATCGGCGGCTTCAACGTTTCCTTCGGCTTCAAGGATTTCACGAGGGGCCTGTCGAACATGATCGCCGTAGACGAGATCCGTGCCGGGATCGAGCCCCTCGACCCACGAGGCACGTGGGCGCTCGGCATGACGGGCGCGAGCATCACGGCCGTTCTCTCCGTGGGCCCAAACGAGAAGAGCGGGGGCGACTGGATCACTTCCTGTACGGAGCTGGTGTTGAAGTATTCGGATGCCGCACTGGAACGACTTGGCATGCCTTGTTCGAGCGGCCCGATTCGGGGAAACTACGGAGCGACGGCGCGCAGTCAACACATCCACCTGGTGAATGTGGCGAGGCTGGATGGATCGGTGGGGCCGATCAGTGACACGATCGATGAGAAACTTTGGAGGCAGCTTCACTCGAAAGATCAAATCAAGCCTTGATGAGACGGCCAGCGGCGTTCGGCGCGGGTCTCCTGACCCCGCCGAGAGAGGCCGGCACCGTCCAACCAAGGAGAAAGCAACCAATGAAACGCGCATCGACATGGGCCGTGGTACTGCTGGCGTTGGGATGGGGCCGGATCGGCCCGGGGCAAGAGCCCGCCGCCGGGCGCGTTCGGCACGAGTCTCCTCACCCCGTCGAGAGAGGACTGGAAGCGGCGGCCGTCTCGGTCGATCGGCTCGACAGCATCCTCGACGATGCCCTCCTGGTGGGTAACGGCGATATCAACGCGCTGGTCTACAGCGAAGGGGGGCAACTCGCCTTGATGCTGACCAAGAACGACGTCTGGGACGCCCGGCTCGATACGAAGCTCGATCCGCCCCTGCCCACGCTGGAGTTGCTCAAGAAGCTGGCGGCCGCGGAGACTCCCCCCCAGGGCGGCCGTACCACGATCCTCGCCGGCGGCTGGGGCACCCAGGCCAAGGACAGCTATCACGCCCATCCCTATCCGTGTCCGCGGGCGTGCGGGCGGCTGGTGCTCAGTCGCGGGCCCGCCCACCCCACCTGGCGGAGAATCCGCGCCGAGGGCACGCACAACGACTGGACCTATGGCGACGCCGCCGCGGTGATGAGCATTGAAGGCAAGCCCGGGGCTTCCAACGGCTACGCGATCGGGCCCCTGGCCGTGGCCACCGGGCAGTACAATCGGCTGCGAATCAAGCTCTCGGGCACGGAAAACGCCCGATACTACGTCGACATCCTCAATTCCGCCGGCGACATCGTCTTTGCCAGCGGCTGGACCGAAACGCCCACCGAGCCGGCCGAGGTGACCTGCCCCCTGCCGCCGGAGGAGAAAGTCGGTCGGCTGATCCTTTACACCTGGACCGAGGATGGACAGCGGGCGGAGAATCGCTTTTTCGAGGTCGCCTTCACGGGACCCGGCGGCGCGCTGCCGCTGAATCTCCGTGATCTTGCGGCCCCCACCTGCCCGGGGCGTCTCGATCTGCGCCGCGCCGTGGCCCACGTGGCGGGCGCCGAGGGGAGCGTCCCCCAGGCCGACGTTCGGGCCCTGGCCGGTCGCAACGTCTTTCTGGTCCACTCGGCCGCCGCGGCGCGACTCGAACCGATCCGCTCGGCCGACATTCCGGCGGCCACCGCCGGAGAGAGCGACGGCGTGAGTTGGATCGAGCAGGAGATTCCCGGCGATCCCGACTGGCCGGGAATCCGCTTTGCCGTGGCGCTGGCCTCGCGCGGCCGGACGAAGGCCGTGGCCACGGTCACCAGTCGCGAGGCGGCCGACCCCCGCGCGGCCGCCGTGGCGCTGGCCCGCGCAACCCTCGAAGCGGACGGCGAGCAACTCCTCCGCCGGCATGAAGCAACCTGGGACCGATTCTGGTCGGCCAGCGGGATCGCCCTCGACGATCCGCTGTTGCAGTCGACGTGGTATCGGAACTTGTATTTCTTCCGCTGCGTGAGCAAGCCGGGTTCGATCGCGCCGGGGCTGTTCGCCAGCCTGGTCGACGACCTGCCCGCCTGGCACGGCGACTACCACACGAACTACAACATTCAGCAGACCTTCTGGTCGGCCTACGTCACCAATCACCCGGAATTGGCCGAACCCTACGATCGGCTGATTGAAGGATACCTGCCCCGCGCGAGGTGGCTTGCCCGGCGGGTCTTTTCCATGGACGGGGCCTATTACCCCCACGTGCTGTTCGCCTACGAGCCGTCCCATCCCGAAAAGTGCCGCAGCCCCGGCGGCCGGCAATACCTGCACCACGTCTGGGGTTTTACGCTGGGCGTGTCCGGGTTCACCGTGCAGCCCTTGTGGTGGCACTACAAGTACCAGCCCGATCGGGCCTTCCTCGAAGCAACAGCCTATCCGGCCGTCCGCGACGTGGCCGTGTTTTATGCCGATTTCATCGACCAGTGCGAAGGCGACCGGCCGGTGGTGCTGGCGCCCAGCGTTTCGCCCGAACACTGGGGCTGGACCAAGGATTTCCAGCGGAACCGCAACTGCGCCTTCGACATCGCCATGGTGCGTGCCACGCTGCAAGCCGCCATCGAGGGGGCCCAGACCTTGGACCGCGACGCCCCGCGGGTAGCCCGCTGGAAAGAGGCCCTGCTGCGGCTGCCGCCCTATCCGCTCGCCAAGCTCGATCCGCCCGTCGTGGTCGACGTGGAGGATGCCCCGCCGATCACCTACAACATCGCCGTGCCGGCGGTGCCGGTCTTTCCGGGCGACGTGGTGACGTGGTTTTCTCCCCCGCGGGAAAAGGAGCTTTTCGCCCGCACGATCGAGGGCCTCCAGTGGAACGGCAACAACTCAGTGATCATCCTTTCCGTCGCCCGGGCAAGGCTCAGTCTGCCCGGCACGTCGGACTGGGTCCACGAGGAACTCGCTGCCCGGCTGCGACCCAACGGCACGTTGACTCTCAACCGCAACGAGCCGCGGTACGGCTTCAACCGTTTCGGCCATTATACCGAGCAGTTCGGTGCGTCGATGGCCATCTCGGAACTGCTGATCCAGAGCGTGGGCGACGTGATTCGCGTCTTCCCGGCCTGGCCGCCGGAACGCCATGCCCGGTTCACCAACCTCCGCGCCCAGGGCGGATTTCTCGTCTCGGCCGAGCAGAAGGACGGAGAGGTCGTCCACCTGGCAGCCACCTCGACCGCCGGCGGGCGTTTGCGGCTGTTGAGCCCCTGGCCGGCGATCCGAGCCGGCCACGACGGCGGCGCGGCGGCCCCGCTGGTGCCCGATCCGCGGGGCGTGATCCAACTCGACACCGCACCCGGCCAGCAATGGACATTTCACCCCTAGCACCGTAGGCCCGATCGTGATCGGGCAACACCAGCCGTAGGGCCGGCTGTGCCGGCCGGATTGCTTGGCTCTCGTTCCCAAGCTCCAGCTTCAAAGACTCTCGTTCCCAAGCTCCGGCTTGGGAACGCATTTCGCCGTAGTTCGTAGGCCCGATCGTGATCGGGCAACAACTCTTGTTGCCAAGCTCCGGCTTGGCAGCGCATTTCCTTTCAGGAGCACCGAACGATGACACGACGGGGAAGATGCTGGAAGTTGGGCCGGTTGACGGCAATCTGCGGCCTGCTGGCGTGCGGCACGCTATCGGCCCTCGGCCAGGAGGTGGCCCCGGGCCCGCGGCCGATCGTGATCGAGCGCAAGGGGGGCAAGCCGACGATTCCCCACGTGGCCCGCGACAAGGTGATTTGCTTCGCGCTCTATACCGTGCAAAACCACGTCCTCAAGCTCAGCGCCCAGCTTTACCCGCTCCAACAGGACGAGTCGCGGGAAGTGACCCTGGAAATCCAGCGGGACGGCCAGTGGAAGCTGATCGCCACGGCCAAGGCCGACGAGCGGGGCTGGCTGGCCGTGTTTCGGGTGGAGGACTGGGACACCTCGCGCGATGTCCCCTACCGCGTCACCCACCCCGGCGGAGCCAGCTACCAAGGGCGGATCCGCCGCGACCCCATCGAGAAGGACGAGATCGTGGTGGCCGCCTTCACCGGCAACTCGAACTCGGACCGTGGTCCACGGCCCGACATCATCCGCAACATCAAGGCCCAGGACCCCGACTTGCTCTTCTTCTCCGGCGACCAGAGCTACGACCACCGTGCCCACACGGCCGCCTGGCTGCTGTTCGGGCGGCAGTTCGGCGAGATCATCAGGGACCGGCCCACGATCACCATTCCCGACGACCACGACGTGGGCCAGGGCAACCTCTGGGGCGAGGGCGGCAAGGCGTCGAAACTCCCCGGCGGCGCCGACGGTGGGTATACCATGCCGGTGGAGTACGTCAACATGGTGCAGCGGGCGCAGACCAGCCACCTGCCCGACCCCTACGACCCCACGCCCATCGAGCGGGGCATCACCGTCTACTACACCTCGCTCAACGTGGGCGGGATCGATTTCGCCATCGTGGAGGACCGCAAGTGGAAGACCGGCCCGGCGGGCCTGATCCCCCAGCAGGGTCCGCGTCCCGACCACATCAACGATCCCCACTACGACCGCCAGGCCATCGACGTGCCCGAGGCCCGGCTGCTGGGCCGGCGCCAATTGAAGTTTCTCCACCAGTGGGGCCAGGACTGGCACGGGGCCCGGATGAAAGCCGTGCTCTCGCAGACGATCTTCGCCGGCGGAGCCCACATCCACGGCAAGTACAATGCCCGCCTGCTGGTCGACCTCGACTCCGGCGGCTGGCCCCAGTCGGGTCGCGCCCGGGCCCTGGAGGAGATTCGCCGCTGCTTCGCCGTCCACATCGCCGGCGACCAGCACCTGGCCACGGTGATCCATCACGGCATCAACCAGTGGGAGGACTCGATCTACTCGTTCTGCGTGCCCTCGATCGTCAACTACTACGGCCGCTGGTGGTGGCCGCTGGAAAAACCGCTGGCCCACGACCCCCACAGCCCGCTGCCGTTGACCGGGCGTTTCTACGACGGCCTGGGAAACAAGCTCACCATGCGGGCCTATGCCAACCCCGAACCGGCCAACGAGAACGCGGCCGGCTACGGCCTCGTCCGTTTCAACAAATCAACCCGCCAGATCACCTTCGAATGCTGGCCGCGGCACGTCGACGTCACCTCGCCCGACGCCAAGCAGTTTCCCGGCTGGCCGATCACCATCAACCAGTCGGACAATTACGGCCGCCGGCCGATGGCCTGCCTGCCCACGATCCAGGCCGAAGGCTGCGAGAATCCCGTGGTCCAGGTGCTCGACGAGTATCTCCACGAGGTCACTTACACGCTCCGCATCCGGGGCACCCAATGGCGGCCCCGGGTCTTCCGCCAGGCGGCCTACACGATTCGCGTGGGCGAAGGAGATTCCATCAAGGTGTTCGAGCACGTCCAAGCCACGCCGGAGCCGGACGAGCGGGTGTTGAAGGCAGCATTCTAGGCCGGCGGGGTCGTGTCCGCGGTTGGACGGGGGGCTGCTCGGGTTCGGCGCGGGTCTCCCGACCCCGCCGAACAAGCCCTCGTTCCCAAGCCGGAGCTTGGGAACGCATTTCATCGCAACTCCGTGGGTAGCACCGGTTCTTGAACCGGTGTGGCTGTGGCCACAAGAGGTCAGCGTAAATCACTCCACCCATTGAATAGGAACACCGCCCGGGCATTGCCACCCGCGCCGAACGCAGTTGCCACCCACTCTCCGACCTCTTACCGGCTGCCGCCGGGTGCAGGTTCAAGAACCTGGGCCACCCGCCGCCTGGGCACGAATATCGCCTTTCCGCAACAATAACTCATTTGCCCGCACCTTGCGAGGACGCTCCATCGGCGGCCCGAACTTCCAGGTTGTCGAAACGGCTGGCCTCGCCGCCGCCGTTGAGCAGACCGACGAGCGTGGCCCGGCCAAACGCGGGCCGCGTTTGGCGATGGACCTCGGCATCGTCCAGAAAATAGGCCAATTCGTCGCCCCGGGCCACAACCCGCAGCGAAAAACCGCGCCGGTGGGTGGTCCGCCTCACTTGAAACTCCTCCGTGGGTCGCCCCCGGACCAGCGTGTCGATGCGAATCTTCACCGTGGGGCCGTCGGCCTGGAGGAGGAAACGCTGCATGTTTTGCGGATCGACAGCACGCACCACCAGCCCGGCCGCCGCCTGGTTTCTGGTCTGTTCGAGAAACAGATCGGCCGACACCTCGACGTCGCTCCGGCCGGCATCGACCAGGAGATAGGTGGTGGTTGCCTTGTTCTCGGGTAGCAATTGCCCGGCGCGGACGTTCCATCCACCCGTGCCGTGGACCGCCTGCCCGGTGGCGAGTTGGTCGATGGCCTGGTCCGGTCGGTTGAACGTGTCGTGGACCAGGCGGCGGCGATAGTCGACCGGGCGAACGGTTTCCGGGGCAAGCCGGCCGAACAGCAGGTGGTAGGCGTGCCGCTTGAACTCGGAAAACGGCATCGGTTCGTCGGCGTGGAAGAAATGGCGCCCGCCGGCCACGATCCACCCGCGCTCGATCCAGGGCGCCAAGCGCCTGGCCAGCGGGCTGCCGGCCGGCACGTCGGCGAAGGGCGCCGCGGCCGAGTCGGCCGCCGCCAGTCCGCCGGCGATCGAGAGGGCCACAAGCGCCTCCCCGCGGGTGACCGGGCGGCCGTCATCGTCGCCGCCGAGCGCTTCCACCGCCGCGGAAAGCCGCTCGGCCGGGATGGGCGACTGGCTGTAGTCGCGAAAGAGCCGTTCCAGGAAGGTCCGCACTTGGGTCACGGTCATCCGGTCCTCGCGTTGAAACACCCCCTGATCGTTTCGCTGGGGCACCCGCCGCGCTCCCAGCATCTGGTCCACCACCTGCCAGACGGTTCCCGGAATGGTGTCGTCGAAGTAGACCAGCGACTGGCCGTGGAGCACGAGGCCGGTGAGCTGCACCTTGCGGACGTCGACCTGGTGGACGGGCACGTGGTCCCGCAGGGCATGATAGGCCGCGGCGGCGCA
Source organism: uncultured Planctomycetaceae bacterium (assembly GCA_964481605.1). Taxonomy (GTDB): domain Bacteria; phylum Planctomycetota; class Planctomycetia; order Pirellulales; family Thermoguttaceae; genus CAYZWG01. The sequence continues at coordinate 14,318 of CAYZWG010000007.1, forward strand.
GGCGTGCCCCTGGAGAATGCGGCCCGTCTCCATGCGGGGAAAGGCGGCGTAGGCCTGGTGGGTGTAGGCCCCCGCCGAGGAAACGAGCAGTCCCGTGGCCTCGGCCGGCCGGGGGACGAAAACGTCGAAGGGAATACAGGGCACGCCGAAGTTGTGAAATCCGGCCAGCCGCAGCAACTGCATCCCTTCCGGACCGCTGCCCTCGCGCCGCTGGTGGTGGACGCCGTGGATGTCGACCAGCATGGCGTTGAAATATGCCGCCCGGGGGTGCCAGTAGCTTTTCTGCAGGAAGCGTCCCGAGCCGTCGTCTTCGATCAGCTTGCCGCCGAAGACGTGGTCGTTGACCATCCGCCGGCCTTCCCGCATGTAGATCAGCCCCGGTAGCGGTGCATCGCCGGCGTTGGTCGTGGTTCCCAGATCGCTGAGGCGGTACTTGGGCACCAGCCCCTCGTGGAAATCCTCGTCCGAGAGGCCCCAGCGGTACTGCTTCTTGGCGTGTTGCAGGTGCCAGAGGCCGCGGATCACGTGGGCCAGCAGGGCCTTCTCGTTCGCCTCCCGATCACGGATGTCCATTGATTCGAGCACGTGCCGCCCGTCCGGCATTCGCCAGCCCTCGACGGTGGAGAGAAAATGGTCGATATTCCAGCGGCGCTCGTGGCGGCCGAGCGTGACGCCGTAGGTGCCGGTCTGCCACCAGGCGAATTCGTCCGGGTCGTAGCCGGGCGGCTCGATCTTCAGCACCCAGGGGCTCTGGGGCGTGCCGGCTCCGTAGTCTTTCAGCGTGACCGAGCCGTTCCAGGCCATCGTCGCGGGCTGGGTATCGGCACTCTGCGTGGAACCTTCCATCAGCGGCCCGCCGGCCACCAGCAACGAGCCGATACGCCGCTGGGGTGTGAAAATCCGCCCGGCGTACGATTCGTTGTCGCGGGTGGGGTCGTCGCTGGAGACCCTCGCCTCGCGCCGCAGGGTCATCGTCACTCCGGCCAAGAAGGCCACGTCGCCCTCGATCTCGGCGTCGATGGTGATCCGGGGGCGGATCACCACCCGCCGATCCGGCTGGAGCCGGTGGCCGAAGACGACCGTCGCGACCCGTTTCGTTAGCGCGTCCTTTTCCACGGCCAGGGGGTAGAGGTTGGCCAGCACGCGGACCGTCGAAAGGCCGTCGATCTGCTGCCGCGTGTAGTTGAAAAACACGCGCAGGGGGGCGAAGTAGCCTTCTCCGTTGTGGCGTCCGCCCACCTGGAAGCCGGTGGTGTAGCGGGCGGTGACGTCGTATTCCAGGGCCAACCCGCCCAGGTAGCGCATGGGCAGATCGCTGTCCGGGTTGATGGCGTTGGTGGAGAGGCCGCCCAGGTCGCGGGGCGCGCGGAGCACCCAGACGGTATTGATGCCCAGCCGGCCCGCCGTCAACGCGGCCGCCGTCCCCGAGCTCGACCCACCCACGATGAGCAGGTCGGCCCGATACTCGTTCTCCCGCGGCTCATAGGGGTTTTCTCCCTGATACTCCGCGGCGACCGGCGCGGCCCCGCAAACCGGCAGCACCGCCAGCGCGGCGGTGGCCACGAGAAAAGTCCGCGCGATGGGCGAGAAGCGATTCGCCACTCCAATCTCCCTTTGCAAGAGAACCGGCCCGCCCCGACCACTACGGACGGTGCAACCGCCGCATGAAGAGGGGACTCTCCCGCAGCGCCGGATTGATCACCACCTGGGGCTCCGACTGAAGCGTTTCGGCCAGCACGGCGGCGTCGCCGGCCGGCCCGTCGGGCGGCTGCCAGGCAAGGTCGAAACGAAACTCCAGCGCCCCGTGACTGTCGGCCACGAAGTTCGTGAACCAGACGTTGTTGAACACCATCGCCAGGATGCGGTTGGGCTCCTCCGGCGGGTCGCTCCGGCGGGCCAGCACCTGGTGGTCGCCGAAGGTCACCAGCGGTGCGTCGCGGGTGACCCAGAGCCACCGGCCGGCCGGCGTTTGGTAGCGAACCCAACGGTCGATGGAAAAATAGTCGCGGCACGTGCCGGGCAACTGATCCTGGTAAGGAACAAACGGCAGCCCGCCGTTGCTCGTTTGTGGAAGGGTCTTTCGGCAAGGGAGCGTGAAGCCGATGAAAAACACTTCCGGCCGTTCCGACGCCGTGCGGTGGAAGCGGACCGTCAGTCGGGCCCGGGGCTGGGCGTTGGACAGCTCCATCCGCCGCGTGGCCCATGCCAGCCGGGGATGCGTGAACGTCTGCGTGTAGACGGTGGTGTGGGGATTGCGTTCCACCTGGGCGGGGCCGGTGGCTTGGGCCGCCTTCGGCCGCAGCACCTCGCGCCGCCGCTTTTGCCGCTGGGCCGCGTCCCCAAGCTGGAAGATATCCTTGTAGAGCCACCGGCCGGCGAACCCGCTGATCGCCACCGAGAGAAAATCGCCCGTGCCGGCCGCGAACAGCGGCTCTTTCATGCCCGGCCAGATGGCCGACGTGGGCCAGCCCAGGTCGTCGACCGTGACCTTGAACGTCTCTTTTTCCGCCGCCGGTTCGACCGCCTGCTCGCTCAATTCGTAACGTTGGATCGTCCTGCCCGGCAGCCCGCTCAGCCAGAAACGCACCTGCTGATTCCGGCAGTGGTCGGGAAACGTCTCCGAGGTGTTGCTGATCGTCATTTCCTCCTTGCCGGCGGGACGGGTGTACGGTCGGTAGCCGTAGTCGAACGCCAGGGGGATCGAGGCCCCGGTGCGGGGGTCCCGCAGGGAGTGGAAATCGCCGCGCAGACAGGAGGCCGGCATCGTCACCCAGCCGCTCCAGGACCCTTCCGCGGTGTTGGCCACGTAGAGCCCCTGGGGGCGGTCGTAGATGGCCGTGCGGGCGCGTTGCGACAAGAGCAGCTTGGCCAGGGCCATGGGGCGGTAGGCATGACGCGACTTCTCGTTGTATTGGGCCCAGGTGTCCAGGCTGTGCGGCTGGGCCACGCTGTTGCTGGAGCCCCAGGTGTGTTCGTCGAACAGGCAGAGGTCGCGATAGATCGTCTCGGCCGCCCGGAGGGTCCGCTCGTCGGCCGGGCCCCAGACGGGCGACAGCGCCGCGGCCACCAGTCGCTTGGCACGGCGGCTGGCGGCGACCTCGCGCGGACCGGATGCCCCGCCGTTGGCCCACCAATCGGTCCACTCCCCCTCGTACTGCGGAATCCGGTCGCCGATTTCACTTCGCATCCGCTGGACCGCATCGGCCACGGTCGACATCCGCAGCGTCGGCTTCAACCCCAGCCGGGTCCACGCGGCCACGAAGTCGGCCAGCGGCGGAAACGGCGGGTCGTTGTCCATTCGCCACTCGTTGGTCACCGAAACGATCAAGCTGGGATACGAGTAGCCCGCCGCCTCCAGCCGGCCAAGTTGTTGCAGCAGCCGGGTGTGGGCGGCCCGCACCGAGGCCTCGTCGGCCCGAAAGAAGTCGCCCGGTCGGGCAGGACGGTAGCGGGTATCGGTCGACTCGGGAACCGGCCCCCGCCGCCAGCTTGCCGGGTGGAAATAGGAGAAGCCGCGGGCGTAGTGGTCGCCCAGCCAGACGAACATCCGCCGGCCGTCGGGCATCTTCCACCAGAACGCCGAAGGCCGCCGCATGGGCGGGCCGCCGTTGGCCGAGTTGATGCCCATGAAGAGATTCTCCACGCCCCGATCCAACAGGGCCATCGCCCCCGCGCGGGGAAACCCGTTGACGTCGTTCTGGATCGCCACCCGGGGCTTGACCTGCGTCCAGAGTTCCTCGGGCAGCCAATGGAGCAGCCTCTGCCACTGGGCCGGATTGAGCGTGGGCGTCTGGTTCATGGCCATCGCGGCGATCTCCAGTCGCCCCGTGCCCACCGCCTCCAGCAGGTCCTGGCGACGCTCTGGATCGGCCGCCTGCCACCAGTCGTTGACCGCCAGCGTGCTTTCGGCCGTCCAGTAGAACCGGGCTTCCGGCGGGGCGTCGCCGCCGGCCAGCACCGCGTCGATGGCGATATCCAGGTAGCGGACCTGTTGCCGCCGGCAGACGATCGGATGGTCCGTAAAGCCCACGTCGGTGTGTGTCATGTGAACGAGGTCGACGTGCCGAATCACCTTCGGCGGTGGCGGGCCCTCCGCCGCGATCGTCGGCCTTGCCAGCACGACCAGCATCAACCAGGCCGCCGGCCACGCCAGCGGCGCCCGGTTTCCCCTCGCCCGTGGTCGCTTCACGTCTTTCTGTTGGCTGGCCACGTTACGATTCCTCCCCCCGGGGTCGCGAACACGACGATTGCAGCCGCGGCTCGCCCCGGCGATTCGATGTGGGTTTCCTGCCCGCGGGTTGACCCGCAGGCGAGGTGCGGATTGCGACTTGTTCTACCGCCTGGGACGGCAAGAATCCAGCGCCGCCCGGCAAGCAATCCCCGCCCGGTCGCACTCGGAAACCATTTTTGGTAGGGTATTCCGCTGGAGCCGGAAGTCGCGGCCGACGGGTGGCCCAGGTTCTTGAACCTGCACCCGGCGCAGCCGGCAAGAGGTCAGCGAGCGAGCCACGCTGCCGGATCGTGATCCGGCCTACCAGGCTCTTGTGGCACCAGCCACACCGGTTCACGAACCGGTGCTACCCGCGAACTGCTGCACAAAGAGATTCCCCGGAGAGAAATCCATGCCGCTTGATCCCCAGGTGCGGGCTTTTCTGGACGAACAGGAGGCACTCGGCGCGCCCCCGCTGGAAACCATGCCGCTGGAAGAAGCCCGGGCCGCGTGCCTGGAGGACGCCCAGTCGCTAGGCGATCCCGAGCCGGTGGCCGCGGTGCGGGATCGCACGATTGCGGGCCCCGGCGGCGAGATCCCCATCCGGGTCTACGTGCCCAAGGGATTGGACGCCAAGCCGGCCGGGGTGTTGGTGTTCTATCACGGAGGCGGCTGGGTCCTCTGCGATCTGGCCACCCACGACACCTTGTGCCGCTCGATGGCCAACGCGGCCGGCTGCCTGGTGGTCTCGGTCGACTATCGGCTGGCGCCGGAGCACAAGTTTCCGGCCGCCGTGGACGACGCCTACGCGGCCATGTGCTGGGTGATGGAGGAGGCCCACTCGATCGGGGCCGACCCGCGGCGGGTGGCCGTGGGAGGCGACAGCGCCGGGGGCAACCTGGCGGCCGTGGTCTCCCTCATGGCCCGCGACCGGGGGCACCGCCCGCCCGTGTTGCAGGTGCTCATTTATCCGGTCACCGACGACAACCTGGACACGCCTTCGTACCGAGCCAACGCCCAAGGGTATCCGCTCACCCGCTCGATGATGCGCTGGTTCTGGGATTGCTACCTTGCCCGAGACGAGGACGGCGCCGACCCCTACGCCTCGCCGCTGAGGGCCGAGAGCCTCCGCGGCTTGCCGCCGGCACTGGTTCTCACCGCCGAGTACGACCCGCTCCGCGACGAGGGAGAGGCCTACGCGGCGCGGCTCCGTGAAGCGGGGGTTTCCGTCACGCACACCCGCTACCGCGGCATGGTCCATCCGTTCATCCGCCGCACGGCGATCTTCGATCAGGCCCGCGTCGCGCTCCAACAAGTCGCCGGCGCGCTGCGACGAGCGTTCGGCACGATGTAAAAAGGTCTGCCCATGAAATGGCCATTGCAGTTCCTCTTGTCGGCGGTTGCCGTCCTTGCGGTGCCGGCCGTGGCCACCGCCGGCGAGATCGTTTTCGACCTCCAATCCGCCCGACTGGTCCTCGACGATCAGGGATACGTGAGGTCGCTGGCGTTTAGCGGCGGCGTCACGTGGCCGCCCCCCGCCCGGCCGGCGTTCGAGCTGGAGACCGACCGGGGGCTCAGCCTGCCACGGTCGCTGCGGCGCTCCGGCGAGGAGTTGACCGTGGCGTTCGACGACGGCTCCGTGGCCGTGTTCCGCGTCCGCGCGCAACCGGGCTTCGCCCTCTTTGAACTGGTCCGGCTGAAGACCGAGCACCAGGTGCGGCGGTTCCACCTGTTCAGCCTGGGCACTCCCGAGGGCACCTCGGCACCAGGCCCGCTTTATGCCGCTCGCCACGGCGGACTGGCCGCCTGCCTGATGGCGGCCGAGCCCAACGTACACGCCCTCACCCGACGCTCCGGCGGCGCCCACGGCAACCGGCCGGGCTGCCGCCACGCATTCCTTCAGACCGGCGAGAATGCCAAGGTCGGCCGCCACGCCGCGCGATTCACCGCCACCGCCGACGAGAAACCGGGCGGCTGGAGTGTCCGCGGCAAGAACTTCCCCCGGCCCGTTGATCTCTCCGGCTGCAAGGCAATTCGCGCCTGGGTCCACGGCGACGGGCAGGGCGAGCAACTGAAAATCCAACTCTACGACGGCCAGGGCGGCTATCGCGACAACTACCTCAAGATCGACTTCCAGGGCTGGCGGCAATGCACCCTCACGCAAAGCCCCATCGACACGGTCCGCTACGACAAGGTCGCCACGCTCAACTTCTACTACAACGGCCTGCCGGCCGGCCAGACGGTGACCTGCCTGCTGGACCAGGTGGAAGCGATCGTCCAACGCGAGGGCCGGGAGGAGGCCATTCTGCTGGAGGATTTCGAGTCGCCCGACTCGCCGCTGTGGTCCGATGCGGCCACCAACCTGGGTGTCGAGACGTACCAAAGGCACGGCATCGAGCCGGCCCGGTTCGGCGTGATCGCCTGCCCCGAGGCCGAGTTGTTCGACGCGATTCGCCGCTTCGAGTCGGCGGCCGGACTGCCCAGTCCCCGACCGGGCGGAGTCTGGAACAAGCAGTCGCCCTGGACCAAGCGGTCCTACTTCTTTCTCACCCGGTTCAACCAGTCACAAGTCGAGCGGGCCTTGGCCATCGCCCGGCGGGGCGGATTTCACACCATCCTCATCGGCCAGGGCACCTGGTGTCGGAGCACGGGTCACTACGAGGTCAATCGCAAGAACTTTCCCCGGGGGCTGGACGGCCTGAAACGGACCGTCCAGCGGTTCCACGACGCCGGGTTCCGGGTGGGTTTCCATTTTCTGGCGGCCTCGATCTATCCGCCCGACCCCTACCTGACGCCCGTGCCCGACCCGCGGCTGGTCAAGGACGCGGCCGCCGCGTTGGCCGCCGACGTGGACGCCAAGGCTGATTTCATTCCCGCGGTCGCGCCCCCCGAGGGCTTTCCCACCGAGGACGGCGGCTACCGGGGCGACGGCACGGTGCTCCAGATCGGCGACGAGCTGATCCGCTACGGCGGCCGCTCGATGCAGCCGCCCTGGGGGTTCAGCGATTGCCGCCGGGGTTACCTGGGCACCGTGGCCGCTGCCCACAACGAGGGCGAACCCATCGCCCACCTTGCCCGCTCCTACGGCTACCACATGTTCGACATGGATACCTCGCTGCTGGACGAAGTGGCCACGAACTTTGCCCGGGTGGCCAACGCCTGCAACGTCGATATGCTCTATTTCGACGGCTCCGAGCGGCTCCAGGGCGATCACTGGTACTACAACGCCAGGCTGCACAAGGCCTTTTACGACAAACTGGCCAACAAGGACATGCTCCTGCAAGCCAGCAGCTTCAGCCACTATTCCTGGCACCTGTTGGCCCGCAGCGCGTCGGCCGACGGCCACGGCGACTTGAAAGGCTATCTCGACGAGCGTTCGCCCGGCTTCACGTTCCTTGCCCGGCAGGGGATGCCGCTGGACATCGGCTGGTACTACGGCTACGACACCTCGACCCCGCTCGATATGTATGAGTACGTGCTGGGAGCGACGATCGGCTACGACTCCTCCATGTCGTTCCAGGCTTCCGTCGACGCGGTGGCCAAGCACCCCTTCGGCGGCGAGATTCTCGACCTGATTGCCCGCTACGAGAAGTTGCGGCTTTCGGGCCGAGTCGGTGCGGAAATGCAAGCCCGGCTGCGGATCGATCCCCTCTTGGGCGGAAAGAAAGAGCCCGCGGCGCGGGCAAAACTGCTCGATCACCGCCGCGAGTACCGCCTGCTGGGGACCGAGGGCCACGAGGTGTTTCAACGGGTGGTCTACGCCCCCTGGCACGCGGTGGCGGCGCTGGACGGTGAGGCCGACGTCTGGCCGGTCGAGGTCGAGCAGGGGCCGGCCCGGGTGGGGCTCCAGGTCCAGGCGCTGGCCGGCCCCTGGCCGGCGGCGGGGCCTTCCTACCAGGCGGCCGACGCGCTCGTGCTGGAGTCGTTCGACGACCTGGCCCCCTACGCCCGCAAAAAAGGCCCCCGTCCCCTTTACCGCGCCGAAGGTGGGGCGACGCTTGCGGGCGTGAGCCAGCGGTTCGAGTCGGTCGAAACCGACGCCCGCGCCGGCCGGCGATGTGCCCTCTACACGGCCCAAAGCACCCTGGCCGACGCCAGCGGCTGGTCGACGATCGGCAAGCAGTTCAACCCGCCGCTGGATATCTCCCGGCACAAGGCGATCGGGTTTTGGCTCAAGGGAGACGGCCGAGGGGGCCTGTTCAAGCTTCAACTTCGCGACGATTCCGCCGCGGTCGACTATTACATTGCCAATGACTTTACCGGCTGGCGCTACCAGCAGCTTGCCCGGCCGGCGGAGGACAAGATCGACTACGCCCGGCTGCGGTACCTGGCCTTCTACTACAACGGTCTGCCGGCCGGGACCACCGTCACCTGTGGGATCGACGACGTCAAGGCGCTGGGCCGGCTCGACGAGCGGTCGATCGAGAACCCGCGAGTGGAAATCGACGGCCGGCGGCTGGCGCTGAACGGCCGGCTGAGCGAAGGCCAATACATGATTCTCTGGCCCGGCGAGCCGGTCCGCTGCTACGGTCTGCCGCTGGAAGAGCCCCGGCAGGACGACGCTCCCGGCCAGACCGTGATCCTGCCCGTGGGCCGGCACTCGGTGCGGTTCGCCTGCGACAAGCTCACCATGCCGGTTCGCGTGCGGTTGACGTTGCAGCCGCCCGAGCGACACGCGATTCCGTAAGGCAAATCCTAGGAAATAGAGTACCCAGCGATCGGCGCAGGTCTCCCGACCTCGCCGAAACCACCGCGGCGCAGGTCTCCCCAGCGGCAGCGCGCCGGCGAGTGGCGCGTGTGTGGGCGTGGGCGTGGTAGTTGTCCAACCCGTGGTCCACCGGGGCAAGCTCGGTGGGGGGAGCAGGCGGCGTGTCCTTTCACGCCAGTCCGCCCAGCAGGACGCCCACCGCGTAGGCGGTCGCCGCGGCGACGCCGCCCACGGCCAGCGTTTCCAGGCCCGACTTGATCCAGCTTCGGCCGGTGACCCGGACCTTCAAGGCCCCCAGGACAAACAGGGTGGCCGCCGTGGAGACACCGGCCACGACGAAGGTGTCGATCCGCAGCGCCGGCACAAGCTGCATCACGAGGAAGGCCAGCAGGGGAACCAGCCCGAACAAGGCAAAAGAGAAAAACGTGACCAGGCCGTGGGCCAGCGGTGATTCCCGCGACTCGACGATGCCCAACTCCTCGATCATCATCACGTCGACCCAGGCCTCCTTGTGGCGGGCAAAAATCTCCACGATCGTCTCGGCGTCGTGGCGGGCAATGCCCTTGGCGGTGTAGAGCT
>CAYZWG010000007.1:23914-31901 GCA_964481605.1 uncultured Planctomycetaceae bacterium
ATCTCCACGATCGTCTCGGCGTCGTGGCGGGCAATGCCCTTGGCGGTGTAGAGCTCGATCATCTCGCGGCGTTCGCCCTGGGGGTAGTTTTCGATTTCCCACGCTTCCCGGCGACGTTCGGCCCGCTGGAAATCTTGCTCGGCCTTGGTGCTCAAATAGTCGCCGATGGCCATCGAGAGCCCGTCGGCCAGCAGGTTGGCGAATCCCAGGATGAGAACCACCCCGGTACCCAGGGCCGCGCCGGCCACGCCGGCGACCACGGCGAACGTGGTGATGATGCCGTCCAGCCCGCCGTACACGGCGCTCTTGATGTATTGGCCGGTCTCCTGCCGGTGGTCCTCCCGGGCCTGCATGTCGTGGGCCGCCTGGGAGGCTTTCGCGTCGAGCCGGTCGTGGGCCTGTTGGGCTTTTCTCAGGTTTCGCGATGGGGACATGACGTTCTCGGCAGCGGGTAGTTGTACTGCACCGCAAGGTTGTTCGTTGCTTTCATCTCGGTCCCAAGCTCCAGCTTTCATCTCGGTCCCAAGCTCCAGCTTGGGACCGCACCCGGCGGGAAATCCCGCGCCACCCGCCTCGCAGCGGGTTCCCAAGCTGGAGCTTGGGAACCAGGGTGGAAACACTGGGAGGGCGAGGTTCTTCCTTCAGCCTTCGGTCATTGGCGTGGGGCCCAGGCATAGATGTGTCCCCGATCGGTGCTTGCGAACAGCCGCCCCCCGGCCACGGTGAGGCCCCGCACGCGGCCCTCCACCTCGGCCGTCCAGACCGTGGCGGCGGCGTCCGTGTCGACGGCGATCACCTGCCCGTCGGTGCCCACCAGCAACAACCGGCCGGCCTTGATCAGCGTGAAAGGCCGATCGCAGGGGACTTCCCATCGGGTGGTCTTGGCCATCTCCGTTTCCGTTTCGGCAAGGTCCCGCTCAATCCCTTTGATCTTTTCGGTCTCGGTATCTTCGCTGCTTTTTCGGCGAAGCACGGCAATCTGCCGGCGGAGTGCTTCCCGCCGGGCGGAGAGTTCCAGCAGGCGGTCCAGGTCCAGCGCCGCCAGGCGACCGTGCCGGTGCAGATAGGCCCTGCCGCCGTCGTAGAGGAGCCGGTCGGCGCCGGCGAAGGCGGCCAGGGTGCCGCCGCCGGCACGGTCGACGACCTGGATTACGTTGTCGGCGTTTTTCTGCGACGCCGGCTGGGCCGCCATCAGACGCTCGCCCAGCAACGTGCACGACGTTCCGCTACAGTGGGCGTAAACGGCGGCCCGATCGCCGCTTTGCAGCGCCAAGGCGATCGGCGGTGCCTTGCCCTGCGAAACCACCAGTTGCCCGTTGCCGGCCGCCAGGGCCCCTTGAAAGGTGTTGCCCGCCGACGACTTGCGGTAGACGACTCGCCCGTCGGCCGGATGGATCGCGTAAAGAAAGGAGTCCTTCCAGGGAACGAGGGAGAACGCCGCATAGGCGACGTCGCCGGCAACCAGCACGCCCGTGCGGCAGGGCCAGGGGGAAATCAGCTTTCCGTCGCAGGGCAGGAGGGTGTCGGACGGCCCGCCCCGGAGCTTCCAGAGCAGTGAACCGTCGACGGCGTCGACGCAGCGGAGATAGCCGTCGTCGGAGCCGAAATAGGCCTTCCCCCGGTAGATCGTGGGTGGCAAGCGGACGGCGGCGCCGGTGAAAAACACCCATTTCCGTTGGCCGGTGGCCGCGTCCAGACAATGCACGGCGTCGTCGACCGAGGAGCCGAAGTAGAGCAGTCCGGCGGCGGCCGTGGTGTAGAAGGCCGGGTCGAAGTCCCGCTGCGGCTGAAGACCCCGATTGCCGGCGTAGGCGTCCCAGGGGGCCGGACCGGACCAAGCCGTGCGGGGGGGCACCCGGCTGACGCGCTTCCAGGCCAGCGCCAGCGGCGTCTCGATTGCCGCCGGCGTCACCCCGCTGCGGTGGTTGTCGTGCCGGTAGGTGGGCCAGTCGTCGGACGCCAGGGCTCCGCCGGCGAGGATCAGCACCAGCGGCAGGATCGCGTGTTTCGTCATGGTTGTTCTCCGGAGGGGCTGGGGCCGCCGCCGATGATCTCCCAGGGGGCCAGCCCGACGGAGGTCTCCAGCCAGCGACCGCAGGAGCAGCCGCCCCCGCCCTCGGGCACCAGCAACATCCCTTCGGCGGCCACGAAGCTCAGCCAGCAGCTTGGCCGCAGACCTGTCAGGTAGGTGGTTTCGCCCTTATCGAGCGACCACATGGCGACCTGGCGGCCGGTGCCGCGGTAGATCAACGCGCGGCTGGAGGCCAGGTAGGTATGGCATCCCTCGCGACGGCCGATCGACTCGGCGATTCGGGTCCCGTCGGCCAGCCGATAGCCTTTCGGCTCCAGGTAGATCCGCCCATCCACGATCACCGGGTGCTGCATGTGGCCCGAGTGGTTGTCGCTGGGCCAGCGATGGGCGGCCTGCCAGATCGGCCGGCCGTCGTCGTGGCCGAACAGGGCCAGGTGATACTTCCCCGCCCCCGACGACATCAGCACCACGCCCGCGGCGGCGGATTGGCCGAAAAAGACGGAGTCGGCCGGGGGGATGTCGAGTTTTCGCCGCCAGGCCTCGTGCCCGGTCCTCGCGTCCAAAGCGACCAGGTCGAGATTCTTGAAGAGCGCCCCAGGAGCAACCCGCCCGCTGGGTGAGCCGGCGGCTTTCTCCCCGCGACCCTCGGCAAAGTAGACATGGCCCCGGTCGATGGTGATCGTGGGGTGGACGATCGCTCCGCCGCGATAGGTCCACACCGGGCGGTCCTCGCCGGGCGACAGGGCAAACAGCCAGTCGCCGCAGACCATCGAGGTGAGGGAGGGTTTTCGGCCGTCGTACCACTCGTCCTTGCCCCAATACCGGGTGTACGTCCCCGGGGCCTTGACGCTGGTGCCGTAGAGAAGGCCTCCCGAGCAAGCGGTAAAACCCCAATGGTGGCCCTGCCTGCCGGCCGCCGGGGGCAGCGTGAGACACTTTTCCAGGCGGCCGTCGGAAGGATCGATCTGCCAGAGTTGATCGCTCACCGCGCAGTACAGCCAGCGGCCGTCGCTCGACCAGTTGCCGCAGTCGCGGGGGAGGTTGACGCGGCGGAGCGTGGGGATTTCCAGGTTCCAAAGCACGGCCCCGTTGTAGGCGTCGAGGGCGATGATGCGGTTCATGCCCTGGTGGAAGAGCCGGCCCCCGAAGGCCAGTGGAGCGGGCATGCGAGGGTTGCGGTCGAGCCCAAAATCGCCCCCCGGACGCCCCAGCCACTGGAGTTCCAGGTCGGCCGTGCCGCTGGCCCCGGCGAGCGTCTCGCCGCAGCTTGCCCGGTTGGCGGCCGTGCCGTACTGGTGGGTCCACTGGCCGGTGTGTGTCCGCGGCTGTTTGCGGAGCAGCAGCATTTCGCCCACCCGCTCGGCCCCTTGCGGTAGCTTGTCCACGGCCGACGGACCGTGCCCAGTGAACACGGCGGCCGAGCCGGGCCGAAGAACCCGAAACAACTCGCTCGGGTCGGCCTGGGGTGTATCGGCCACGACCAGGTTGGCGAAATTGCTGCGCAGCGGCAGACGGCCGGCGTCGCCGATCCGGTGCACGCTCACCCGGGTGCCATAGACCCCCGCCTCGTCGAGCCGGCGACGGGCCGCGGCGATCTTGCCGGGATCGGTCTCCACGACGATCACGATCAACTCGCTTTGCCGGGCCAACTCCCACGCCAGGCGGCCCGAGCCGTCGCCGATCAGGACGCAGTACCCCCGGCGGGTGCCGCTTGCGCCGAGGATGGCCGCGGCCTTGGCCGCGGTGGCCGGAGTCGTTTTTCCCTCGGCGGCGGGTTCGACCGTGTAGTTGAACGTCGTGTCGAAGGTGAATTCGTCGCTGGGGTATTCCTCGCCCGCGATGCTCGTCACGATCCGAAACGAGTAGACCTGCCGGCGAGTGAGCCCGGCCAGGGCGATCGAGTGGCGCCGCGCGGGGGCCGAACCGGGGTAGCGTTGCGGCGGCTTGCCCCGGGGACCGCACAGCACCACCGCCGAGGATGGCTGATCGGTCTGCCAGGTCAGCTCGGCGGCGTGGGGCGCGGTAAAGCGGATGCAGGGGTCCTGGCGAAAGCGGTTGCGGGCCGGCGCCTCGGCGCCATCCGATCGGCCGGCGTCGGCGGCAGAGGAAAGGGCGGGGGCTTGCTCGGCGGCGTCGGCTGCCTGGAGGCGCGCGGGCAAAGGCCCGAGGACATGGGCCCCTATCCATACGGCCGCCAGGGCGGCCGGCAGGCAGCCCGACTTCGCTCTTGCAGGCATGGAAGTCTCCTCGTTCCGAAAAAAGCCCGTTTCCACCGCCCAGCGTGGATAGATTTCGCCCTCGGTGAAGTGTACTGCCCCCGGCCCGCCAAATCCACCCGCGGCCGGCTGCCAAGCCGATGATGCTCGGTCCCAAGCTTGTCATCTCGGTCCCAAGCTCCACTCCAATCTCGGTCCCAAGCTCCAGCTTGGGACCGCACGCGGCGAGAAAGCCCCGCGCCACCCGCCTCGCGGCGGGTTCCCAAGCTGGAGCTTGGGAACCAGAGTGGAATGGGAACCAGGGTCGAATGGGAACCAGCTCGTGCGTTTGGCGCCCTACGGCATTTTCAGCGTCCGGCCGCCGGCTGGAAGATGAAGGAAATCTCATCCGGCCTTCATGTTCACTTCACGGCATATTCGATATCTTGTGCTTGGAGGTTTTCGGATGCGTATTCTGGTAGTGGAAGACGACGCCTCGATCCGCGGCTTCTTGGTTCACGGCTTGACGGAAGAGGGGTTCGCGGTGGACCAGGCGGTGGACGGCGAGGACGCGCTGGCCAAGGGGGCCGACCCGTCCTACGACATGATCATTTTGGACCTGGTGCTTCCCAAGAAAGACGGGCTGGCCGTGTTGCGGCAGTGGCGGTCGCGGGGGATCACCAGTCCGGTGCTGATCCTCACCGCGCGCGATGCCGTGCCGGACCGGATTCACGGCTTGGACGACGGCGCCGACGACTATCTCGTCAAGCCGTTCGCCTTTGAGGAGCTGTTGGCACGAATCAGGGCGTTGTTGCGCCGGTCGCGGCGGGTGTTCGACCCCCTGCTGAGGGTCGGGCCGCTTACCCTCGATCGGTCGACTCGCCGGGTCTGGTGGCATGAGGCAAGGATCGAATTGTCTAATCGTGAGTTCGCCATCCTGGAGTATTTGATGCAGCATCCGGGCAAGGTGTTGAGTCGAACGCGGATTTACGAGCACGTGTGGAACGAGCAGATGGAAGCGATGAGCAACGTCATCGATGTCCACGTCAAGGAGATCCGCCGAAAGCTTGCCCGGGTCAGCGGCGAGGTGGTGATCGGCACGGTTCGCGGCGCGGGGTATCGGCTGGAGCAACCGGCGTGAAACGATTGAAAAGACTCCGGCGGCAGCTCTTGCTGCAATACCTGCTGACGGTGGGGTTGTTGCTGGCCGGAAGCGAAATCGCGTTGTATACGCTCTCGCGCTGGGCGGGCGAAAGGGAACTGGATACGGCGGTTGAAAAGGACATCGAACGACTCGCCTCGGCGATCGAGTTGGAAGAAGACGGCTCCGTGGAGATTGAAGGCGTTCACCACGGCGACGGCGCGAAATTCTACGGCCGCACCGGTGATTGGCAAGTGCTGGCGGAAGATGGCCGCACGCTGGATCGGTCTCGCCGGGGATTCGACCATGAGGACGATCTTCCGGCCGTGGGAGCGGGCCGGTTGCCGTTGGATCAAGTGCGTATCGCCGATGCCGCGTATGGCGGATCGGGCGCGGTCCGCGCCGCTCGGCTGTTGACCGTGCGAAGGCGGCCTTCGGGGACCGAGTCGCCCGAGAAGATGGTTTTCGATCTCCGCGCGGTGGTCGACCGCGGTACGCTCGATCGACACTTGCGGGGCTTGGCATGGTATCTCACCGGTGGCTTTCCGCTGGTGCTTGCACTGGCCGCGATGGGTGGTCACCACTTAATCAAGCAGGCCATCCGGCCGGTGGAAGAGGCCTTTCGACGCGAACGCCGCTTCACCGGGGCCGCCTCCCACGAACTACGCACACCGCTGACGGCACTCCGCGGAGAAATCGACGTTACCCTGCGCCACCCCCGCTCCACGGCCGAATACGTGGACGCCATTCAGCGGATGGACGCCCTGGTTGCGCGAATGACCGGCCTGGTGGAAGGGCTGCTGGTCCTGGCCCGCGCCGACGCCGGCCATCTGCTCTCCGAAGCCTCGGAAATATCCGTGGCGGCGCTGGAGTCGGCGCTGCGCGAGGTCATCCGTCAATTGCCCGATCAACAACGCGTCACCCTCACCCGCACCGCGCCCGAGAAGATGAGTATCCTCGGCGACGGCCTGTTGCTGGCCATCGCCGTACGGAACCTGGTGGAAAACTCGCTCCGCTACGCGCCGGACGATCCGGTCAAGTTGCGGATAGCAACGTCGGCCGACGCCGGGCTGGAGCTGGTCGTCGAGGATCGAGGGCACGGAATCCCCGCGGAAGTGCTCACCGCGTTTGAGAAAGAAGGATCGTCCGGCAGGATTCCCGGACGCTTGAACCGTGGGCGAACCGGACTGGGACTGTCGATCGCCCGCGCCGTGGTCGAGTCGCACGGCGGCACGCTCCGCTTGGAAAACCTGCCGGAGTCGGGTTGTCGAGCAACGGTCCACCTGCCTGGAATCGCGGAGCACTGAAAACCTTTTTCCCGGCCGGAACTTGTCCGGCCCGCCGCCGATGGGGCTGTGCGTCAGAGCCCTCGGTGGCGCGTTTCAACCCTGATGCCAGTGGAGGACGGACGATGAAACGGTTGACATGGCTGGGGTGGATGGTATCCGTGGCGGGGCTGTTGGCGGCCCTTTGCCTGATCCTTCCGAACGGGGTCCGGGCCGGCGCGGACGAAACCTCGCCCAAATCGGCACTCTCCCACAACGCGCAACAAGCCGGCCACGCCCAAGCTCGCCACGACGACGATGCGGACGACGAGGACGACGAAGACAACGACGAAGACGAGCGGACCTTCTGCTTTTCGCAGGACGACCTGGGCCACGTGCCCCAGGGCTGGACGGTGGCCAAGACCGGCAGGGGCGAAGGCAGCGCCTGGAAAGTCGTCGCCGACCCCACCGCGCCCTCCAAGACGGGCCGCGTTCTGGCCCAAACCGCCAAGAGCCCCGACCACGTCTTCAATCTCTGCGTGGTCGACGACTCGAACTATCGCGACGTCGAGATCGAGGTCGCCTTCAAGGCCGTCCGAGGCCAGGTCGACCAGGGCGGGGGTGTCGTCTGGCGCTACCGCGACGCCAACAACTACTACATCGCCCGTATGAACCCCCTGGAAGACAACTTCCGGGTCTACAAGGTCGTCAACGGAAGGCGAAAGCAACTGGCGTCAAAGGGCGGGTTGAGGATACCCGCCGGCCAGTGGCACACGCTGGAAATCGAGTGCGAAGGAAACGAGATCGAATGCTCGCTGGACGACAAGGAGTTGCTGGAAGCAAGAGACGACACTTTTCGGCAGGCAGGCAAGGTTGGCTTGTGGACAAAAGCCGACGCCCGGACCTACTTCGACAAGTTCACCGTGGAAAAAGAGGGCGACGAGGACCACGACGAGAAGGAATGATCTTGTGACGCCCGGTCCCAAGCTCCGGCTTCGGTGGGTTCCCAAGCCGGAGTTTGGGAACCAGGTCAAGATGCCGCGCGGGAGCCAAACGGTCGTTGATCTCGGTCCCAAGCTCCAGCTTGGGACCGCACCCAGCGGGAAACTCCGCTCCGTGCCTCTTGAAGCGAGACTCCAGGTCGGCGGGTTCCCAAGCTGGAGCTTGGGAACCAGGCTGGGAGCGCTGGAGCTTGGGGACCGGCGTGAGCTATAATCGGGCTTTGCCCGGAGGAACCCCCCAGTCATGCCGGATCACTGTTCGGCGCGGGTCTCCCGACTCCGCCGCCGCGGGCCGCCCTGTTCGGCGCGGGGCTCTCAACCCCGCCGCCGTGGGCCGCCCTGTTCGGCGCGGG
>CAYZWG010000007.1:32001-33539 GCA_964481605.1 uncultured Planctomycetaceae bacterium
GGGCCGCCCTGTTCGGCGCGGGTCTCCCGACCCCGCCGCCGCGGGTGTCACCGGCTATCACATCACCATGAGGTGCAACATGATCTTGCGTGCGGTGTCCTGGGTTTTGGTTGGGGGACTGGTTGTGGGCCTGGCACGGGCCCCGGCGGCCGATTCGTGCGGTTGGACGGACTTGATCGGTTCCGATCCCTGGGCTGCGTGGGATGGCCTGCCCCAGCAGTGGACCATCGCCGGCGACGCGGCCCTGGACGCGAAAAACCCCCGGCGGCTGGTACCCAAACCCGGCAGCGGCGTGCTGGTCAACGGGGCCCAGGGCGGCAAGACGCAGGACCTCACCAGCAAACAATCCTTCGGTGACGTCGAGCTGCACGTCGAGTTCATGATCCCCCAGGGCTCCAACTCGGGCGTGAAGCTGCAAGGCCTTTACGAAATCCAGATCGCCGACAGCCACGGCGTCGAGCGGCCCACGGCCAGCCAATGCGGCGGCATTTACCCCAGGGCCGAGCTGAGACCCCGCTACCACACGATCGACGAGGGCACGCCGCCGCGGCTGAACGCGGCGCGGCCGCCCGGCCAGTGGCAGTCGCTCGACGTGGTCTTCCGGGCCCCGCGGTTCGACGGCGCGGGCAACAAGACGGCCAACGCCCGGATGGTCAAGGTGGTGCTCAACGGCCAGGTGATCCACGAGAACGTGGAGCTGAAATGGCCCACGGGACACGCCTGGCGAAAGGTCCCGGAGGCGCCGTGCGGGCCGATCCTGCTGCAGGCCGACCATGGCCCCGTGGCGTTTCGCAACGTGCGGGTGCGGGCCCACGGCGGCTGATTCCGGCTGTGAGCCAACTGCCGGGCCGTCAACCACTTGCGCGGGGGGGCCGGTTTTCTTGCCGGGGCGGCTGTAACCATTTCGGCGGCTCCCGCATCCGTACCCTTGGAGCGGCCGGGCGGCCTGCCCACCTATCGCCGACAGTCATCTCGCCCCAGCAAAGAGGAGAAAACGACATGTCCTTGGCAGCATCCCACGGAAGCGTACTCCACGCCAACAGCGCCACCTTCGACGACCAGGTACTGGGGAGCGATCGGCCGGTGCTGGTCGATTTCTATGCCGACTGGTGTGGGCCTTGCCGGGCGATCGCCCCCACCTTGGAGCAACTGGCCGCGGAAACACCCCAGGCGAGAATCGTCAAGGTTGACGTCGACCAGAACCCCGAACTGGCGGCCCGCTACGGCATCAACTCGATCCCCAGCCTGATGGTCTTCCAAGGAGGGCAGGTCGTCGCCCGGTACGTAGGACTTGCCAGCAAGAGCCAGTTGAAATCGCTTTTGCAAAGCTAGGTTTCTTGGTATACGCAAAGTTTGCGTCGGGTAAGGCAAGTTTCCTGGGATACAGGCCCTCGCTGCCAAGCGGGTAGCCCCGATAGCTCTGCTATCGGGGTGCCGCGGGCACGGGAGGCGAGGACTGCGACGCGCCGGAGTGCCGGGGGACGCGGGGAGCGGGGTCAGGCAGCCCCGCGCCGAACAGGGTTGCCCGTGCCTCTTGC
>CAYZWG010000007.1:33639-35712 GCA_964481605.1 uncultured Planctomycetaceae bacterium
GCGGGGAGCGGGGTCAGGCAGCCCCGCGCCGAACAGGGTTGCCCGTGCCTCTTGCGGCTGCGCCGCCCTGATAGGCGAGCTATCAGGGCCACCCGCGTTACGAAGCCGGAGCTTCGTAAGGGGTTTCTATCACGGCAAGCTCTCCGCCCGTTGACCGTGCCGGCGTCAATAGGGATTCGCTTGAAATGCGGGCGTGATTGGATAGACTGGACATCGTGACGAGGCGGGATCGGATGCGCGATCGTCCCCGATGTCCGCGGCCCGCAGTTTCTTCCGATCAACCTCCGGCAAGGCTCTGCCTCGTTGGCCGTGCAACCATCAACAGGTGGGAGAGACCCGATGCACCGGACCACGCTGATGGGGATTCTGCCGGCGGCAGTGCTGCTGGCGTCCTTCGGCTTGCCGCCGGCAGCCTGCCTGGCGGTGGACGAACGGCCGGACCTGAAGGCCGAGTTCTTCGATCTCTGCGACGACGGATGCCGCCTGGTGGAGAAACAGGCGCGGACCACGGAGAGGATCGGGCGGGCATTTTACTGGGACTCGTACGTGGTTCGCGCGCTGGCCGTGGCCTTCGACATCAGCGGCAAGGAGGAATACCTCGACGCCTGCAAACTCTGGTCGGACCGGATGATCGAGTATCAGCAGGGGATGATTCCCGCCGGCGCTTATTACATGCAGTATGGCCGCCGCCCCGGCGAGGATCGGGGCGACTGGTACGTGGCCGATTGCTCCTCGATCGCCTTGGGCGTGTTGGCCACGGCGATTCGTTGTTCCGACCCGGCGGAAAAAAAGCGCTACCTGAATTCGGTTCGCGCGTTCGCCCGGCTGGTGGCCAAGAACTTCGTCCGGCCGTCGGGAGGGGTCACCGACGGCTATTGGCCCCGGTCCGATCGGGAGTGGTGGTGCTCGACCGGCGTCTTCGGCTCGCTGGCCTTTTGCTTGTACGACGAGACGGGCGATCGGGCGTATCTTGAGATCGGCCGGGGCGCGATCGACTGGCTCAACCGGCAGGACCTGCTCACGGTCGCCGAGCACTTTCCTGCGGAGACGATCACGCCGACGGTGATGATGTATTGCCTGGAGGCCTATTCCGCCGGTCTTCCCCATCTTGAGGTCGATGGCCGGCGGTACCGGTCGGCCCTCGAACAACTGGCCGCGGCACACCGCTGGATGTCGCAAAACCAGGGCGGCAAGGCGGGCATCGACTATGTCAGCCAGTGGGGGAGCAAGTTCGGCGGGCTCCCCTTCCACATCTACGTTTCCGCCAAATATTTTCCCCACGGCAAGGCCCTCACCGCGGAGGCCGACCGGGAGCTGCGCTACATCGCCGGCGTGTTGAGCAAGGCCGCCCCCTCCAACCAGCGCGACCAGTTGGCCCTTTTCGCCATGATGAGCTATGCCCAGCGGCTCCAGCCGAGCGGCCTTTACCGCACCAGCAAGCGATAGCCCCCGCCCGTGCCGGGCCAGACCGGCATGAGGATTGTCCGACACGACGCCCCCGCGGCGGGCGCGTGTCCCCACGGCAACCTTCCCTCCGAGGTAACCCAACATGAAACGCGCTGTCTTCTTTCCCCTGGTGGCGTTCATCGCCGCCGGATCCGTGGCAGACTCCCGTGCCGCCGCCGACCGGCCGCTCGTCGACAAGACGCTGGTCGTCTGGGTATCGCCGGCGAATCTCACCCAGCGAGGCGGAACGGCATTGACGATCGACGCCAACGGCATCGACCGCTTCGACGGCGTGGTTTTCGGCGAGATCGAGCCGGGCGTCTGGATGCCGGGCAGCAACGGCTACCAGCGAACCGATCGGCAACAGCACGACTGGCCGAAGGAAACCGCCTCGCCCGACCAGTTCGTGCAAATGGCGATCGTCTATCAAGGCCGGCAAATCACGGTCTATCGCGACGGCCAGCCGTACGCGAAATACACCATGGGCGGACAGCCGTATCCGTTCGGCCCGGGGTCGATCGTGATGTTCGGACCACGCCACCTCCATAATCTCCACGACCGCTTCGTGGGACCAGCCGTCTCAAGGAGACGCCTCGACTCCCTGCCCACCTCGCAGAATTTTCTTAT